>JBARCY010000428.1:0-36135 GCA_049794595.1 Candidatus Acidiferrum sp.
GCGGCCCGTTTGGCAGTTTCCCAGTTTTTCGCTGCTTTTCCCGTTTTGGGGCTTGACAAAAGTTAACGCCGAGAGTATAAGTAAATCTAGGTAATCTTGAGTCCGATTGGCTGTACCGCCAGCATCCTGCTGGCGTTTTGCGTTAGAGATCCCCAGGGAGCCTAAGTCCCTTATTTGCAAGGTGTTTGACGTGCTCCGCAATCCTGCACCATTTGAGTGCAATTCAGTCCAAGCAAGTTATTTGGAATCAACGCTTGCAAAACTGATACAAAACAAACAACTTTATCTATCTTTAGAATGAACACTTACGCAAAACCCCAGGGGGGGGCCCCCCTGGCCGCACACTCAGGCTCCAACCCCGCCGCTTAGATTGTCAGAGCCCCGGACAGTGCCCCCAGACCTGAAAAAGGCTTCGTGTGCCGGAACAGATCAACGACTTATCGGGCAGGCAATGCCGGGACGGCGGCCAGTAGTTCTCGCGTATATGCGTGTGCCGGCTGATGAAGAACTTGCTGCGCAGGGCCGACCTCGACAAACTGCCCAGCGCGCATGACTGCAATCCGCGTAGCAATCTGTGCCACCACCGGCAGGCTATGCGAGATAAAGAGGTACGTAAGTCCGAACTCGTTCTGCAGCTCCTGGAGCAGCAACAAAACCTGGGCGCCCACGGATACGTCCAGCGCGGAAACTGGTTCGTCGGCAACTACAAGCATTGGCCGCAGAATCAGCGCCCGCGCGATGCCGATTCTCTGGCGCTGTCCGCCGGAAAATTCATGGGGATAGCGCTTCATCGTGTCCGCGCCCAGTCCCACCCGTTGCAGCATGGCCGCAGTTCGGTCCTGCTGCTCGCTTTTGCCCAGTTCCGGATGATGAATCGCCAGCGGTTCTCGGACAATCTCTCCAACGCGCATTCGTGGGTCGAGTGACGCAAACGGGTCCTGAAAAATCATCTGCATTTGACGCCGCTCAGCACGTAGTTCAGCGCCCCGCAAAGCCAGCAGGTTCTTTCCCTGAAAGCGAAGCTCTCCCGAGTCGGGCTCGATGAGGCGAAGCAGCATGCGCGCCAGGGTCGTCTTTCCGCAGCCGCTTTCGCCGACGACAGCAAACGTTTCGCCGCGTCGCACTTCCAGGCTCACGCCGTCGGCCGCCATGAACCGCGGCCCTTCCGTCTCGCTAGAAAAAGTGCCGCCGCCGCGCCGATAGGATTTACGTAGCTCGCGCGCCTCGAGCAGTATTTCGCCGTTGATCGCCGTCGTGGATGCGGTTTGCTGGCTTGGCATCTGAGTCGTCATATCAAAACGCACCGCGCCGTGTGATGCGCGTCCGCAACTCGCAGCTCGGGAACAGCAACCATGCATTCCTTGCGGCGCAACGAGCACCGCGGCTCAAACGCACAACCCGGCGGTAGCGCCGTCAACTGCGGAACGGAACCGGGAATCGGCAGCAGCTTGCCGCGCTCTATGGTCGGCGAAGCGTTCAGCAATCCTTGCGTATAAGGATGACGCGGCGCTGCCAGCACGTCGCGCGCGGGACCTTCCTCGATAATGCGTCCCGCGTACATCACCGCCACGCGGTCCGCCACTTGCGCCACCACCCCAAGATCGTGCGTGATAAACAGCAAGCCAAGACGTAGTTCGCGCCGAAGCCGGTCGAGCAAATCCAAAATTTGCTTTTGCACCGTAACGTCGAGCGCCGTCGTGGGCTCGTCGGCAATCAAAAGACGCGGCCCACCCGCCAAAGCCATGGCAATCATCGCCCGCTGCCGCAATCCCCCGGAAAGCTGATGCGGATATTGCTCCGCCCGAATCTCCGGCTCGGGAATCGCAGCGCGCCGCAGCGCCTCCGCTGTCCGACGCTTTACATCGCCCGCGCCCAGGCCCGTCTCATGCGCGCGAATCGCTTCTTCAATCTGCGCGCCGATGCGCATCACCGGATTCAGCGAAGTCATCGGCTCCTGAAACACCATGGCAATTTCCCCGCCGCGCACCGCTCGCCATTCGGGTTCTTGTAACGTCGCTAAATTTTTCCGCGCCACGGCCATTGCTCTACGAGCGTTCTTCTCCTTTACCTCCTTTACCTCCTTTGCTTCCTTTAACTCCTCGGTCTCCTCATCCAACCACGCTTCGCCTTTCACCCGCGCCCCCGCGGGCAACAAGCCCATCAACGCCAGCGCCAGCATCGTCTTCCCGCTCCCCGATTCGCCAACCAATCCAAGCGACTCTCCCGCATCAATGCGCAGCGACACTTCATTCACCGGCCGCACCCATCCCGCCGGCGTTGGTAACTCCACTATCAAGCCGCGCACATCGAGAAGAGAGGTCACGCAGCCATCTTAGTGCCGAATTTCAGAACTCCAAACGCGAAACTGCGCGCTTGTGCTCTGCACGCAGCTGGCGCGGCCCTGGCGTTTGTCGAGCGGAAGAACGAATTTCAGAGCGGTGTGCGTGGAGGAAAATCCGACGACCTTCACATCCTTCAACCCGGTTTTTCGGCCGGTAGTGATCACATCGTTCTCAGTGATGCTCTCTTGTCCCTTGGGATAGACGATCCACAGCGCGGTCGCGCCCTTCATGGATTTTGCAAGCTTTGCAACTTGCGAAAGATCCTTTTGCGATTCGGCCGCGAAGAAAATCGTATCGGCGCTTGGCGCAACTTTGTCCTTGGTGATCGAGCCTGCAAGCGGCTTGAGATCTTCGAGGAAATCAGAATCGAAGCTGCCGAACAGAGAAATTCTTGCTCCGGGTTTAATACCAATTTTTTCGATGCGCGTTTTCGGATGCAGGATCTTTTCGCGCCACTTCTCCGCGGCAGGCCCCAGCTCGAGAATCGCCAATCCGTTCGCGGTCTGCAAACGCAATTCACCATCTACCGCTGTGGCCGATTTGATCGAAGCAAACGGAATCTTCAAGCGAAACTTGCCGCGGAAAAGCACCTCGCTCGCTTCGAGCAGCGCCTTCCCCTCCGAAACTTCCTTGCCGAATCGCACCGTGCATTTCACTTCACTTCCCATGAAGCCCGCTTTCGATTTCCGGAGTTCAAGCCGGGGAAGCCAGCCGTGAATAGATGTAAACCATGCGCTTCTCCGCACGCAAATCCGCGCGACTACGATAGTAAGCTAGAGGGCTCAATGGCAACCGCCGTAACACACCGTGTGGACTGGAAGCTGATCTGGGCGCAGCGCGGCTTCCGCTATTTCTTCGTGGCCATGTTCGTGTCGCTCTTCGGCAGCGGCATGAACTTTGTCGGCGTGAGCTGGTACATCATGGCCGCCACGCATTCCACCGTAAAAGTCAGCCTGCAAGTCATCGTTGTTACGCTGCCTGGCCTTTTCATTCCGTTTCTCGGCGGCGTGCTGATCGATCGCTTCGATCGGCGTTATCTAGGCATGGCGTTGGACCTCGCCCGCGGGTTCTTTGTCCTCGCCACCGCTTATATCGCATGGAGCGGCGACCTGCATCTCTGGCATCTCTACGCCATGACGCTGATCACCGGCACGGGTTCCGCGATGTACTGGGCCACGGTCAACGCTCTCGTCCAGGAAGTGATTCCCGCCAGCCAGTTTACCGGCGCAAACGCCGCGGTGCTTATCGGCGTGCAAAGCGGCATGCTTATCGCCGGCGCGTTGGTTGGCTTCCTCTATGACCGCGCCGGCATCGCGGGCATTCTTTGCATCGACGGCCTCACCTATTTCGTCTCCGCATTTTGCCTCTACCGTACTCGCAGCGGTTACGTCTCGCCGCGCGACCATCTGAAATATCCGCGCGAGTATTCCGAGGCAACGGAAGCCACTGCGGAAGCTTTAGAATCTGGCGAAAATCCAGAAGTCGCCGAAGCCGGACTGTCCCTCGCCGTCTACGCCGATCTCAAGGAAGGTTTCGCCTACCTCAAGAAACAACCGCTCGTCCGCGCGCTGGGAGTCACCCACGCGATCATGATGGCCGGCGTTGTCAGCGGCAACGTCGTCCTCGTCGCCCTGGTGAATGACATTCTGCATGCCGGCGCGCGCGGTCTCGGTTTTCTGGAAGCCGGCTGGGCCGTCGGCGCGATCACCGGCGGTCTTATCGCCAGCCAGCTTCGCGGTTCATTGCGCATGCCGCTCTATGTAGCGGCTTGCGCTGTCCTCGCCGTCGGACACATGGCCACGCCGTTTGTCGCTTTTCTCTTCGGTGCCGTCGCCATGCAAGTTGTGTTCGGTCTTTGCCGGGCTGTGGGCGGCGTCACGGCGCAGTCCGGACTCATGGCCATCGTCCCGCGCCACTTCATGGGCCGCACGCAATCCGCCATGGCCATCCTCACGACGGTGGTGCAACTTTTCATGAGCTTTTCTCTCGGGATCATCGCGCAAAGCGCCGGCTTGGTTGCGGGCTACGCGCTTCTCGCGCTGCTCTACGCGGGCGCAACTCTTTCCGCCTCCCGCGCCCGCCAGCTTATGAGTGAATCTTTCGCGGCACCTTCTTGAGCGTCTCCGGCTATCGTAGAAATCCTAGCGGG
Organism: Candidatus Acidiferrum sp.; assembly: GCA_049794595.1. Classification (GTDB taxonomy): domain Bacteria; phylum Acidobacteriota; class Terriglobia; order Acidiferrales; family UBA7541; genus Acidiferrum. The sequence continues at coordinate 4,492 of JBARCY010000428.1, forward strand.
ATAGATATTCCATCTTTTCTTCCCGTCTTCGCCACACTCTCCAGCCTACATTTTAACCGGCGTTCAAGCCGGTTTCGAGGCGGCGGCAGCCGCAACGGCTGGGGGCGAAGCTAAGTCTTGGCCCATCAAATCCACCGCGGCTTGGTTTAACTTCGCACGCAACTGGTAGCGCTCGTTCGCCCGCGTGATATATCTCACGGCGATTTCCACGCCGCCGGCGACGGGCTTCACGTTGATAGCTGGCGCTGCGGTCAAGGTGTGCTCCGTATCTTTCGAGCGCGCAACTCCTTGCCATTCCTTCTCCGCTTGCTTCGCGGTTTCCGCCGTCGCTTCCAGCACGATCTTCTGGATGGCGTCGACGATGGGGTAGGGATCGCGCCCGGCGGGCAACACCACTTGCAGTTCGTCCCAAAGCCACTGTCCAGAAGTCGAAAAGTTGAAGTAGTGGCCCTCGATCGAAAAACTGTTTGTAAAGGTTACGCGCCGGCCAGTGGGATGCCCGGAATCCGTCCAATTACCGGTCTCCAGCAGCACGGTGTGAAACATGCCTAGCTCGACGACTTCGCCGGTCACTCCGTTGATCTCCACCCAATCGCCCAACCGAATTCCATTCTTTCCCATCAGCACGAACCATCCCAGGAATCCGACGATGAAATCCTTTAGCGCAACGGTCAGACCCGCGCCCGCCAACCCCAGAAACGTTCCGAGTTGGCTCGGCATTCCGAAAATCACCAAGAAAATAAGAAGGACGGCGACCACTTGCAGCGTCACGCGAGTTACCGTCCGCAGCGTTGCCACTTGTCTGCGGTCCAGCGAAGCTTTTTGCAACAGCCGTTCAAACCACTCGTCGAAGAACAGACCGACGAGAGCGATGCCAAGAATAACGGCGGAATCGATGAGCAGGCGGTGAACGACGGCCCACTGTTTCGCTTGCACGAGCATCTGCCAGTTCTCGTAGGTTTGCGCCAACTGCTTCTCGTCGTCGATTCGCTTATCGTAAGTGGTTAATGCGATCCGGTCGCTCGCGCGCCGCCTGGTTGCCTTGACGAGCTGCAGGGAGTCTTCGGCGCTCAGATTAGGGTGGATTGCCGCCGCCGTGGTTTGTCCTGTGGCGGGCCCTCCGGGCGCAACGGCCGCTCCTGTATTTGCCGCATTCACTTTGGACTCGAGCGCGTCGTGCAGAGCAGCGATGGACGCGGCAGCCGATACAGCGGCCTGCTTCGCCGAAGCCAACTGCTGGTCTTTTTCGTGCAGCGCAGACCACTGCCGGTAGAGGCTGATCAGTCCGCGGCCAGTCGCCGGAGCGGCGACGGCGCCCGCTGCGGCGGCATTGTGGGAACTCGCTTCGTGTTCCTGCTCGAGAGCCAGTATGCGCGCTTGCGGATCGCCTCCCACGCGGATCAAGTCTTGCTTGGCGTCATCGACTTCATCTTGGTCGAGTTCCGCCTGCGACTTTACTAGATTCAGTTCGTTGTTGAGCTGGTCCTTCCGCGTGCTGCTAACCTTCACGGTCGCCGCTGTCAGTTGCGCCACGCGTGCATTGTCGTTGTCGAGCGCATTTTGGTGTCGCGTCAAGCGGTCCTGAATCTTCTTCGCTTCGGCGCTCAGCGCCGGCGGGTGCTCGGTTACGTCTCGGAGCGCTGCCGCAAACGTCAGGTCCACTTCGTGATCGCCGATTCGCAGCGCCTCCTGCGCGAGGCGTTCTTCCGCCGGGCTATTGGATAGCTGAGCGAGAGCCTGCGCCGTGGTCAGCGGCGTCTGGTCGACCATGCTCTGCGCTTTGATCATTCCAAGCGGCGCAAGGATGGCGCGGATCGCCCCAAACGGTTTTTCCGTTCGATACAGGCCGTACACGGTGGCACCTAGAAGCAAAACAAGCACAACCGCAGCTATCTTTGTTCGCTTCTTCATCGGTCCTCGATCGGCGGGGCTTAGAAGCCATTCTAATACGTGAAACGGCTCCGCGAAACTCGCATCTTCAGATTAACTAGTCCGAAATCTCGAGTGCAATTTTACTGCCGACCCGAATTCCCTCAGTTAACCTAGATGAAGGAGCGGGGATACTCACTTGGGTTCGAAGCTACCCAGAAGCATTTTCGTGGTTGTGGCGGCTTCAGCGGCCATCTACTTTTGGTCAATGTACGCGCAATTGCCAGACGTAGTGGCTTCCCACTTCAATGCGCGCGGCGTCGCCAACGGCTGGCAGCCAAAATCGGTCTTCTTCGAATTTTTCGCGGGAGCTGTGGCGATTGTGTCGTTTTTGACGTTTGGAGTTCCGGCGCTCATCTCCAAACTACCCACGCCCATGATCAATCTTCCGAACAAGGAATATTGGCTGGCGCCCGAGCGGCGCCAGGAAACGCTGGCATTCCTGAACGGCTATCTTGCCTGGTTCGGCTGTGCTGTTCTATTGGTCGTCGCCACCGCGGTCAACTACGCCATTGGGCAAAATCTGCATCCGGGCGGGCCGTTCGGTGCCGCTCTGCTGCTTTGCGTTCTTCTAGGTTTTCTCGTATTCGCGATCTCCTCATCGATCCGCATACTCACCCGCTTCTCCCGAGTCCCACGCGACAGCTTCACGCCAAAATAATTGACTGCCCCAAAACGCGGGCATAAGGTTGCCGCATGAAGGTTCGGGATGTGATCCGCATGCTCGCCCAAGATGGCTGGGTGCTCGTGAGAACACGTGGAAGCCATCGCCAATACAAACATCCTGCTAAACTAGGACTCGTCACGGTTCCGGGGAACCCGGCGATGAGTTGGCGCCCGGAACTTTGAATAGCGTCTTGAAACAAGCGGGGTTGAAGCCATGAAGAAGTATCTGATCGTGATCGAACCGACGCAAACAGGCTTCTCGGCGTACTCGCCGGATCTTCCAGGTTGTGTTTCGACTGGCCGCACACGCGAAGAAGTCGAACAAAATATGCGCGAGGCGATTGCATTTCATCTCGATGGCCTGCGGGAAGAAGGCCAAGCCGTTCCGGAGCCGCACACGTACTCTGCGTACGTCGAGCTCCCCGCGTAAACCTCTCCCAGAGATTCAAAATGCGCGGAGCTCCACCGAAAAATAAAAACGCCCCGATAGCTCGGGGCGTTTCGTTTTTCTAATTTCGATTTTCTGTTCTTTCTACAAATAATCCCGCGAAGGACCTTCCAAGAAGGCGCGCAATTTGCGCGAACGCGACGGGTGGCGCAGCTTGCGCAGCGCTTTCGCTTCAATCTGGCGGATGCGCTCGCGCGTGACGGCGAACGACTGCCCGACTTCTTCGAGGGTGTGCTCGCTGCCGTCATCGAGACCGAAACGCATCTTGATGACTTTTTCCTCGCGCGGCGTCAGCGTCTTCAACACGGAAGACGTCTGCTCCTTCAAATTCAAATTGATGACCGCGTCCGACGGCGAAACCACCGCCTTGTCTTCGATGAAGTCCCCGAGATGCGAATCTTCTTCTTCGCCAATGGGTGTTTCGAGGGAAATCGGCTCTTGCGCAATCTTCAAGATCTTGCGGACCTTGGAGACGGGGATGTCCATGCGCTTGGCAATTTCTTCGCTGGTTGGTTCGCGGCCAAGCTCTTGCACCAGCTGCCTGCTCGTGCGCACCAGCTTGTTGATGGTTTCGATCATGTGCACAGGAATACGGATGGTGCGTGCCTGGTCGGCAATCGCGCGAGTGATGGCTTGGCGGATCCACCACGTCGCGTACGTCGAAAATTTATATCCGCGGCGCCATTCGAACTTGTCGACGGCTTTCATCAAGCCGATGTTGCCTTCCTGAATTAGGTCGAGGAACTGCAGGCCGCGGTTGGTATATTTCTTCGCGATCGAAACGACCAAGCGGAGGTTGGCTTCGATCAACTCTTTCTTTGCCTGTTCGGCTTCGGCTTCGCCGCGATGGATAAACGTCAGCGTGCGCTTTAATTCAGTGAGCCCGACTTCGCTGGCGTCTTCGATGTCTTTCAGCTCGGTCCGGCGCGTGCGCAGTTCCTTGCGCGCTTCGGCGGCCACGTCGCCCTTGGCGGCGTCCACGCGGCGCTCCAGCCGGCCCGCTTCGCGCTCGAGCGATTGCAAGCGCTCGACCGTCCCGCGCATTTTGTCGATGAGGCGCTTCTTCTCAAACGGGTTGAAATCGATTCCGCGGATTTCCAGCGAAATTTCGACGCGCGTCCGGGCCACGGCCCATTTTGCCTTGATATAGGGCCGCTTCTTCGCTTTCGGCGTGTTATCCAGTTTTTCGGCTTGCTTCAGCGCCAAGTCGTAGAGCTTCGCAATTTTGTCGATGTACTTGAGCGTCTGCTTCGTTTTGTTGGCGATTTTTTCTTCGGTGAGTTCTTCGTCGTCAAACTGGACGATTTCCTTGATCGACCGCGCGCCCTTGCGCAGGTCCTCGCCCACCGCGATCAATTCTTTGATCACGATCGGCGACCGTGTGATCGATTTCATCACGACCAGTTGCCCGCGCTCGATGCGCTTTGCGATGGTCACTTCGCCTTCGCGCGTGAGCAGAGGCACCGTGCCCATCTCTCGCAAATACATGCGCACAGGGTCGTTCGTTTTTTCGAGCGACCCCGGCGTCAAATCCAGGTCGCTGCCGCCTTCATCGGAATGCGCATCATCCTTGACGATGGCGTCGCGGTCGCCGGATTCCGCGGACACTTCGACCGCGCGCGCGGCCTTCGCCGAGGCCTGGTCCTCGTAAATCTCGATGCCGTTACGCTCGAATGTAGTGAGAAGGTCGTCGATCTCTTCCGAGGAATGGACCTCCGCCGGAAGCGAATCGTTCACTTCGTCGTACAGCAGGTATCCGCGCTCTTTGCCTACGGCAATGAGCTGCTTTACCGCATCATATTTTTCTTCAAGACCCACTGCTGCCACGAATTCCTCCAAACCTTTGCTTGCAAGCCCTCAAAATGCCGGTCAGTGCCGGCGAAAACCTTGTGCAAAGGCGCGGGCAGTATGCCACGCTTGCGCAGCAGACTCCTCTGCGGTCACCAAAAAAACATGGGGAAATCTCATCTCCCCACCCGATCGATCGTCTTTTTGTGAAATCCTCTGCGCTGTACCGCGATGCCCGCTCGCCGCTCGACCCGTGCTTCGCCCGTTTCTCGCTCTCAGAGTACGTCGCCCTGACTCTAAGTACATCTGTATAGATGCAGTTAGATGCCAATCCGTTACCCGCAAAACCCTATTACGCTACACGGTTAAGTCCGCTCCCGTCAACAATTTAATCAGTGGAAAACTGTGGAAGATTCGCGGCTTTGTCTCCTCGTGTCTCAAGCTGGGTCAAAATGCCAGCTGTATTTGTAGGCTACTGGGTCCGTTTCGCAGGGGCTACCTGCATCTTATCGGTCGCGAATTTTATCGGGCCGGGGTAAGAGTTGGCGATCGACTTGCTCGGCTGGGCTTCCTGGCCTTCCACGCCGGAGGCGAACTACTGGGGCCTGGAATAGTGTTGAACGTTTTCCGGCACGGGGATTGCCGCGTCGCCTCGCGGGTCGCGCACCGGTTCTCCTGGTGTCCACTTGAACGGCAGGACGCCGGTCCACGCTCCACCGGCATATTCCTTGCCGTCGTCGACTGCGAAGCCAGTGCGAATTTTTGCGGACACCTCGACGAGCGGCACGGCCAGCACCATTGTGCCCTTCAACTCCTGGTCGCTTGGCGGACGGACGGTCGCCCAGCGGCCGCGAAGGACGTACTCGACGAAATCGCGCATGGCCGCCAGCTTCGCGGCGGGATCCTCGATGAGTTCGGCTTTGCCCATGACGACCACGGAGCGGTAATTCACGGAGTGGCCTGTCGCGGTCGGCGAAAAAACAATTCCGTCGAGCAGTGTCACGCTGAGGCAAAAAGGCGCGCCGCTTCCAAGCGTTTTCATGAGCCGGCTCGCTGTCGAACCGTGGAGAAAAAGTTTGTCGCCGACGCGAACGTAATTTGTCGGCACGACAACGGGCATTCCGTCGGCGATGAAGGCGACGTGGCAGACAAACGCCTGGTCCAGAATGGCGTAAATTGTGTCGCGGTCGTAGTTGGCGCGGTCCGGCTTCCGGCGAACTTGCGTTCTGTCTGTAGGCGTAATTTGGCTCATGCGGGCAGCCTAGCGCCCGTCGGGCCAGGCCGCAAGCGCCAAAGTGGTGGGGGCAGAAATTCGTGGGCGTTTCTTCAGGAGTCGAAGAAACGACGGCCCTGCTGTTGCTGCGGGAAAGAAAGAGACAGGCAAGAATGCCTGTACCACTATTGCTTTGGTCATGCCGACAGATGCAAGAGTTCATTGCATTAAGAGGCGTGGAATAGGCCGATTGACGCCGATGGGGAATCGTGTACTCTTGTCCCGACCAAACTGCATCGAGGGCCGCAATGGCGAAAATCGAGCCGATTTTCACGCGCGATACGTTTCAATTTTTCCGCGAATTGGCGCGCAACAATCACAAAGTGTGGATGGATGCCAACCGCGGGCGCTATCAGCAATTCGTGGTGCAGCGTTTCCGCAAGCTGCTGGAAGAACTCAGCTCCGCAGTGCTCCAACTCGACTCACGGTTCGATACCACCGGGCGCACGGGCGCGAATTTCTCGCGCATCAATCGCGACATTCGATTTGCGAAGGACAAAACGCCTTATCGCGCGCAGATGTATCTGAAATTTTCTGTTCCACTTCCCGGCGAAGGCGAGACCGGGCAGTTGTATACGGGCATTTCCGCCGATGCGGTTACCGCCGGCTTTCGCATTTATTGCGGCTCGAAGCGCAAGGAATCGGCACTGGGCAAAATTGCGGAGCCGCACGCGCTCGCGCAACGGAACTGGGCGGCTCAACAAAAGAGGCGGCTTGGCCGGCGCTATGAGAGTTACTGGTACACCGCGGAAAAGGGAGAGTGGAAACAGCGCGATGGCTGGCCGACCGAAGCGGAGGATTGGAAGAAACTGCAAGGATGGATCGTTCGAGCCAAACTCAAGACTGCAGCCGCTACACGGGCAACTTTCCCGCGCGACGTTGCGAAAATATTTCGAGATCTCTACCCCCTGCTGAGATTTACTTCCCTGGATGATTGAGATTCAAGGCGAAATGAGGAATCGATGAAAAAGAGCGCGACGCATTTTTCGAGGGAGATCGGGCTGATGAGAAAAACTGCCGCGGCAGCGGCGCTCGCTTTACTCATTCCATTCGGCGCAAGTACCCGCGCCCACGCGCAGGACCACGGCGCGGGGAAAGACTGGCCGACGGCACCGCCGAAAGAGTTTGGCTTCAGTCCGGAAAAACTCGCGGCTTTGGACGCCGACGTGGCCAGCGGTAAATACGGGTTGGTGGATAGCATGCTTATCTTGCGCTGCGGCACAGCCGTTTACGACAAGACCTATCAGCACGATTACGGGAAGATTTATGGCGAACGTGCAAAGAAAGAAGGCCCGCTGAATCACGATCCGCAAGGCCCGTACAATTATTTCAGCACGAATTTCCATCCGTATTACCAAGGCAGCGACATGCACACGATGCAGTCCGTCTCAAAGACGGTTACGTCGGTGACCATCGGAATCGCCAGGACCCGCGACGACTTCACGGCCGGGCTCGACACGCCTATCATGCAATACTTTTCGGGCCACAAAATCGCCAACATGAGCGATCGCAAAAAGCGCATCACGATTCGCGATCTTCTGACCATGACCGCAGGTTTCGAGTGGAACGAAGATGTGCCGTACGACGATCCGAAAAACTCCGCGGACATCATGGAGGCGAGCCACGACTGGGCGCAGTACGTCATGGACCAGCCGATGGCCGAGGAGCCGGGCAAGACGTTCGTGTACAACAGCGGCGAGACGGAACTGCTGGCGCACATCTTCAAAAAGGTCACCGGGAAAAACATCGACGACTACGCGGACGAGCATCTATTCAAACCGCTGGACATGCGTTATTTCTGGAAGCGCACTCCCACTGGATTGCCGGACACGGAGGGCGGGCTGTACCTCTCGGCGCACGATCTTGCAAAAATCGGCCAGCTCTATCTGAAGGGCGGTATGTGGGAAGGCAAAGAAATTGTTTCTTCGTTCTGGATCAAGGAATCCCTGGCGCCTCACGTGACGGTCCCCGGGGGCGATTGGAAGTACGGCTATTTGTGGTGGCTGCAAAATTTTGGAAGCGCGCCGGCGGACATAGCGTGGGCGGCGCGCGGATTCGGAGGCCAGCAATTGTTCGTCGTGCCAGAGTACGACATGGTCGCCGTGTTCACAGGCTGGGATATTTTGCCATCCACCGAGAAAAGGCCGCACGACCAGCTCGCGCGCGTTCTTGATTCCGCGAACCGCTTCTACGGCTGCACCGAATAAGAATAGACCGCCATCGAAACGTTGCTATCACGGCGCCCAGAGACGGAGGCCGATGAGATGCCAGGAAGCGATGAAGATGGTGAGCACGCAGCAAGCTAAAGAGACAAGGAAGGAGTGAATACGCGCGGCGGCATTGATCTCGCTCTTGGGAACGCGGACGGCAAGCAAGAGGCCGTAGAGAGAGAGGAGCGGGAACAGGATACTTAGTGCGAAAATTCCGAAGGTCCAGACGGTGAGCCTCCCCGCGTCGGCGCCGCCGAGCTTCGTCGTGCAAAAGAAGAAGGCGAGGAAACTGAGTGTGGCGAGAAGCGGGACGGCGCGAACGGCCAAGTGTTGTACGCCTTTCATTGCGCCGAAAAGTCTTCGCAAGATCCAGACGATGGCGAAGAGCAGGGACGTCGCCATCAGCACCATACAAAGGACGAGCATCGCCATTTGCGCGTAAGGCCAGAAAATGGCGCTTCGGATGCCATAAGAGAAGCCGTCCAAACCTTGTCCGGAGAGAACCATTTGACCCGCGCCATTCGGGACGAAAATCGTGGTTGCTTCCGGCTCCTTTTCGCCGCGAAAGAGATTTTTGCCGACCGGGATCATTGCTTCAGGCTTGCCAAAGAGACCGGAGCGCGTGATCTGTCCACTTATGACGCGGACACGAACACCGCCGGATAGATTTTCCATGAAGGAAAACAACCGCGAGCGTGGGGCGCGCGGCGCGTAATACCCAGCCAATTTCTCCAATTCGGCAGTCTGCATCGGAACTGCAGGCTGTTGCGGCTTCGGAAAATCCTTCGACAGAAAATCAAGAGCCAGCCGGTTCAAATCCAGCAGCGCCTGGTACGACTCCGTGCCGTTCAGCAAAACCACGTAACCCCAATTTTGTTCGGGCATGTAGCGATAGGTGGAGATAAAGCCGTCGATGCCTCCGTCGTGGCCGTGCGTGACGACACCGCCGACGACTTCGGTGTAGTTCGCGAGGCCATAGCCGAGGCGCAAGCCGTTTCTCGCGGCGAGAGTCGTTTCGACCGATTCCATGCGGACGATGGACTCTGGCTTGACGATCTGAACCTCACCTACTTTTCCGCGGCGAAGGAAAAATTGCACGAGTTTGACGAGTTCGCCGGGGGAGGCTTTCAAATCACCCGCAGGACGCAGATAGATATAAGGATAGCCGAGCGCGTGAGGCGGATTGCCATCGTAAGCGGTGGCGAGCAGAGCCTTGTTTGCGTCGGTGAAGGGAAAATCGGCGTTCGCCATGCCGAGCGGACGAAGGATCGTTTCGCGAATGTATTGATCGAACGGAGTACCGGTGATTTTTTCGATGAGGTAGCCGGCGATGCAGTAGCCCGGATTGGAATACGACATGCGGGTGCTCGGCGGCCAGCGAACGTCTTGCGGCTCTCGGAATCGATTAAAAACTTCGAGAAGCGGAAAATTGTAAGGATCCTTGAAGTTGTAGACCTCGGCAGCTTCCATGTCGTCAAAACCCGCGGTGTGTTCGAGCAGATTTACGATGCGCACAGGATTCGCGGACGCCCAGCGATTATTGAGCGGGATTTCCGGCGCAACATCTTTTAGACGCGCCTCGAGGTTGATTTTTCCTTCTTCCTGGAGTTTCAAAAGTGCCAGCGCGACAAAAGATTTGCTGATCGAGCCGACACGAAATTCCGTGTCGCAGGTGATGTCGCGGCTCGTGGCCATGTCCGCCTTGCCAAGCCCGCCGCACCACAGCAGTTGGCCGTTCGAGACGAGGGCGACGCCTGCTCCGGGCACGTGATCTTTGTCGAGAACGTCTTTCATCGCTTTTTGCAGCTCGGGCAGCGTTTTCGGATGGGGTAGTTCTTCTTTTTGCTGAGCGCCGGCGATTGGAGAAATTAGAAGAAGGGCGGCGACGCTCAGGCACACGGTAAACCGCGTACGGGCTATGCGCATGGATACTCCTGGAAACAAACGTTTCACTCTCGCGCGAGCATTCTATAACGGCGTCCGTGTGGCACAAGCAATATTGCGGAAACAGCCGCCTGAGCGCCGAAGCGCGCTGATTGACGAAGCCGCGCGACTCGAATACGATGCCGCGGATTGATCTGCCGTTTCCGCCCGCCTAAAGCGGAGGAGCATATCGCCAATGGAAAATCGAAAGTTGAGAGCGAACTGCTCCGCGATTGTTCGTTCTGCACAATGTGCGGCACCACCAGAAAATGAAGCGCATTCTTAAATTCATTGTTTGGCTAAGCGTAGCAATTGCAGGCGCCGGTGCTTTGGGAGCGATTGCTTTGCACCGCGGCGAGCCGCTGAATGCCACTTGGTTTGTCGTTGCGGCCGTTTGTTGCTACATGGTCGCGTACCGTTTGTATTCTTCATTCATCGCGGCGCGGCTCTTGGCGCTCGATGACACGCGCGCAACGCCAGCCGAGATTCATGATGATGGCCGCGACTTTGTGCCCACGAACAAGTGGGTCCTCTTCGGCCACCATTTTGCGGCGATTGCCGGACCTGGCCCGCTGATCGGCCCGACGCTCGCCGCGCAGTTCGGATATTTGCCGGGCACGCTGTGGCTGATTGCGGGCGCCGCGCTGGCGGGATGCGTGCAGGATTTCATTATTTTGTTTAGTTCGATCCGTCGTGGCGGAAAAACCCTTGGCCAAATGGCGCGCGAGGAGGTGAGCGCGCGGGGCGGAATCATCGCGCAGTTTGCCGTGCTGGCGATCATGGTGATTTTGCTGGCGGTCGTTGCGCTCGTCGTGGTGAATGCGTTGAAATCCTCACCTTGGGCGACGTTTACATTGGCGATGACGATTCCCATCGCGCTGCTGCTTGGCGTTTATTTGCGCTTTTTGCGGCCGGGGCGCGTTTTGGAAGCTTCGGCGTTCGGGGTAGCGCTGGTGCTCTTCGTGGTGGTGGCGGGACAGTGGGTCGCGGTATCGCCATCGTGGTCGCGTGCATTCACATTCGGCGGCGTGTCGCTGGCCTTTCTGATTATTGCGTACGGTTTCGCCGCCGCGGTTGTTCCCGTTTGGCTGTTGCTCGCACCGCGCGATTATCTGAGCGCATTCATCAAGACCGGAGCGATTTTTTCTCTTGCGGCTGGAATTCTGCTCGTGCGTCCGCAAATGATGATGCCGCCTCTGACGCGATTTATCGATGGCAACGGTCCCGTGTTCGCCGGGAAGATTTTTCCATTTTGCTTTATCACCATCGCTTGTGGGGCGATCAGCGGATTTCACTCGCTGATTTCCTCCGGCACTACGCCCAAAATGATTCTGCGCGAGAGCCATTCGCGGCTGATCGGCTATGGCGCGATGCTGCTCGAGTCCTTCGTCGGCGTGATGGCCATGGTCGCGGCTTGCGCGATGCCTCCTGGCGTCTATTTCGCGATCAACAGCCCTGCAAGCATCGTGGGGAAAACGGCGGATGCGGCGGCCGCCACGATCAGCGGATGGGGATACCATCTGGACGCGCAAACCATGACCAATCTTGCGCATTCCGTGGGGGAGCAGACGTTGCTCAATCGCGCGGGCGGAGCACCTTCGCTGGCCGTTGGGATGGCACAGATTTTTTCAAACACGATAGGAGGAGAGAGGCTGCTCAGTATTTGGTATCACTTCGCGATCATGTTTGAAGCGCTGTTCATCCTCACCGTGCTGGACGCCGGGACGCGCGTGGGCCGGTTCATGGTGCAGGAGATCGGCGGACGAATCTGGAAGCCGCTGGGGCGAATGGGATGGATGCCCGGGATTTTGCTTTCGAGCGCACTCATCGTGGGAGCGTGGGGCTATTTTCTGTATCAAGGCGTCGTCGACCCGCTGGGTGGAATCAATTCGTTGTGGCCGCTCTTTGGAATCGCGAATCAGTTGCTGGCCACGGTGGCGCTGGTCGTGGCCACTTCGATTCTACTGAAGATGAAACGGCTGCGCTGGATTTGGATAACGCTCGTCCCTGCGGCATGGCTGGTTGCGGTGACGATGACCGCGAGCTATCAGAAAATCTTCGCCGCGAATCCCGATCTGGGATTCCTCTCGAAAGCCAATTCGCTCGCCGCGGAGATCGCTTCCGGGCAGATTCCAATCGCGAAGCTCGCTGAAACACAGCGCCTGATCTTCAATCAGAGGCTTGATGCCGTGGTGACGGCAACGCTTGCGATGATGATTCTTTTTCTGCTCGTCGAAGCGGTGGCGCAGTGGTACGGGATTTTGAGCGGCCGCCGGGAACCTGTACTGCACGAAGCGCCGTATGTCGCGACGCAGTGGGCCCCGGGATTTTCAGGCTCCGCGCATGGAGACGATTGATGCGGCACACCGCAAAATTCGTGCGTCGCTCGCTTCGCCTGTTCTGGCGCGGCCTGCGGGAATGGTGCGGCGACGCAGCTTACGAGCGCTATTTGTGCGCAAAAAGCAAGGAAGATACAAAACAGCGCGTGCTGACCGCCGAAGAATTCTATGTAGAACAGATTAACCGCCGCTATTCGCGGCCCAACCGCTGCTGCTGAGCGAACTGCCGAAGCGCCTTGCCACTCGCCGCGCAACGAGTCTAGAATCACGAGAAACTACTGACACGTTTATTTTTTATTTACGGAGGAATCGATGGCGATTGATCAGGACAAGCTTCATGAATTTCTTGTGAAGGCGGTGGTGGATTTTGGCGCCACATTTAACGCGGCTTTGATCCGCATCGGGGACAAGCTCGGCCTTTTTAAGGGCCTCGCAGCCGGCGGGCCGCAAACACCTGCGGAGCTCGCGAAACGCACGATGACTCACGAACGTTATGTTCGTGAGTGGTTGAGCGCACAAGCTGCCGGCGGGTACGTTACGTACGACGCGACGGCGGGGAAATTCCATCTTAGCGAAGAGCAAGCCTTTGCCATGGCCGACGAAAGCAGCCCGGTGTTCCTGCCGGGAGCATTTCAAGTGGCGCTCGCGGCGATCAAGGCGGAAGAATCGCTCACGGAAAAATTCAAGACAGGCGAAGGAATGGGCTGGCACGAACACCACTCCGAGCTTTTTGTCGGCACGGAACGGTTCTTTCGGCCGGGCTACGCTTCAAATCTCGTAGCGACTTGGATTCCATCGCTCGAAGGGGTGGACCAGAAACTGAAAAGCGGCGGGCATGTGGCCGATGTGGGCTGCGGACTGGGGGCCTCGACGATTCTGATGGCGAAATCCTACCCCAAATCGGAATTTTCAGGCTTCGATTACCACGACAAATCGATCGAAACCGCCAAGCAGCGCGCTCGTGAAGCTGGCGTCGGCGATCGCATCAAGTTTGAAGTGGCCAGCGCAAAGTCGTTTCCAGGGAAAGACTACGACTTCGTGACATTTTTCGATTGCTTGCACGACATGGGTGATCCAGCGGGCGCTTCGGCGCACGTGCACAGCAGACTGAAAAAGGACGGGACGTGGATGATCGTCGAGCCATTTGCTGGAGACAAGCTCGAGGAGAATCTCAATCCGATCGGGCGCGCATTTTATGGCGCCTCCACCCTCATATGTACACCGGCGTCCCTCTCGCAGGAAGTGGGGCTGGCGCTGGGTGCGCAGGCAGGCGAGAAGCGGTTGAAGGAAGTTGTGACGAGCGGAGGCTTCACGAGATTCCGGCGCGCCACGCAGACGCCGTTTAATCTGGTGTTCGAGGCCAGGCCTTAACCGGCGGCAACCCGGCCAGCGAATCAGAGATTTACTCGAGCGCGGCGGATCAAACTTCTTCTTCGTGCTCGCCATCGTGTTTGATGGCCGTTGCTTTGTGTGTGATTCTTACGCTGTGAGCGCGGATGCCCGCGATGATTTCACGGCGCGTTTCGGCGGACAGCATTTCTGGAGCGAAGACGCCAGATTCCTCACGCCGAAAATATTTGATGAATAGCGCCGCAGCGTGGGCGGTGGCATAAGCGACCGGAGTGCTGTAGCGGCCCTGCTGGCGAATCTGGTAGAGCGACGGGAACATCGCGTCCGTCCGGATCAACAGATGTTGATCTTCCTTTGCGCCCCGCTTTAAGCCGCGCACCAGGACCGAGGCCGAAAACTTCGCATTTTGCAGCATGCCCTGGCGAATCAGCTTGGCGATCGCGCGCGGCGAAGAGGTGTGCGGAAAGCGATGGCGCACAATGCCGCGGGATTTAGACAATTTCCCCTGTTTGTACCAGCGGCGCAAACGGTCAAATTCGTTGCCGCCAATTTTCACGTCCATGTCGCGCATGGGAATGGAATAAGGAAGCGTGGCGACTTCATCCTGCGCGGCTAGAACGACGTTGGCGTATCCAATGGGATCGGGAAAGCGGAATTTCTCGAGTTCGGCGAAGCGTTTTTCCATTCGGAATTTTCCTTGGCGGTAGACGCGAGGATGCGAAATGGCCTCGTCGAACGAGACTTCCGGCGACCATTGCGAGATGGGATCGTCGCTTTCGGTGCTTTCGTAGAGCCTGATTTGCACGGAATGGACTTCGTCCAGCATTTCCGCGGAGCGCTTGACGAGGAGGTTCGTCAAGCCGGGAGCCGCGCCGGCGTTGATTAGCGCGGTTCTGTTTTTTCCTTCGAAGCGTTTGACATAGGAGAATTGTTCGGACTTGAACGGGTTCCGCGTAAGGTGTGAACTCAGGTCGACGTAGTGGGCGCGCAGACGGAGCGCGGCTCGCATCACGATCTGATTGAAGACGCTTGCCGAAGCATTGACGATGAGCTGGCACCCGCGGGCCGCTCGCACAATGCCGAGCATGTTTCTGGCGTTTACTTCCGCGACCGCAATCGTGCTTCTGTCGCCCAAAAAGCGGCGCGCACGGCCGGGGTCACGGTCGCCACACCAGACAGTATGTCCTTGACGTTGGAGAAGTTCTGCCAAAAGTGAGCCAGTCGCACCGGCCCCGAGAACAAAGATCCGCATGGCGTGGCAAAAACTCTATCACACACTGCGAGCCCGGAATCGCGGATGTCTCAAGGGGTTGCCGGAGGCCGGGGTGCTGGGGCGCCTCGCAGAAGGCCCTCAGTGCTCAGGTCTTCGTCCAAGTGGGGCCAGTGGACGCCATAACCGCCGCCAGCAACCTTCCAGTGGCCGAATTGTTCACTGGTGGCGTGGAGAAGCCTAGGATACCGGGCGAGAGGCACGCTAATTACTCTGCCATCCATTAAGGTGACACTGAGCGAGCCGTCAGAACAACTCACGCCTGCCACACGCTCATCCGCCCTGAACGCCAATATGCCCATGGCAAATTCCGCAGAATTGTACTCTTTTTCGTGCAGGCATACACTATGAGCGAACTCCGATCCCCGAGGCCTACGGGAGAGAAAGCCTATGGCCCTGGGACGATGCTTTCGCGGCAGCATGTGCGAGCCGCAAGGCTGAGGGTTCGGGTGGAAACACCTGGGCCTCCCGTGCTTGGAAAGGAGCGACCTGACGGAAAAATACGTATTTCCGTCGCGCGCCCGTATCTAAGCATTCGGATCGGGCGATTTCATTTTATGGGCGCAATAAAAATCGCGACGTGGCATCCAACAGGGTATGCGTCTGGTGTAGACGTGCCATGACCCTTCAGGACAAATTCGGGCGGCAAATTACCGACCTGAGGATTTCCATCACGGATCGCTGCAATTTCCGCTGCGTGTACTGCCGCTCGGCCGATCCGGAAAACTATCGCGACCACGATGAAATCCTTTCCTGGCCCGAACTGGACCGGCTGGCGCACATTTTTCTGAGCCTCGGGATTCGCAAGATTCGGATCACCGGCGGCGAGCCGCTGGTGCGTGCAGGCGTCGAGGATTACATCGCGCGACTGCATGCGCTTGGCGTCGAAGATCTCTCGATGACCACCAACGGGCACCTGCTAGCGGAACGCTGCGAGCGACTTATTGACGCCGGGCTGCGCCGCATCAATATCAGCCTCGATTCGCTTGATCGCGGGAAATTTGAACGCATCACGCGCACCAAATCCTTCGACACCGTGATGCATAGCATCGACGTGGCGCAGAAATCCCGGTTGGCGCCGGCGAAAGTCAACGCCGTGCTGGTTCGCGGGCTCAATGATGACGAAGTGGAATCGTTCGCGGAATTTGCGCGCGATCTCGGCGTGATCATGCGCTTTATCGAGTTCATGCCACTGGATGCCGACCGTACTTGGACTCGCAATCTCGTTGTGCCGGCTGCGGAAGTTCATCAACGCATTCACGCGCGATGGCCGCTCATTCAAATCCCGCACGAGCGCAGCGAAACGGCGCGCAAATACCGTTTCGCCGACGGTGCTCCCGGAGAGATCGGCCTGATCGCACCGGTAACGCAGCCCTTCTGCGGCCACTGTTCGCGCATTCGCTTGACCGCCGACGGAAAACTGCGCACGTGCCTCTTCAGCAAGGATGATCACGACGTGCGCGGACTGATGCGCGAAGGGGCCACCGACGAGGACGTAACCACTTATATCCGGTCTGTGGTTGATGAGAAGGAAGAAGGACACCGCATCAACGCCCCCGATTTCGTGCCTCCCACTCGTACCATGGTTTTTATCGGCGGATAGTGAAAAGCTCCCCTTGCGGCGGTTCTCCGTGAGTGTATCGCGCTCGACCCTGCGGTGACTTTGAGTTAGCATCGAATGAAGCCGGAAACAAAATCCGGATAACGAACAGGCACCCCAATGGCGGACGAAGAAGAAGACAACGAAGACGACGAGGAAGACGGGGAAGGCCAAGACGACTCGCCGGAGCCTGAGCCGCGGCTCTTCACTCTGACGGAGGCGGAGCGCGCGCGCAAGGATCTCGAACCATTTCTCGTGGAGGCCATGAACTGCCGCAAGAAATTGTCCGGCCTCGAGAACGATCTTTCCGCGGTCTCAGCGCGAATCATGATGATGGGCGGCGTGATCGTCCCCTACGAAAAGTTGGCCGCTCTGCGCGTCGAGCACCAGCAGCTTGCCGTATCTTTAAAGACCGCGCTAAACCGCATCCTCGAGACGGGCTGTCTCATCAAAGACCTGGACGTGGGCTTGCTTGATTTTCCCGCCGTGATCGATAACGAAGACGTCTATCTGTGCTGGAAGCTTGGCGAGGATCGCATCCGCTTTTACCACCGGCAAGATGAGGGATTTGCCGGGCGCAAGCCCATCGACCCCCGCGACACCGGTCCCGGAAACATTGTGCAATAGCGGACTCGGCGGCTGCGCTTCAGTGCCGATCTCATTGCACTCTCTCGGGAACGTGGCTCACCTCCAGCGCTTAGCGATCCGAAAGGACTTTTCGTGGCGTCTCATCCTGAAAACCGTTTGAAAGATTCCGCCAGCCCGTATCTACGCTCCGCGGCGCACCAGCCCATCGACTGGCACGAATGGGGCGATCCCGCGTTCGCGCGAGCGCAATCGGAAGACAAACCCATTCTTCTGGATATCGGGGCCGTGTGGTGCCACTGGTGCCACGTCATCGACCGCGAGAGCTATGAGAACTCCGAGATCGCCAAAATCATCAATGAAAACTTTGTCGCTGTGAAAGTGGACCGCGACGAACGCCCGGACGTTGATGCACGTTATCAGTCCGCCGTCAGCGCCATCTCCGGCCAGGGAGGCTGGCCCCTGACTGGATTCTTGCTGCCAAATGGAAAGCCTTTTTTTGGCGGTACGTATTTTCCGCCGGAAGATCAAATGGGGCGGCCCGGCTTTCGCCGCATCCTTCTTGCGGTCGCGGATTCGTACAAGAATAAACGCACCGACCTTGTCCGCGCCGCGGATCATTTGGCCGATGCCGTGGCTCAAGCAGAAATGTTCACTGGCGCGCGCGCGGAGTTCGACCCCGGCGTAGTCGATACGCAAATCGCCTCGGTCACGCAACAATTTGACATCAAGAATGGCGGCTTTGGCCACGCGCCGAAATTCCCACACTCCTCCGTCATTGACCTGGTTCTCGAGCGCTACCAGCAAACAAAAGAAAGACACCTCTTGGCGATGGTCGAGACCACTCTCGAAAAAATGGCGCGCGGCGGCGTTTACGATCAACTCGCCGGAGGTTTTCATCGCTATTCGGTGGATGAACGCTGGCTCGTCCCTCACTTCGAGAAAATGTCTTACGACAATTCAGAACTGCTGCGCAATTACCTGCACGGCTGGCAAGTGACTCAGAACCCCTTTCTGCGCGAAACGGCACAAGACATCGTTGGCTGGGTGAACGAAGTCTTGTCCGACCAGGAAAAAGGCGGCTTTTACGCCAGCCAGGACGCTGACTATTCGCTCGACGATGACGGCGATTATTTCACGTGGACGCTCGATGAGGTGCGATCTGCACTGCTGCCGGAGGAAGCGCGCGTCATGGAGCTCTACTACGACGTCGAACCCCACGGCGAGATGCATCACAATCCCGCAAAAAATGTTTTGTGGATCGCGCGCAGCGCCGGGGACATTGCCCAGCAACTCGGCCTCGACGAAACCTCCGTGCGCCTCATCATCGCGAAAGGCAAAGGGAAGTTACTAGCGGCACGCGTTCCTCGGCCAACGCCTTTCGTTGATAAAACAATGTATGTCTCATGGAACGCAATGTTTGTTTCGGCTTATCTTGACGCGGCTCGAGTGCTGGACGGGTCATCGAGCGAGGAGTGCCGCGTTTTTGCCTTGAAAACGCTGGACAGGATGCTTGAGGAAGTGTGGGACGAAACGCGCGGCTTCAGCCATCGAATCGGCGGACCTGCGCTAGCCGGCTCGCTGGACGATCAAGTGTTCAGCGTCCTCGCATTGCTGGATGCTTACGATGCGACGCTCGATCCGCGCTATCTTGCGGCTGCACAAAAAACGACGGATCTTGCCATCGCCCGTTACGGCGACGCGGAAGGCGGCGGCTTTTTCGACAGGCCATCCGACGCCGCCCCGATGGGCGGTCTCGATGTCCGCCGCAAACCGTTTCAGGATTCACCCACACCTGGAGCCAATTCCGTCGCGGCGATTGCGCTGATTCGCATGCACGCTTTCACTGGAGAGAAGCGCTACCACGATTTTGCGCAGAAAACACTCGAAGCTTTCGCCGGGATTGCGCCGCAATACGGAATGTTTGCCGCGACATACGGCCTCGCCGCGACACTGTTCGCGCGCCACCCCTTGCAAGTCGTCATTACGGGGCGCTCGGAGGACCCCGCTGCGCAAGCTCTCGAAGCCGCCGCATCCCATGTCTACCGTTTCGGCGAATCCGTCCTGCGGGTAACTCCCGAAACGCCGCAAATCCATCTCGCCGGCGCGCTCAAGGAAACCTTGCCGCATCTCCCGGCCGATAAAGCTCTAGCCGTTGTCTGCGCGGGCCAAACCTGCCTGCCACCGACCAGCGACCCCGCACAACTGAAAGCTCTGCTTGAGAATGGCGCGGCTGGTGCCGCAAGTTCCTAGGATTTTCTGGCAAACGAAAGAAAACGGGCGCGAAGTCAAGACTCCGAGCCCGTTCCACCGGTTTCAATTTCCTGAAAGTTCGACGTCACGCTGCTTATTTCTTCGGCCGCGATTCTGGCGGCACCAACCCGTTGATGCGGTAATAAACGACGAGCTGGCCGTAGTGTTCTCCAGAGTGCTCGATCAATCCAAACGCAAGGTCCGAGAGCCGGTACGTTTTATTTCCAAGGACTACCGTTCCCGCCATGCCCTCGTCGCCCTTCGCTTTGATCAGGTCCGCCCCGTCCTCAACGCATTTTTTGACGAATGCCACGACTTGCTCCTTCGTCTTCAACTCATCACGTTTTGGATCATCGCCAAAGCGCGCTTTTTTGCCGACGGCATTATCCGTGAAAAAATACATGGAACCGGAAGCGTGCAGCAGCTGCGCCACAAACGTCCGCGAAGCCGGATTCGGCTTGTAGTCGTACTTGTCTTCTGGCAAGTCCTCGGCGATGGCGATCAACTTCCTGCCGATGTCGTTCCAGGACTCCAAAACGGCCTGTGAAGTGCTCGCCACGGGTTTTGGCGCCGCCTCCTTCTTGGCTTCCTGCGCGAGCGCAGGCATGGCTCCAATCGCCACGGCAAAAAGCAGGGCCCCACCCACACCTATTTTCTTCATCGATGATCTCCTCATCTTTCCTTGCATTTGAACATGCGGCCGGGCCTGCTTTGGGCTGGATTTGGCAGGCACTTACTCTCTGACGGCCCGGGCAGCCAAGCGTTTCTGCTTTGGATACACCAAAACCTGGCCCTATGGCCGGGTTCATCTTACACAGGGCGCTCCCCTGTGTCCTGACAAATCCCGCGGAGTAGGCGTGCTAAACTTGTATTTTGCGTTGGGGGGATGCTCCATTTGAATTGGACCTGGATTCTGCTGCGCAGTGCGATTGGCCTCAGCATTTTGGGACTGCTGTTTCTATCCCAGCGCTTCTGGTATCGCGCCATTTGGCGTATGACCTCGAATTGGGGCAGCCAGGGCCTGCGCGTCGCGGCGCGCTTGTTTTACGTCTGCATGCTCCTGCTGGTTATCGCCGAGACAGCAGATAGCTTCCGCATGGGCCGGCATGGCTACTTTGTTCCGACCGGGAACATGATCACCGTATTCGCTGGTCTATGGTTCTTCAGCGCGCTGTTCGCTTATCTCGCCGTAAAAGCTGTCCGGGCCATCGATCGAATTTGGGGTTGGCTGCGCGCTGCCTACCTGCTCAAGACGAATCGCAGATCTTCCCAAGTCTCCACTGCACCCGCGCCAACGCAGACGCCTGCAACGGCGGCGGCGCGGGCTTCGGCGCCTGTAGTTGCTGAACTCATCCCCAACCCCTCGCGCCGCTACTTCTTCAAGACGGCCACTGCGCTCGCCGGAGCTGGGCCGTTTCTGACCGCGATGTACGGCTTTGCCGCCGAGCGCCTCGACTATCAAGTCCGCAAAGTAGACATTTCTATACCTAACCTGCCCGCCGGCCTTGAGGGCATGAAGATCGTCCAGATCAGCGACATCCATCTGAGCAGCTACATGCCGCGCCTGCAGGTGCGCCGCGCCGTCGATATGGCCAACGATCTGGGCGCGGACCTCGCTCTCGCAACGGGCGACTTCATTACCAACGCATCCGATTCGATCGCCGATTGCATTGACGAAGTCCGCCGGCTACGCGCCCCGCTCGGCGTTTGGGGTTGCAACGGCAATCATGAAATTTATGCCCGCGCGGAGGACAAGGCCCAGATCCTCTTCGCGCAGTACGGGATGCGATTGTTGCGTCTGCAGAACGCGCAAATCGAGTTCAACGGCGCATCCTTCAATCTCATCGGCGTTGATTACCAGCGTGAGCGCACCCCCGGCGGCCGTAGAATGCAAATGCTCCGGGGTGTAGAGCCACTAGTTCGCCGAGACATGCCGAACATTCTCATGTCCCACAATCCGAATTCTTTTAATCGCGCCGCGGAGCTGGGCATTGAACTGAGCCTTGCCGGACACACGCACGGTGGCCAGATCCAAGTCGAAATTCTCGATCATCGGCTCAGCCCTGCGCGGTTCATCACGGACTATATCGCCGGGCTGTATCAACGCCCCATGTTCGCTCCAGCGCCGAATGATCGCGCTTTGCCGTCTCCCGCGTTCACAAAGAGCCAAAGATCCTTGCTCCCCAACTACTCGTCCTCATTGGCATCGATTTATGTGAACCGCGGGCTCGGCACAGTGGGCGCACCTGTCCGCCTCGGCGTGCCACCTGAAATCACGCTTCTGACTCTCCGGCGGGCCTAACCGGACAAATTGAGCGCGATCTTCCCCTCTTTGTTCTCCAAGGTTGTTGGGACTAAGAGCCTTCCAAGTTCGGTATACACGGCAGTCCTTGTCTACGGGAAATAGGAGCGCCGCGTCTCGTGTTCTACAGCGGAAGCAAGTAAGTTCCTTTTTCTCAACGAAGGACCCACCTCTGCAACGTTAAGATACGTTGGAATTCAATTTGCAGTAACCAATAGTTTATCCAGCCTCGCGGGATATCTCTCGCCATCCTAAAGGTGTGTTTCGCGGCAACAAAAATCCAACTGGAGGCAAACGCTATGGGTCAAGTGTTTAGGTGGTGCAAGCATTTCGTGGTTCTTGCGTTGGGGCTCGCCTTAGTTCCCTTTATTACGGAAGCGCAACATTACACACAAACAAACCTGGTTTCCGACCAGCCTGGTGTGGCTCCGGTGACCGATCCCAATCTCGTAAACCCCTGG
Organism: Candidatus Acidiferrum sp.; assembly: GCA_049794595.1. Taxonomy (GTDB): domain Bacteria; phylum Acidobacteriota; class Terriglobia; order Acidiferrales; family UBA7541; genus Acidiferrum. The sequence goes on from JBARCY010000428.1 coordinate 26,889, forward strand.
GGGTTGACTCGCAGCCCTTCCACTTCAAAGCCCGGAAGCCCCTGGTGGGTGTCCGACAATAACTCCGGCTTTTCCACCCTTTACACAGGTGCCGGGGCGATCATTCCCATCAACGGCACGGGAACTGTTACCATTCCTCCCCCCAAAGGTTCCCCGGCGGGCACGGTCGCCGCTCCTACGGGAATTGTTTATAACGGCAGCCCGACGGACTTTCTGATTGCTCCAAGCACACCGGCGGCTTTCATCTTCGTCACCGAAGATGGGACCATCTCTGCGTGGGCTGGCGGCGTAGCGGCGACCCTGGAAGTGGACAATTCCGACGGGGGCTCGCCCAGGGGCGCGGTTTATAAAGGCGCAACCACCGGAATTGTGAATGGAAAAGTTTTCCTCTACGTGACCAATTTCCGCTCGGGGAGAGTGGAAGTCTACGACACGAATTTCAAGCCCGTGCACATCTCTGAAGAATTGTTCGATGACGATAGGATTCCGCGTGACTTCGCTCCCTTCAACATTCAAAACATCGGCGGAACTCTCTTCGTCACCTACGCCAAGCAGGATGCTGCCAAGCATGATGACGTGGCGGGCGAAGGTCTCGGGTTCGTTGAACTCTACCAGCCAGATGGCAAACACATCGGCCATCTCCAGCAGGGCCCATGGTTGAATGCGCCCTGGGGTGTTGTCTGGACTCCTCGCGATTTCGGCACCTTCAGCAATTCCATCCTTGTGGGCAATTTCGGCAGCGGCTGGGTCGCCGCATACAACGGATTCACTCACGAATTCATAGGCTTCGTGAAAAATCCTGACAACTCGATTCTAACCATCGATGGATTGTGGTCGCTCACGTTCGGCAACGGTGGCAACGCTGGTCCATCCACGGCGCTGTTCTTTTCTGCCGGTCCCGACGGTGAAACGCACGGTCTTTTCGGAACGCTCACGCCTGTAGCCACCGAACAGACCGGAGCGGTCGAGTAGCATTTCGAAGCAATCATTTGCTCGAAGAAACATAGAAGACGGGCGGCAGAGACTCTTTGTCTCTGCCGTCATACTTCTGACTTGCGATTTCGTGTGCTCCAAGCCAGTGTGCCCGCGTTTGCTGCTGGACGAAAAGCCCCAGCTAGGTCAGTATTCCCCGGCAACTCTCCATTTAGGTCCTTGATCGTCATGAATGAAGCGCCGGAAATCAACCGCATCGTTAACGAATTGAACGATTTTCGTAAGCGCGACGGATCGGAACCCGCTCCTGGAACACTCCAACTCGACGGATGGCTCAAGACGCTGCTCGCTCATGACGGAAGCGACTTGCTCCTCGTTGCCGGCGCGCCCGCCTGCATCCGCGCAAAAGGAGCCGTACAAAAAATCGATGATACGCCGCTCAATGGTCCCGAAATTGAAGCGGCCGTGCTTCCCGCTCTCACTTCTCACGCACTGGCGCGCTATCGCCAGACGCAGATTGCAGATTCTTCGTATCGCGTCGCCGGGCTGGGCCGCTTCCGCATCAATCTTCATCGCGAGCGTGGGCGCGCCGCCGCTGCGATTCGCGCCCTGCCGCAGAAAGTGCCCGCGCTTCGCGAGCTAAACCTCCCGCCTTCCGTCGAGATGCTCGCGCACTTGCCGCGCGGCCTCGTGCTGATCGGTGGTCCTGCGGGCTCGGGGAAATCGACCACGCTGGCCGCGCTGATCGACGACATCAACCGGCGCGAGGCGCGCCACATCGTCACTATCGAAGATCCCATCGAGTACGAGCACACCCACATCCGCAGCGTGATCGAACAAGTCGAGATCGGCACCGATGCGCCCGATTTTCCGACGGCCCTCCGCGCCGCTCTGCGCCAGGCGCCGGATGTTCTTGTAGTGGGCGAAATGCGCGATCCAGAGACCATGCGCATCGCTGTCTCGGCCGCGGAAACCGGCCATCTCGTGCTCTCGACGCTGCACACCATCGACGTCGCCACGACCATCTCGCGCATTTCCGATTCTTTTTCCGACGAGCGCCAAAACACCATTCGCCAGGAATTAGCGATGGCCATCGCTGCCGTTCTGACCCAGATCCTCTTGACCAGCAAGAGCGGCGAGCGATTTCCTGCCGCGGAGCTTCTAATGATCGGCTACGGCGCGCGGCAGCACATTCGCCGCAACGCGCTGCAGCATCTCCATCAGGAAATCACCATGACCAAGAAAAAAGGCTCGTTCGCGCTCGAAGAATCGCTCGTCCAGCTAATCAGCAAGGGACGCATCGACCGCGAGGAAGCCCTCCTCTGCGCCATCCATCCCGATGATCTGGACATCCTGCTGAAAACAGGAAGCCGCGGATAAATCTGTAACAAACGTTTCCAATCGCATCCCAGTTCAGGCAAAATACCTGCGCCAAACAAGGGGGGCTTATGAACCGCAGAGGTTTAGTCGCAACGATTGTCTTCGCGAGCATTTCCCTGGCGCCGATTGGCGCGCACGTTGTCGCCGACGAGCAGCCGCTGGCCGGCTACTCGATTGAATCTTCGCGCGTCGAAAGACAGTGGGAAGAAAAGATGCGCGCCATTCCCGATCCGGAAAAAGTTCGTAGCTATGATCAGAGGATGTCCGCGAGGCCGCACCACGTGGGATCGCCGTATGACAAGGACAACGCCGAATGGATTCTGGCGAAGTACAAAGAATTCGGCCTCGACGCGCACATCGAAACGTTCGACGTGCTGTTTCCAACGCCCAAGGAGCGCCTCGTCGAGCTTGTCGAGGGCGGACCGAAGTTCACAGCCAAGCTGCAAGAGCCTCCCGTGAAAGGCGACCCGACTTCGGACCAGACAGCTGAACAGCTCCCTACTTACAACGCTTACTCGATTGATGGCGACGTGACGGCTCCGCTCGTCTATGTGAATTTCGGCGTTCCCGCCGACTACGAGGAACTCGAGCGCCTTGGCGTATCCGTGAAAGGCGCGATCGTCATCGCACGCTACTTCGGCTCTTGGCGCGGCATTAAACCAAAAGTCGCGGCGGAACACGGGGCCATCGGCTGTCTCATCTTTTCCGATCCGCACGAAGATGGCTACTTCCAGGGCGACACCTTTCCCGAGGGCCCCTATCGCCCGAAGGATGGCGTGCAGCGCGGCAGCGTCGCGGACATGCCACTCTATGCCGGCGATCCACTTACGCCGGGCGTCGGCGCCACGAAGGACGCGAAACGCCTGGCTTTGAAGGACGCCGAGACCATCACTAAGATTCCCGTTCTCCCAATTTCCTATGGCGATGCGGAGCCGCTTCTCGCCTCGCTGAAAGGGCCGATGGCACCTGCAGCTTGGCGCGGCGCTCTCGGCATCAGCTACCACATCGGGCCAGGCCCAGGAATAGTGCACCTGAAAGTGAAATCGAACTGGACTCCTCTCCAACCGATCTATGATGTAATCGCAAAGATTCCCGGCTCGGTTTACCCTGATGAATGGGTGATCCGCGGAAACCACCACGACGGCTGGGTAAACGGCGCTGAAGATCCGCTCTCCGGTCAGTCCGCAATGCTTGAAGAAGCCCGCTCGCTGGGCGATCTCGTGAAAGCCGGGTGGAAGCCCAAGCGCACGATTATCTACTGTTCATGGGATGGCGAAGAGCCCGGCTTGTTGGGTTCGACGGAGTGGGTCGAGACGCACGCCGAAGAGCTCAGCAAAAACGCCGTTGCCTATATCAATTCAGACGGAAACGGCCGCGGCTATCTTGCTCTCGAAGGCTCGCACACCCTCGAAAAATTCATGAACGATATCGCGCGCGACATTCAGGATCCCGAAACCAACCTGAGCGCTTGGAAACGCGATGAGCTTCGCGCCATCGAACACGCGCCTGAAGATAAAAAACAGGAAATCCGGCAGCGCCACGATTTGCCCCTGGGCGCTCTTGGTTCCGGGTCTGACTTCACTCCGTTCCTCCAGCACGTGGGCGTTGCTTCGCTCGACATCGGTTATGGCGGCGAGGATGGCGGCGGGATCTATCACTCGGTTTACGACGATTTCTACTGGTACACGCACTTTGGCGATACGACATTTGTTTATGGCCGCACGCTTGCCCAGACCGGCGCCAGCATCGCCATGCGCCTCGCCGACGCTGACCTTCTGCCCTTCGACTTCAGCGATTTCGCCGAAACGATGCAGACCTACGTCAAGGAGCTCAAGGATTTATCCAAGCACATGCAGGATGAAATTCGCGAGCGCAACAAGGAAATCGACGAAGGTGTTTTCACCGCGACCGCAGATCCAAAGAAGACCTACGTTCCGCCGAAGAAAGAAGAAGTCCCGCCTTATCAGAACTTCGCGCCTCTAGAGAACGCAGTGGACGCAGTCACACACAGCGCCGCCGAGTATCACAAGGCACTCGAACACGCCAATGCCAATGGCGGGGCCGCGCTGGCTGCGGCTTCGCTCGACGAAGTGAACCGCTTGCTCATTGAGAGCGAGCGCAAGTTCATCACGCCGGAAGGTCTGCCGGGCCGGAAATGGTACAAGCACCAATTATACGCGCCCGGTTTTTACACCGGATACGCGGCAAAGACCATGCCCGCTGTGCGGGAAGCCATCGAACAGAAGGAATGGAAACAGGCCGATGAAGGCGTCCTCGTCGTCGCCCGTTGCTTGCAGGACGAAGCTAAGCTGATCGACGACGCTGCCGCGAAACTCGCCGCGGCGCACTAATTCGTTCCATCGTTGAGGCGCAGCGCGGTGCGCCCGCATAGTGTGACAAGCAATAGTGTCTGTCCTGCCACGCAGTGGGACAGACATTCCTGTCTGTCTCACCTGCTACTTCGCAGAGGATCAGCTCATGCCCTCCTATAACCTCGCCATCATTGGCATGGGCAACGTGGCCCGTGCACTTCTGCGCCTCCTCATTTCGAAAGAAAGCGATCTGCGGCGCCGTTACGACATTCGCTGGCGGCTTACGGGAGTAGCTACGCGCCGCATTGGCTGGATCGCCGACCCTGACGGACTCAATCCGCTTGCGGTTCTCCAGGGACACGCTTATGTTCCGCGGGGGAACACCTCGCGGCCACGCAACGTCCGCGAGTGGCTCGAAAAGACGCGCGCCGATGTTTTCTTCGAAACGAGCTCGCTCATCGCGCAAACCGGCCAGCCCGCCACTGAACATTTGAAAACGGCACTCGAACTGGGGGCGCATGCGATAACTGCCAATAAAGGCCCTATCGTTCACGCGTTCCAAGAATTGACCGCACTTGCGAAAGAGAGGAACCGTAAATTTCTTTACGAATCCACGGTTATGGATGGCGTGCCCGTTTTCTCGATGTTTCCGGATGGCTTGCCCGCCACGGACATTCGCGGTTTCTCCGGTGTTTTGAATTCCACGACGAATGTCGTTCTCACCGAGATCGAAAAGGGCCGCTCGATGGAAGAGGCCGTGAAACACGCGCAGGCCATGGGTATCGCGGAAACGGACCCAACCGCGGATTTGGACGGCTGGGATGCGGCTGTAAAGGTCGTGGCGCTGGCGATTGTCCTGATGGGAGCGGATATCCGTCTCGAACAGGTGCAGCGTACCGGTATTCGCGAGCTCAGCGAAGAAAAAATTCGTTCGGTGCGCGCCGCGGGAATGCGCTACAAACTGGTCTGCCGCGCGGAGCGCCGCGGCGACGGCGTCGAATGCAGCGTGCGTCCGGAATTGTTGCTAGCTTCGGATCCGCTCGCCAATCTCGAGGGCAGCAGCTCGGCGATTCGCTTCGATCTCGACGTCTTCGGCCTATCCTTCGTCGAGCACAATCCCGGGATCGAAGCCACCGGCTACGGTCTGCTTGCCGATTTTTTGCGCGCTGTCCGCCAGTAATTTCCTGGTGGATGGATTCATTCGCGGCCTACCGCGTGTAATGAGCAGCATAGGCCGGCAGAGGAATTCCAAGGTCGCACTTTTCATCGCGAATCGGTGCACCGGCCACGACGCGCAGAGGGATCACGCCAGCCCACACGGGAAGGACGTAGTCGGGCGCGTCATCTTCAGGCGGTCCGAAGCGCACTTTCGCGGATACTTCCGAGAGCGGCAGCCGCAATATACTTGTGGCCTTCAGCTCTTTTTCATTTGGTTGACGCGCATCTTCCCAGCGCCCGTGCAAAATCTTTTCCGTGAAAGCACGGAGCGCTTCGAGTTTTTCCTGTGGCCCTTCCACGAGCGTGGCTTTGCCAAGCGCCACTACGGACCGGTAGTTCATCGAGTGATTAAAAACGGATCGCGCCAGCACGATTCCATCTGTTAGCGTGACCGTGAGGCATACATTTGCGCCCTCGCTGACGCTACGCAGCATCCGGCTGGCCGCGGAACCGTGAAAATAAATAGCGTCGCCGATGCGCGCGTACAGCGTGGGAATGACGAACGGCTGGCCGTCCACCGAAAACCCGACGTGGCACACAAGGCCTTCATCGAGAATTTTGCAGATGGTTTCGCGCTCGTAAGCGCCGCGCTGCGCTTCGCGCACGACACGCGTGCGCCCGGTCGGCGTGAAGTCTTCGGACACTTTTACACCTCTGAGAAAAACGTGGCGCGGAGCCGGCCAGTTTGCAGCCGCTCATTTGATTTCTAGCCGGCGCCAAAGCGGCATGAGTGCGGAACAACCGCCTAAATGCTATCACGCCCGCACCCGGCTTCATCCCCGGCCCGCCCTGTGAGAAACTATCGTGCGGAGAAACCGATGAGCACACCCGTGATGCACGGAACCGAAAGCAAGCCGCTAGATATAGCCTGGGTGCGTGCGCAATTCCCCTCGCTGCAATCGCAGGTGAACGGACACCGCGCCGCATTTCTCGACGGACCAGCCGGCACCCAAGTACCCAAGCAAGTGATGGACGCGGTGCAAAACTATTTTCTCAATTCGAATGCGAACACTTGCGGAGCGTTTGCCACTAGCCGCAGCAACGATGCCATCATCGCTTCCGCTCGCTCGGCCATGGCCGACTTTTTCAATTGCGACAAGGACGAAGTCGTCTTCGGGCAGAACATGACGACCATCACCTTCGCGCTGTCGCGTGCGATCGGCCGAGAACTCAACGCCAGCGACGAAATCGTCGTCACCACGCTGGACCACGATGCCAACGTCGCACCCTGGCGCGCCCTGGAAGAAAAAGGCGTCGTGATCCGCCAGGTAGACATTCGCGAAAGCGATTGCACGCTGGATCTCGAGGATTTGAAGCGCAAGCTCACCGCGAAAACAAAGCTAGTGGCCGTCGGATACGCATCGAACGCCGTTGGCACTATCAATCCCGTAGCCGAAATCACCAAGCTCGCCCACGCCGCCGGCGCACTGATGTTCATCGACGCCGTCCATTACGCTCCCCACGGCCCGATCGACGTCCGCGCCCTCGATTGCGATTTTCTCGCTTGTTCCCCCTACAAATTCTTCGGCTCGCACATGGGCACTCTCTACGGAAAGCGCGAGCACTTGCTCCGCTTCCGCCCATACAAAGTCCGTCCAGCGCCCGATACTCTTCCAGATCGCTGGGAGACAGGCACACAAGTCCAGGAATTGATCGCCGGAATCGGCGCCGCCGTAGACTACCTCGCCGAACTCGGCCGCCGCTGTGATCCATCGGCAAAAGATCGTCGCAGCGCGTTGCTTGCGGCTTACCGCACGACGCGCCAGCATGAAATGGCACTGCTCTCGCGTTTGGTCGAAGGGCTTCTCGCCATTCCCGGCCTCCGATTTTTCGGCATTAGTGACCCAACACAATTTCACAATCGCTGCTCGACAGTCTCCGTGCGCCTCGCCAATCACACGCCCCTGGAAGTCGCCACATTCCTCGGCGACCGCGGCATCTTCACCTGGGATGGCAATTACTATGCGTTGAACTTAACCGAGCGCCTCGGCGTCGAAGCCACCGGCGGCCTCCTGCGCATCGGCCTCGTTCACTACAACACCGCGGAAGAAGTTGATCGTCTTCTCGCCGCACTAAAGGAGATTGCGGCCTGCTAGCCTTCACGTAAACACCATGACCAAACGACCAAAACCAATTGTTCTTACAGTCCTCGACGGCTGGGGCTACCGCGCAGAAACGAAAGGCAACGCCATCGCTCTAGCCCGCAAACCCGCCTACGACGACCTGATGAAGAAGTATCCGAACACGCTCATTCACACGTCCGGCCCTTTCGTGGGATTGCCCGAAGGGCAAATGGGCAACAGCGAAGTGGGCCACATGAATATCGGCGCGGGCCGCATCGTGCACATGGACATCACGCGCATCGATCTGCTCATCGCCAACAAACAATTGCAAAATGTGCCGCTCTTTCAGCAAGCGATGGAGCGCGGGCGCCAGCGCCAGTTGCACCTGCTCGGACTGGTCAGCAACGGCGGCGTGCACTCGCACATCCAGCATCTTTTCGCGCTTCTCGAAATGGCCAAGCAGCAAAAAGTCGAGCGCGTCTTTGTCCATTGCTTCATGGACGGCCGCGACACTCCTCCAAACAGCGGCCGCGACTACGTTCGCCAGTTGCAGCAAAAAATGCGCGAGCTAGGCGTCGGCGAAATCGCCACGCTCACCGGCCGCTACTACGCAATGGACCGCGACAACCGCTGGGAGCGCATCGAGCTGGCCTACCGCGCGGTCGTTCACGGTGAGGCCGAAACGTATTCGACCGATCCCGTCGCCGCGCTCCAAGAAAGCTACGAACAGGGAGTCACCGACGAGTTCGTAAAGCCCATCGTCATCACCAAAGGCGAAGGCGCCGCAGCCGCGCCGGTCGCCACTATCCACGATGACGACGCCATCATCTTCTACAATTTCCGCGCCGACCGTGCTCGCCAAATGACGCGCGCCCTCGTCGAGCCGGCCTTCGACAAAATCACCGACGCCAAGCGCCCCGCAAATCTTTTCTACGTGGCCATGACGCAGTACGACAAAAACTGGCCCTGGCTCAAGTACGTCATCGCTCCGGAAAAACTCGAGCACATCCTCGCGCAAGTTTTCGAAGAGCTCCAATACAAAAATCTCCGCTGCGCCGAAACGGAAAAATACGCCCACGTCACTTATTTTTTCAATGGCGGCGTCGAAAAGCCTTTCGGCGGCGAAGAGCGCATTCTCGTGCCTTCACCCAAAGTTGCCACCTACGATCTCAAGCCGGAAATGTCCGCACAAGGAATCACCGACACGGTCGTACAAGCCATCGAAAAGGGCGATTTCGACGCCATCATCATGAACTACGCGAATGCGGACATGGTCGGCCACTCGGGAAATCTCGAAGCCACGATCAAAGCCGTCGAAGCCGTCGACGCCGGCCTCGCCAC
>JBARCY010000429.1:0-10301 GCA_049794595.1 Candidatus Acidiferrum sp.
ACTCCGTTGCTCGTCTGAATCGTAAGCGTGCCACTAGCGCTTCCAGTGGCGTTGGGGTCGAACCACACTTGAAACGTGCTTGACTGTCCCGTGGCGATGGATAGAGGCATGGTGGGCCCGGAAACCGAAAACTGGCTGCCGGACACAGCAGCCGCAGTTACAGTGATCGCCTCGCTTCCCGTATTCGTGACCGTCGCTGATTGCGAGGTTTTCTTGCCGACAACAAGACTGCCAAAGTTGAAGCTAATTGGAGTCACTTGAATCGCGGCTTGCGGCGTTGGGTCCGATTTCGTTCCCCCTGCGCTCACTACTCCCGCGCATCCGATTAACAACAGCGTGGGTGCCAGCAAAACAACGATCAGCAGCACTCGATTTCGCCAAAATCGTCCGGCATCGTGACCCGATTGATCTGCTCGCTTGCGAAACTCCATGCATCCGAAACGCATTGAATGTACCTTCCTTCGATTAGCCAGCAAATTCAGGGCGCAGTTCTCCCTCGCACAAAAATGGGGATTCATTTAAGTCAGCCTGCAGGCCGGGGTTGGGGTGGGTCCGCTGAAGTCGAGAGCACTTCGCTCTCGGGCCATTACCGCAGGCGAAGAATAGTAGGGCAACCGCTGGCGGAGCTACTGGTTTGAAGAACAGTTTTGGGGCAGGACCTCAAATTTACTGAGTCCTGTCCAGTCACTGCCCTCAGCCTGCACTTGTTGGCCTGGCGACCGAAGAAGTTCGCGCGCAAAAGAGCGATGCCAGTTACTTGCAGTTTTTCGCGTCAGGAATTAGGAATCCCTGCGATTCGATGAGGAGATGAATATAATGGTGGAATGAAGTTTGGATCCGCTCCAATGGATTTATGCCAGTAAGGAAATCAACTTCAGTTATTCCGATACAACAACGAGGACACTCGTAGGTCCTCGCAACATGAGCAGCCGTCTGATTCATTGGATCAATTCAGTTCGCTAGAAGTCATCAAGCTCGGATCAATAGGGTCATTGATCCTGCGGTTCCCTTCCTTACGATTGAATCAGTTCAAAAGATAGAGAGAAATAGATTCAGCGGGATAACCGAGTTCTATTATTCGATTCATGCTCACCTTCTTTGGCAACAGTCAGCGAGAATTACTTGGAGAGTGGACACCAGCCAAAAGCCGGTGAATCATGAAGTCGCTATCTTAGTCGGCAGAGGAGGGCGAACTTCCAGCGCTGCCCGCTCCAGGAATTGGAGAAAGCTGCGCCCGCTTGGAGATCAAGCCCGCATCTCGGATCTTGTAGATTAATGTCCGATAGCTAATCTTCAGGGCTGCCGCGGTTTTTCGACGATTCCACTGATTCGCTTGCAGCGCTTCCAGGATATAGGCTTTTTCCCGGGCGCGAACAGCTTCCTTGGAAAACTGCTTCAGGGAAATATTTTCCCCGTTCTTCCCGTTCCCTGAATCGCTGCTACGCGGTTTGGCGGCTATCTCCGGGCCGATATTTGCCTCCGCGCCGACGAGGACATGGCGGGCAATGCCGTTCGAGAGCTCGCGGATATTTCCTGGCCAATCCAGATTCTGCAAGTACTGCAGCATTGCCCTGTTCAGCGGTTCCGCTGGTTTTGCGAATCTCTCTTGGAACTGAGTGAGAAAATATTGGGCAATCAGGGGGATATCTTCATTTCGGTCGCGAAGCCGCGGTAACTTCATTCGCACCACGTTAATGCGGTAATATAAATCCGCGCGGAACGTTCCAGCACCGATCTCTTCCTGCAAGTCCTTGTGCGTCGCGCAAATCAATCGCGTCTCGACCAATTGTTCCTGCTCGCCGCCGATTCGCGAAAAAGTTCCATCTTGCAGAAACTGCAAGAGCTTGCTCTGCAGCCCGGAATCCAGATCACCGATTTCGTCGAGAAACAGCGTCCCGTTCTGCGCTAGTTCGACCCTGCCTGGCTTCGCAGTAACAGCTCCGGTAAACGCTCCTTTCTCGTAACCGAATAATTCGCTTTCCAGGAGTGCTCCTGGAATCGCCGCGCAATTCACCTTAACAAACTGTCCCCCCGCGTTTCGAGAGTGCAGGTGAATCCATCGCGCCACCGCCTCTTTGCCTGTTCCACCGTCTCCGCAGAGCAGCACTGGAGCATTTATATTGCAGACTTTCGCGGCCAGCGAACGGACCTCCATCATCGCCATCGACCTGCCGAATAAGACGTCATCCGGCGGCAGTGAATCGATCGGTTCCGTGCGCGCGCTCTTTCTTGGTTTCAGCAAGGGCATGGGCAAGTCTTGACCATGCTGAAGGTGCACATCGAAGGCCACTGGCCGATCCGCTCCAAACTAGGAGTCGCGTCAGCAAATCTACAATAAGGCTCGTATTTACAGATAGTTAGGGATGCTAGCAAAGCACTGGTTGTAGTACGGCTTGAACGAGTGCAACTGCTCTCTCTCGTATCCGTGAGAAAAAATGTGCCTTCACGTTGCCAACCATTTTCTCACTTTGGCTATCTCTTGAGCGGTCAAGCGGTAGCCACTTTGGCCCTTAAGTTAGTGACTTAGCCATTCGATTGTTGCGCTGAACCGCGGCCGGGAGTTCCCATCCTTCTTATGCGTTAGCCGCTTGCCCCCGAATAATATCGTATCTCTCTATCACAGCGGCGACGCCCATGCGCACCGTCCCATCTTCCATCCGTCGCTCCACTCGCACGACTTTTCCGAGTGCTCGCACAAACACTTCCGTTCCGTGAGTAATCTCTGCGGGAAGTGTTAGCGTGATGTCCAACTCCGACCCCGCCGAGAGGTCCTGTTCGATGACGAAATACAACCCGCGCGTCGAAATGTCGCGTGTCTTTCCCTCTGACGAATCCACTTCCCGTTCGGTGGGTAATCGAATGATGACCGGCAAGGACAAATCATAACGACGTGCCGTCCGGCGTTCCGTCATTCCCTCGACCTCCAGCTTTTATAGCGGTGACGTGCTTCGAACCGCGCGGCCAGCATGTGAACTTACTAGAAATCAACAAACTTTGCCAGCTCTGGAAACCCCTGCTTCGGCAAAGCCCGTAAGCTCCTCAGGATCGCAATCCTATACGTTCCGTGTTCCCACTTCCGTCGGCGTTTCGGTACCCGCTGGTGCCGCAGCCGAACGTCGCGTCCGCGGCGTATCCAGATTAAATTGCCTCATCTTATAAAGCAGCGCTTTATAGCTGATCCCGAGCATTTTCGCGGCATCCTTGCGGCACCACCGGGTCTTTTCCAGAGCATCCGCGATGGCTTCCATTTCTGCTTCATCTTTCAATCCGCGAACAAGCGCCTTCAATCCTTGCTCGCGAGGCGGCGCAGACTCTTCGCGTGGCGAAGTCCGCTGGCGCGCCGACGACATCTCGACCAACTCCCGCAAGCTGCCTTCGTCGTCCTCGAGAATCACATACCTTTTCACGAAATTCTCAAGCTCGCGCAAGTTCCCCGGCCAGGGATAATTCACCGCCGCATCCAGCAAATGCTTCGAAGGGCCCGCCGGCGTCTTCCCAAACTTTTCGCTGTACTGCTCCAGAAAATGCCGGAAAAGCAGCGGTATCTCCACAAGACGCTCTCGCAAGGGGGGCACAAGAATGGAAAGTACGTTCAGCCGGTAGTACAAGTCTTCGCGGAAACGGCCCGTCTTCATCGCTTCTTGGACATCAACGTTCGTGGCCGCCAGCACCCGCACATCGGTATCAATCAGGTGCCGCCCCCCAAGCCGTGAATACTGGTGATCTTGCAGCACATGCAGCAGCTTGGCCTGCAAAGGTGTCGTCATCTCCGCGATTTCATCCAGGAAAATCGTCCCCTTATTCGCCATTTCAAATTTGCCCGGCTTGCTTCGTATCGCACCCGTGAACGCGCCCTGTTCAAATCCGAAAAGTTCAGATTCCAGCAATTCGCCGGGCAGTGCCGCGCAATTCACCTTAATGAAAGGCTGGTTGCGCCGCTTCGAGCGTAAATGAATCATCCGCGCGACAACCTCCTTGCCTACGCCACTCTCCCCGCAAATAAAAACCGGCACGTCCACCGGAGCAATCTGCAAGATCTGCTGGCGAATGCGCACCATTTGCGGGCTGGCCGCGAGAAAACTCAAATCCTCTGTCACTTGGTCGCAGTAATCGCGCAGCGCCTGATTTTCCGTCGTCAGCTGCTTCTTCTGGCGGGACTTCAGCATCGCCGCGTCCAACTCCGTCTTCTCGAATGGCTTCGTCAGGTAGTCGTGCGCGCCGATGCGTATCGCCTCCACCACCGTACCCACTTCATTCGAGCAAGACAGCATGATCACGTTCAGGCTGCGGTCCGCCTGCATCAGCTCTTTCAAAGTCTCGATGCCATTCAGCTCAGGCATCAGAACATCCAAAATGATGAAGTCCGGCCGTTCTCCCCCGTTCACTTTGGCGATCGCTTCCCGTCCGGAACTGACCGTCTCGACCTCGTATCCGTCCACTTCGAGCAACGTCTGCAAATACTTTCGGATGCTCGGCTCGTCGTCCACCACCATTATTTTTTCTTTAGCGCCCATCGAGTTCTCCCTTTGCCCGGCCCCAAATCGCAAAACCTAACTTTGATCCATTGGCAACAAAAAAGTAAATTTGCTTCCCGACTTCGGTTCGCTCTCCACCCAGATCTTTCCGCGATGCGCTTGAATCAAGCGTTTCGCGATCGCCAGACCAAGGCCCATCCCCGAGGTATTCCGGTCAACTCGCACAAAATCCTCAAAAATCTCCTGGTGATGCTCCGCCGGAATCCCCGCTCCAGAGTCCGCCACGGATACCTCGACGCTATTTGGCCTTGGCAGCCGGAATCGCCGTCGTTCTTCGACAGGTGCGACTGCCGCCACGCGTCGCTCCCAGAAATGTGGCGCCGCCTTGAAGCTCACCGTCCCGCCCGCTGGCGTGTGCTTGAGCGAGTTGTCCAAAAGATTTGCCGCTGCCTGCTGCACTTTCTGATAATCAAATCGAAATGTCGGTATGGAAGGATCGAAGCTCACCTCCAGCTTGACCCCTTTTCGCTGGAACGCTTCTGACCATCTCTTCGCTAGTTCATCCAGGCAATCGCGAAGATCATTTTCCCGGAGCTGCAATATGAGTTTGCCGCTCTCCAGCGCCGAATAATTCAGGAACATGGAAACCAGGCGCACCAGCCGATCGCAGCTGTCTTTCGACTCCTCCAAGATGTCCCGCTGCTTGTCCGTTAAGCGCCCCAATGATCCCGTCAACATCAGATCGTAGTAGCCCTTGATCACGGCCAGTGGCGTCTTCAGTTCATGCGCCGCCGACGCCAAAAAAACCGTCTTCTGCCGGTTTACTTCCTGTAATTTCAAATACGCCGCAAGCAAATTTCGATAGGTAATCTCTCGTTCCTGCAGCAACTCCTGCACGGTCAGTTGCGTCGCTGCATCGGGCGCAGGCTCGGCATCTACATCCTTGTCCAGTTGAACGACTAAATATCCCGGCTCGGGCATCCACTGCATTCGCGCACGAATCTTCTTTCCGCCACGCGTTATCTCAACTTCCACCTCCCTCTCCCCTGCATCGATCTTTTTCCCGATCTGATTCGGCTCAACTTTCAGAATGTCATTGAACAGATTTAAGGGGCTAAAATCGCCCGCGCGTTCCGGCCCAGAATACTGGCGTGCTATTTTATTCGATAACAGCACGCACCCATTCCGTTCGGCCACCCAAATCGGAGTTTTCACCGCCTCAAGGATTGTGCTTACAAGTCCAAATGGGAATGCGGCAGCCTTTGCAAGATCTGCAAGCGGAGGCGTGGCGATAGTCCCAGACATTTGCGGGTTTCAATTCTCCACTAGTGTAGGAAAAAATTTTCCCTTGCCAAATCCCCATGCTCGCAGAGGAGTTTCCTACTGTCAATGGCAAATGCGTTCCATTTGCACATTTACGGAAATCAAGTGGCAACAGCTAGCACTTAGTTTGTAGAGGCAAAAATTGTCGCTCCAATATCCATTCTAATCCATTGAAAATACAAAGCTTATCGTCCTCTCCCTTCAACCGAACGTGGCATTCAATCTGCTCCCTCCCGTACTAGGTCTTAGGTACTAACCAAACTATTATGCAGACTGGTCTCTTGAAGGATGGTAAGCGAGTGGATCCCTCTAACTCCCGACGATCCCCCCGCATTCGCCTGCAAATGCCCGTTTTCTTGCGCGCAGCAGACACCTCCGGGGCCGAATTCATTGAGCTTACAAAAACCCTTAATATCAGCTCTACTGGCGCCTGCGTGGCCTCAACCCACATTCTGCGTCCAGACCAGATCGTCCATCTCACCATTCCTGCCCCCTCATCCGCTGCTTCCGGCGTCGTCCCCACGGAGACTCCACCCATCACTGCCAGAGTTCTCCGCCAGGATTCCACAGGCGACGTTCGTCTCTTTGGACTGGAATTCCTCAAGCCACTTGAGTAAAGTATTGCCTCTTTGACGCAAGGCGTGCCGTGCTCTGGGTAAAAAAGTTACGTTTGCCTGCAGCCAACGGACGCTCATTTTCAAAGGATTGATTCTAAGTTCTATTTTTGCAAGGAGGTAGCCAGGAATCCAGGTTACCCAGGTTCACCCCGGAGTGGATCGAGACGCCTCTCAAGTTGGTCTCTCGCTTGCTCCTCACAGAAAGAGAAAGCCACATGTGCTTTCCCCAAACCCCGCGGGGATAGGCTAAAGTCAGGTGTATACCGGATATGCCCAGCCCCGGCGCCCCTGCGCCCCCGCGCTTGCCAATTGACGATTCTTATCTCGAGCTATTAGCTGACACGCTCGAAGGCCTGGATATTCCTGCGCGTGGCCAGTTTCTCCAGCGTTATTTCCGCACCATCACCCACCTCGACCTTCGCGAAACTCAGTGTGTTCAACTTTGGGATGAGATGCTTCTCCGGCGTCGTGAACTCAGCGAGCATCTAGGACGGCAAATCTCCTTGAAAACGGCCCTCATGGACGTTCTTACTTCCGCTGGACTCTTCCGCGTTCCCATTCTCATTGAATATGACGAGCTCAAGAAACTCCAGTTGAACGCCGTAACCGATCCTCTCACTGGCCTTTACAACCGCCGCCTTTTCGGCGAATCGTTCGAAAAGGAATTAAACCGCGCCCGCCGCTACGGCTCGCCTCTCGGCCTCGTCATGCTCGATCTCCACCGCTTTAAAGAAGTTAACGACAAGCACGGCCATCCGCGTGGCGACGAAGTTCTGCGAGAGGTCGCAGCGACGCTGAAAAAAGCTCTCCGCACATCGGACTCCGCCTTCCGCATCGGCGGCGACGAATTCGCTCTTCTCCTCCCTCAAACCGACGCCGCGCAGGCCCTCGCTCTTAGCCGCCGTATCGGTACCGTTTTTACCGAATCGATCGCCCACCTGCAAATGGGCGTGAGCGTCAGCATGGATCATGGCGTCGCCACATTTCCCCAGGATGGCGATCAAGCCGATCAATTAATTCACGTCGCCGACGAACGTCTCTATCGGCTAAAGCACGCAAATCACGGTAAGCCTCCCGCTGCGGGCGCTCGTACGGAGCCATCCTCGGGCCCCGCAACCGATCCCCCCGCTCCTTCCTCCACCGAACGTCAATCTTCCGCTTCACGCACCATTCCCTTTGAATCAAAGCGCCCGCAGGAAAAATCTGAAAGCTCCTTAGCCGCCGCAGCCTCAACGACGGCCTCAGAAATCTCCAGCAACCAGGCCTTGGCCGCGCAGCCTTCCGCCCGCCTCTACTCCGTCCCCCGTAAGGCCGAGCGCGTCTCTATGACTGGCACAAACGCTTATGCAGTTATCGGTGAGCAAGGCATTCGCCGGGCTCGTGTTTTGGATCTCGGCTTTGGTGGAGTCGCCCTCGAACTCGAATCGCAGGAAGAAGTTCCGGAAAGCATCCTCGCCGTCTTGCATGTGCCCATTCTTCCGCCAGTGCGCGTCAATCTGAAACCCGTCTGGTTCCAACGCACACCGCAAGGCGCCTACCGCATCGGCTGCGCCTTCGTCTCCTGAAATTCCTGGCCCTCCGGCGCTCTTCCTCGGAAACTTGCGCGTCGCAGACTTAACTATCCGTCGTTCTTCGCCAGATGCAATCGCAAATGCCTTGAGGTAAAAAGGAGCGCCTGTTGGATATGTGTCAACCCAAGGCCCCATCGCAACACGGCCTGTTCCGCCGAGTCTCCAATCGCGTCAAGCCTCAACCATAAAGCCATTTCATTCTGAATTGGCTTGCCCTTTCCCTCCGGATTACCTGCCGAGATGCTCGCCGACGTCAAGCAAAGCGTCGTCCCCAGCGATTCTGGCGACCCCGCATCTTTCAAGAGCTCGCTTAATTTCTCCACCAAAACAAAATGGAGGCTTCTCTGCTGCCGATGTTCGGCCTGCCGAAACTTCAAAACGATGTCCCCCGAATAAAAGCGCCCACCCGCCGACTCCGTCGCCGAGGGTCCCGCGAACGGTTGTGCAATGCAAAACAGCGAATCATCGCTTTCGATCGCTGCCAGAAAATTCTTAATCGCAAGCGTCGGAGGCGCATCAATGGGGCTTATTCCTCGCGCCTCAATCCGGTTCGCAATCTTCTCAACCACTTCTACACGCATGTCTGTGAAGCTACGCGAACCGATTCCACCCCGCAAGCGCTAACCATTTTGCGCGCAGCCTCAACTCCGCTCTTCGTTAATTCCAGCAGCTTCCCTATCCTGTTAAAATCTCCCCGCTCAACAAATACCCGCGGAGGCTGTCATGAATGATCCCAAGCCAAGCCGTCCTTACTGGCCCGATTACGGTGCTATGCCCAAGGATCACGAACAGGGCTTAAAGACCTGGAACTGGGCTCTCGAACGCCTCGAAAAATCCCACAATTATTGGATCGCCACCACGCGTCCCGACGACCGCCCTCATCTCATGTTGGTGTGGGGTGTCTGGTGGAAAGGCGCATTCTGGTTCAGCACCGGCCCAAACACGCGCAAAGCAAAAAACATCGCCGCGCACACTTTCTGTACCATCGGCACCGATCGCGCCGACGAAGCCGTGATCCTCGAAGGCGTTCCCCGGGAAGTCGCGGACCGCGCCGTCTGGAAACGCCTCGCGGCTGTCTACAATGCAAAGTACGGCGGCGACGTCGAACCCATGCTCCTGGCCTCGGGCGGCAACGTCTATCGCGTCGAACCCCAAACCGCTTTCGGCCAGGACGAACACGCCCGAAACTTCGCCGAATCGGTAACCCGGTGGCGTTTCTAGAAATCCTGAGCGGGTCGTGTGATTTGGGGTCTACAAGACTCGGCGCATTTCGCTGATCTGCCTTGCGTGAACTCTCGCGCTCTCATCGTTTCGGCGCCGCGTTCCACATCTCCTGCTCGATCTTCCACTCTCCGCTTTTCTCCCGATGCAGCACTACCGCCATCTTGCCCTGTGACTCGATAGGCTTCTCCGCGCCGGGCGGCTGCACTACCTGATGTTCCGTCGCCCATTCCGAGGCCCAACCCCCCGAAATATGAATGTCGTGGAACTCCACCTCTTCCTTCACCACTTTGTATCCCTGCATTTGCGAAACAATCTTCTCCACCCAAGCCTCAATCGTCTTCTTCCCAATCATGGGCTCTATTCCGGGCATCAGATCTACACCGTCCTCCGCCCAGGTATCGAATATCCCCGCCGTATCCATATTCAGATGCATCTCGATGTATCGCTTGTTGAACGCATCGATTTCGTCTTTCGCGCTGCCCGCGCGCCCCGCAAACCCAGCCGCCGCCAATCCCCCAACCACAAAGGCCACGAACATCCCGCATATCCATCTCATGCCTCACCCCTACTTTCTTTCGATCCCGAATCAAAAAGGTCTTCCGTAGCTTCTTGGGACGAGAACATAGCCCAATTCCGCCTCGAATTCCATGTGCGACGATAGGCCGCGGATTATAGTTCTCTCTTTCGAATTTGCGTCCCCATTTCCCCTCCATTTGGAAATGTAGCCAGCTTCCCGTATAATCGTTGTTTGCCTCGCGACCTAGCGACGCGGCTGTAGCTCACCTCTCTTAGAGTGGGGTTCTTCTCCCGGCCAAACGGGAAGCCGTGCAGACCGGACGCGACAGAATGGAGCATCATGAAACCCGGTATTCACCCCGACTATCATCCCGTAACGGTGCACTGCGCCTGCGGCCATAATTTTCAAACTCGCTCGACCATCAAGGGCGACCGCCTCAACGTCGAAATCTGCTCCAATTGCCACCCCTTCTTCACCGGCAAACAAAAGCTCATCGACACCGCCGGCCGCGTCGAACGCTTCACCAAGAAATACGCCGACGCCGCCGCCAAAGTCGAAGCCTCCAAAACCGCCG
>JBARCY010000430.1:0-3764 GCA_049794595.1 Candidatus Acidiferrum sp.
TCAATCCAATCGCCGAATAAAACTGCACTCCCGGCTGCGTCGTCAAAACTTCGATCTCTCTCCCTGAATCTGGATCGACAACTTTCGCCGCTACCCTCAACGTACCGGCCTTCCCGTTCAGGACAAAATTGTGATCGTAGCCGCCGATTTCTTTCAGTTCGCCAATGCGCGCTCCGATCGCTGTCGGCTTCAGAAAATCAAGCGGCGTGCCCACCACGCTCTCGATTTTCCCTGTCGGAATCAGCGTCGAATCCACTCGCGTGTATTTATCAGCATTGATATACAGAATGTACTTCAGAATGTTGCCTTCTCCTGTGCCCGACAAGTTGAAATAGCTGTGGTTCGTCAGATTCAAGACCGTATCCTTGTCCGTTTCGGCGGCATATTGCAGCTTCAGCTCATCCGTGTTCGTCAGCGTATACGTCACGCTAACCTTCAGATTGCCGGGGTAATTCTCCTCCCCGTCCTTGCTTAAATACGTGAACCGCACCGCCGCTCCAGCTGGTTCCTTCAACTCCTCTGCCTTCCACACCCGCTTGTCAAAGCCCGTGGGTCCGCCATGCAAACTGTTCGGCGCATTGTTGATCGCCAGTTGGTACTCTTTCCCGTCCAGCGTGAACTTCCCCTTTGCGATGCGATTGCCGTACCGCCCAATCGTCGCTCCAAAGTAGGGATGCGGCCCACTGGCGTAGCCTTCCAGATTGTCGAAGCCCAGCACTACGTCGCCCATTTTGCCGTTCTTGTCCGGAACGTGGAGTTCCGTCAGCGTAGCGCCATAGGTGATGATCTTCGCCGAAGCTCCTCGCGAATTGTAGAGCGTGTAAGAATCGATCTCTGTGCCATCCGGCAGCTTGCCAAAGGTCGCTTTCACGACGTGTGCGCTCTCCTTAGCCTCCGTTTGAGGCTCTCTACCTGGCGTCGAAGACGCAAACTCCGGACCTAAAGCCATCAGCAATGCCAGCATGCAGATTCTCCCCCAGAGCACCATTACTTTCCTCCTCCAAGCCCGCGACCCCAAATCCCTCGGTCCTGTCCTCCGCCTTGTATCACAAAAGGGCCTTCCTCCGCGAATCTTCTCCTTATTTTTCTTAGACTTGGCGGTTGCCCCGTGCTTCCCTGACCATCCTCATCCTTTACAAAGACCATTTACAAAGACCATTGACAAGCCGGGAGCCGCAGTGCCAATGTGCCCCCGAGCATTCGCTTTAAAATATCGTTATCGTACACGGAGTTAAAGAACTTTCATGCGATTCTTTTCCTATAAGCACATCCCGTTGCTTTTTGCACTGGCCATCTTCCTTTGTGCTCCTTCCCTGTTTGCACAATGGGTTCCCCTGAATCCCGTTGACTCCGTCGAGTCGCGGCCCGACGGAGTCGTTCTAGTCCTCAAGACGGGCTTCCTCCGCTTTCAAGTCTGCTCGGACTCCATCGTCCATGTTGTCTATTCCCTCGAGCGCGACGTCCCGCAACACTCGGACCTGATGATCGTCAAAAAATCCTGGCCAAAATCCGACTTTTCCATCAGCTCCGACGATTCCAAAGTCATTACTCTTGCCACTCCGCGCCTGAAAATCGAAATCACGCGAGCCGATAGTTCCATCATTTTCCTGGACTCGGAGGGTCACCATCTCGCACAGGAAAACACGCGCACGCTCACTCCATCAACAGTCAACGGCGAAAAAACCTATCACTCCGAACGTTTCGTCAACATGTGGGACACCCAAGAAGCCTTTTACGGCCTCGGCCAGCATCAAGGCGGCGTGTGGAATTATCGCGGCGAAGCTGTCGATCTCTCGCAGGACAACACCAACATTTCCATTCCTCTGCTTCTCGCCAGCAACGGCTACGGCATTTTCTGGAACAACGGCTCGCGCAGCCGCTTCAATAACCGCTTCGTCCACGCTTTCTATCTCAGCTCCGAAGTTTCCGATTCCATCGACTATTACTTTCTCTACGGTCCCGGCTTCGACCGCATCATCGGCTCCTACCGCGAACTCACGGGCTCCGTTCCTCTCTTCGGCAAATGGGCTTACGGATACTGGCAATGCAAGAATCGCTACGACTCGCAAGCCGAACTCCTCGCTATCGCCCAAAAATACCGCGACCTCCACATTCCTCTCGACAACATCGTTCAGGATTGGTTCTGGTGGAACATCATGGGCGATCCCGTCTTCAATAAAAATTATCCCGACCCCAAAGGCATGGTCGACGCCCTCCACAATGATCACGTCCATCTCATGATTTCCGTCTGGCCTTATTTCCGACCCGGCTCGCCTGTTTACGACGACATGGACAAACGCGGCTTCTTCATCGCCAAAACCATCGTTCCCAGCTTTCATCCCGTCGGCCAGGCCCTTTACGACGCTTTCAATCCCGAAGCTCGCAAATACTATTGGAACCTCATGGATAACGCCCTCTTCAAAATCGGCGCCGATGCTTGGTGGCTGGACACCACCGAACCAGAAACCGAGGGCCGCGAAACTAATATCCTGGTCACCAACAAAGTCAACGGCGGAGAGAACGGCGCGCGCTACGCCAACGAATTTCCGCTTTACACCACCAGCGCCGTTTATGATGGCCAGCGCCAGGCTTCCGACAAAAAGCGCGTCTTCATCCTTTCTCGCTCCGCTTACGCCGGCGAGCAACGCAACGCCGCCGCAGTCTGGTCCGGCGACGTCGATCCCAACTGGGAAACGTTCCGCCGCCAAATTCCCGCCGGCCTGAACTATTCTCTTTCCGGACTTCCCTACTGGACCACCGACATCGGCGGCTTCGTCTCCGCCAACCCCGATGATCCCGCTTATCGCGAACTCTACGTCCGCTGGTTCGAATTCGGTGCGTTCTGTCCCATCTTCCGCGCGCACGGCACGCGCACCACCAACCAGAACGAAGTGTGGTCCTACGGCCCCGACGCCCAGAAAATTCTCGTTGCCTACGACAAGCTTCGTTATCGACTCATGCCCTACATTTATTCCCTCGCGTGGAAAACGAGCAGCGAGGGCTACACCATCATGCGCCCGCTCGTCATGGACTTTCGCGATGACGTCCACGCCCAAAATGTCGGTGACCAATTTCTCTTCGGTCCCGCCATCCTCGTCAATCCGGTCACCGAGCCCGGCGCCACCACCCGCCGTCTTTATCTGCCCAATGCCAAGTGGTACGACTTCTGGACTGGCGCGCCCATTCAGGGCGGCCGCACGCTCGACGCTCCCACAACCATCGATCGCATGCCGCTCTATGTCCGCGCCGGCTCCATTCTCCCGCTTGGCCCCGACGTCGAATACGCCGCCCAAAAATCCGCCGATCCCATCGAGCTTCGCGTCTATCGCGGCGCGAACGGCGCGTTCACTCTCTACGAAGACGAAAACGACACCTACGACTACGAAAAAGGCGTTTACGCCACGATTCCTTTCTCTTGGGACGATAGCGCGAATACGCTCACCATCGGCGACCGCTCCGGCTCTTTCCCCGGCATGCTCGAAAAGCGCACCTTCCGCATCATCTTTGTCACCGAAAATCATGGCGTCGGCGACGGCCTCATCGAAAACGCCGACAAGACCGTGCAATACACCGGCAAGAAAATCTCCGTTACCCCATAGCCGGTTTCTCGGCTCTTTGACCAGCTGCGAGCGGCAAAACGTTTTGCTTGACGCCCTTGCTTCGCGGGACTAGTCTCGCCCCAATCGGTCGGGGGCCTTCATGCACTACTTCCACGGGGCCCAAAAGGTGCTTCCGTTGCCGGCTCGTTTTCGGGCCTGGGATTC
>JBARCY010000431.1:0-5798 GCA_049794595.1 Candidatus Acidiferrum sp.
TGAAGTCTTCGCGATGGCCGCCGGAGTAGGCGAGGGAGGCGTCGGCTTCTCGGATGAGGTCGGGGGTGAGTTCGCGGCGGATGGGATGGAGGAAGCTTGGAGCAACGAGCCAGCCCGCGACGCCTGCCAGCAGCGGGGGGAAAAAGAGCAGGATCATCAGGATGCGGATTAGGCGGCGGCGTAAGGTCATGGGCTTGGGCTTATCTTAGGATACGGGAAAGCTAGCGTTCGAGTTCGGGTCCAGTTCGGAGAGAGTGTCAGGGATGTGCCCGGTCTGTACCCAGTAACCACCCCCCCTGGGGTTTTGCGTAAGTGTTCATTCTAAAGGGAGTTTAAGTTGTTTGTTTTTATATAGTTTTGCAAATGTTGATTCTAAATAACATGCCTGGACAAAAGTGCACTAAAATGGTGCAAAGTGAGCCGATCCTCGTTGGCGCGAAGAACAAAGAACTTAGGCCCTGCGAGCCGCCCCGAAAAACAAAACGCCAGCAGGATGCTGGCGCTAAACGGAAGAAAGCGCAATGTTACCTAGACCTACTTATACGCCAGGAGTAACCATAAGTCAAGAGAAAAGTACGGGAAAAAGGACTGGTAAAATGCGGACGTATGACGTGCGTGTCAGGAGGACATTGCGCGCGCCGGAGGCATGGGAGAAAAAGTTACGTTGAGAGGTAAGACTGGGTGCTGTGTGGCATGGCTGGGGGGCGGAAGGGAAAGAAGGAAGGGAAAGAAAAGAAGCAAAACAAAGAAAACAAAGAGGGCACGACATGTCGTGCCCCTACGACAGCGAGGCGGGGTGAGGGGGTTGGGATGGGATGCTAGAGGCCGGCTATGGGGGCGGGCATGAAAGAGAGAATGAAGACGACTAGTGTCAGGAAGGCCGCGAGGCGGCGTTGGGGGTCTAGGGGCTGGGGATCATAGATTGGGGCGATGCGCAGAAAGCGGAGGCCGAAGAGAAGAGCGGCCCAAACGTACCAGCCATACCAATAGAAGTAGCCGAGGGGAATGAGGGCGAGGGGTAGAAAGAGGCTGGAAAAGCGATGAAGGCGAGCGTTGGCGGAGCGAAGGATATGGCCGCCATCGAGCTGTCCAGCGGGGAGGAGGTTTAGCGAGGTGGCAAAAAGGCCGACCCAGGCGGCGCGGCCAACCGGAGGAAGCAGGAGGATGCGTGGATCGACGCCGGGATGAAAGAGCACGTCGAGAAGACGGAGAAGAAGCGGAGTGCCGAAGATGACACTGTTCTGGGAGGGATCGGGGTGAATGATGGCGGGAACGATGTGCGAGTGTAGTACGCCATAGAACAGGGCCGGAACGGCAAAAGCAAATCCGACGAGCGGGCCGGACGAGCCGACATCGAAGAGAGAGCGGGTGGTGCGAATGGGGGAACGGATCATAATGAAAGCGCCAAAGGTGCCGATGAGAGAAGGAAAGGGAATGAAGAAGGGGTAGCTGGAGTGAATTTGATGATGGCGGCAGGCGAAGAAGTGGCCTAATTCGTGCGCGAGAAGGATGGTCAGGAGAGTGAGAGCGAAAGGCATGCCGGCGAGAAGGCCGGCGGGATTCTTGTAGAAAAGAGGGAAGGCGGCGACGAAATCGTCAAGAGAAGCGGCTTGATTGTGGGCGTAGGCGACGGCGAATTGAGTGCCGGCGACTAGGCACGTGCAGAGGGTCAGGAGAAAGAGGGCGACGGCGAGGATGAGGGATTTGAGGGAAGGGCGTGGAAGAATCGGGATATAGGATTCGGCGACGGGAGGGAGAGTGCGCCAATCAACGGGGGCGGAAAGCGTGTCTGTACTGGAATTTGACGGTGGCGTGGTCACAGGGAATTTGGAAAGGTAATGGGATTCACAGATATAAGTACAGCATAGGTGGAGGAGTTTGCGCTAGCGGGACGAAGAAAGATGGAGATCCGCCTTGAAAAACGGGCCATTTACCGAAGTGGGTGCCCTGTACTTCGTTACTTCCGAGTGGCCGAACATCCATGCAAAATCGGCGTCTTCTTTGCGGGACAGCAGCTTCCCACAACCCCGTTTCTGGATAACTTCCGGGTTGCCGACAATCGGTCCGGAACTTGGCCTACTGCTTCCCAGAACGCCGTTTTTGGTCCACAAACCACCTGATTATTGAATGGGATGCTATCGGAACAAAGCGTCGGAATTATTCGTGTCTCAGCGCCACCATCGGATCGACGCGCATGGCGCGTCGCGCCGGAATGTAGCAGGCGGCGACCGATACCAGTGCAAGCAAGATCGCCACGCTCGCAAAGGTCGCTGGGTCGTAGGAGCGCACTTCGAAGAGCAGGTTCGTGATGAGTCGCGTGAAAGCGAACGAAGCGATGACCCCGACTGTGATTCCCGTGAGCGCCATCTTTCCACCTTGACCAACCACCATGCGTAAAATCTCCCAAGGCTGGGCCCCAAGCGCCATGCGGATTCCGATCTCGCCTGTCCGCTGAGCAGCGAGAGAAGAAATCACACCATAGATACCAACGGTCGCGAGCACCAGAGCTATGGCGGCAAACACGCCCAACAAAGCCATGGCGAAACGCCGCTCGCTTTGCGAGTTTGCGAGGACCTCATCCATAATTTGTACGTCGTAAACGATTCGCTGGCTATCCGTTTCGCTGACGGCATGTCTTATCGCGTCCACCAGAGTTGCAGGCGGAACGGAAGTCCGCAGGATGTAAGTCGCCTGATTTGCAAGTCTTGGTGCAAACAGGTCCGGTAACTGGCTGAAGGGCACATATATCTGCTCTTGGATTTGAGCCTGGGAGTCGGCGTCAAGGCCGAAATGCCTTACATGCCTGACCTCCCCTACAATTTCCGCTACTCCGAGGAAGCCCACGGTTAGGTGCTTCCCGACGGGATTTTCGTTGGCAAACAAATGGCGGGCCAGATGCCCATCAATGATGATTACCTTGGACGCAGAATGAATATCTTGCTTGGCGAATGCTCTACCTTGCAACAGGCCCATTCTCATCGCTCGAAAGTAGTCGGCACCGACCGCGTACATTTCTGCGGCGTTCTCCGCTGGATTTGCAGGCCGAGGCTGATTTGGCGGCCAGTAAGGTATTATAGTCCAGTCGCCCGACATCGGCAGCGCGCCAAGGCAAACGCTATCTGACTCCACGCCAGGAAAGGCGGTTAGTTTGGCCCCGAGTTCACCATCTCGGACGCGAATTGCCGTTGCGTCAGGGTTGCTCGGTGGTGGAAATCCGACTGTGAAAAACATGAGGTTGTGCGAATCGAACCCAGGATTCACGTTCCAAAGACGGTTCATGCTGCGAATCATTAGGCCCGCGCCGGTTAGAAGTACCAACGCAAGGGAAATTTCCCCGACGATCAGGACACTCTGTGTCACATGGCGACCCGCCGCGATCCCTTGGCCGCCCTTCTTGAGAGTTTCTTGGAGCTTCGGGAGCGAAGTTCTCATTGCGGGAATCAGGCCGAATAGAACGCCCGTGAGTCCGGAAATCGCAAGCGCGAAGATCAGCACGTGGAAATCCGGCGACACTCGGAGCATCTGTGGCAGGGCCGTAGGAAGAATCGTCAAGGCGGGATGAGTCACCAGCCCGGCCAGCGCTGTCCCAAACGTCCCACCGATAGCGAACAGTAGGAGACTTTCCGTGAGCAGTTGCCGGATCACGCGGTTTCGGCCCGCCCCGAGCGCGGTACGAATGGCAAATTCGTGTGTCCTCGCGGTCGAACGAGCCAGCAGAAGAGTCGCCACATTCGCGCAGGCAATGAGCAAAACGAAACTGACTGCCCCCAGGAGAAGCAGCAGGGTCGGCTCCAGGTCACCGATGACATCTTGCTTTAACGAATGGATGGTAATGCCCATGGCGGTGTCAGCCGATTCAGGGTGGGCAACGACCCGATTCCGGTCGATTACGTTCATCTCAGCCCGGGCTTGGGCGAGCGTCACGCCAGGCGCGAGCCGCCCAATAATCTGCAAGACTCTGCTCGGGCCGCCATTGTCGAAAGAGGGGTTTTCCGATTGTCCGACGGGAACGTAAATCTCGGCTGGGCTCCAAAATTTAAAGGTCGATGGGATCACGCCGATGATTGTGTAATGCCCCCCGTCCAACGTCAGAGTCTTACCTACGGCACTCGGAGATGCACCAAGTCGATCCCTCCAGAATCCCTCGTTCACTAGCACGACAGTAGCCGCCCCGAGGCGGTCATCTTCTGGGCTGAAATTCCGTCCGAGGATGGGGCGCACGCCAAATAGCGAAAAGAAATTGGCGGAAACGCGTCTCCCGCCAAGTCGTGTCGCCATTCCTGTGCCCGTGAGATTGAATGTGTCATGAGTCCACGCGCCCATCGCCGACAGCGTATGGGTTTCTCGCTGCCAATAAAGAAAAATAGGGTAGGGCACAAAAGCCTGATCCGACTGTTCCGTTTTCAAATTCAGGTCCACGAGCTGATTAGGCTGCATGTACGGAAGAGGGCGAAGCAAAACGGCGTTCACGATGCTGAAGATCGCTGTGTTGGCGCCAATTCCAAGGGCAAGCGTCAGGACGGCAACGACAGTGAAGCCTGGGAATTTGCGCAGCATGCGTAGACCGTAGCGCATGTCCTGCCAAAGCGTCTCCACGAGCCCTCCTCCCCGCACGTCCCAGCTCACATCCTTGATATGGGCGCTATTTCCAAAATGCTGCTCTGCGCTTTTCCGCGCTTCTTCCGGCGTCATTCCACGGCGGATGTTCTCTTCCGTCCGCAAAACGATGTGAAACTGCCATTCTTCCGCGATCTCGCGATGCACTTCGTCGCCATGTCTCAGCGCTCGCAAACGCATGCCGAGTTTCGTTAACCAGCCCATGGTTCTCTTCCTTCAGGCCGTCCGCAGCACCTTGCCGATGGCCAGTGAAAGATGCGACCACTTCGCCTCTTCGACTTCCAACTGCTTGCGACCGGTGCGTGTCAGCTTGTAGAAACGCGCCCGCCGTTTATTCTCCGATACTCCCCACTCGCTCTTGATCCACCCGCGCTGCTCGATGCGGTACAGCGCCGGATACAGCGTGCCCTCTTCTACCTTGAGCATCCCTTCCGCGAGCTGCCCAATGCGCTGTCCCACTCCGTACCCGTGCATCGGCCCTAACGAAAGAGCCTTCAGCACCAGCATGTCCAGCGTGCCTTGGGGGAGTTCCGGTTTCTGCTTTCCCATTCGACTCTCTCCGCTTCTAGTGGAAGCAAAATACACCGCTCTCCCTAGAAGGTCAAGGGGTACAGGCTACGACGGTCCATTGCTAGGTGAACTAGGCGACGGCAAGCAACTGCCTGATAAACGTTAAAACGTGAGTGCTTTATCGAGACGCGCATTCCGGGAGACGAGTAAGGGCAGGCAGGGGTCGTTGGCGCGTTCAATCGCGGTTACCAGACAATCAAAATCTAGCGAACTCCCCAGAAGCCCGCATCGGGGAAGTTACTCCAGGGTCGCTTGGCCCAATATTGGGTGGCTAACAGGCTAATCTGAAGTTATTCCGCTCCAGAAGTCTCGTTCTGGGAAGTTGCGGGGAGTTGACCCATCTGTCGTCGGTTTACCCGGCAGCTGAAATCGGAGATCAGGGGCAGGTCCGAGGGCGGTGTTTGCGACGAGTTATCAGGTCGCGGGCGGCGGGGAGCATAGAAGCCAGCTTATTTGAGATCAGCTTGGGCGCCCGCACCACGCGATCCGACTGCCGAGCTTTGGCCCCGCGGGTTGGACGGAAAACTGTCATGTTTCTGGCGTGGTTAAGCGGACGGATGCTTCAGGATTTCCGCCAGGGCGTGGAGGCGTGCGGAGTCGGCGGGAGTATT
>JBARCY010000432.1:0-5466 GCA_049794595.1 Candidatus Acidiferrum sp.
TTGTCGGCGGTCAGTACGCTTATTTGCGTGAGGCGCTAAGCCCGGCAGTGGCGTTCCTTTACGGCTGGGTGCTGCTTTTGGTGATCCAGACGGGCGGTATGGCTGCCGTTGCGGTGACGTTTGCCAAGTACTTTCTCGAGCTAACCGGATGGCAGTTGCGCGCTCCGCTCATTGCGGCGTGCGCGCTCGGTTTGCTCACGGTCATCAATTGCCTTGGGGTTCGCGCGGGCAGCCGTGTGCAATCGACCATGACTCTGGCGGCGATTGCCGCCATCGGGATGCTCGAAGTCTTCAGCTTTCTGCGTGGCGGACCTTCGCTGATTTCCTGGCATCCGGTGCTGGACCAGCCGATGTCTGCGAGCCTCATCTTTACTTTTGGAGCTGCCAGGACGCCGGTCCTGTTCGCGTACGGCGGTTGGCAGACTTCCAGTTTTTTGGCAGGCGAAGTGCGCGATCCGAGCAAAACGCTTCCGCGCGGGTTGGTTCTGGGAGTGCTTGGCGTCATCGTGGTCTACACTTCGGTGAATTTTGTTTATGTGAGGGCGCTGGGGCCGGCAGGTTTAGCGGCTACGATGACGCCAGCATCTTCCGTGATGCGCATGCTGCTGGGACCGCGCGGCGGTTCGTTGATCGCGGCGGGAATTGCTTTCTCGGCGTTTGGGTACCTGGGGCAATCGATGTTGACGGCGCCGCGCGTGTATTTCGCCATGGCCGAGGATCGCGTTTTCTTTCGCAGCGTGGCTTGGATCGATCCGCGGACGCATGTGCCGGTGATCGCCATCCTTTTGCAGGGCATCTGGGCCATTGCCATTGCCCTGACGGGAACGTACGCCCAGGTTGTTAATTACGTTGTGGCGATGGACTCGATATTTTTTGGGCTTACCGCCGCGTGTTTGTTTGTCCTGCGGCGCCGCGCGGAGGAGCAGGGCTTGGCGGCGACCGCGTATCGCGTGCCGGGACACCCGTGGACGACATTGCTGTTTATCGCGGCGGAGTGGATCGTGGTCGCTAGCACGTTCGCGCACGATCCCAAGCGGGCGTTCATCGGGCTGGGCATCGCGATCGCAGGTTTGCCCGCATACTATGTATGGCGCGCGAAAAATAAGGGAGAAGGGAAAATATGACGGCTTCGGGGCGAACAAAACGTTCGGTGTACATGGAATGGGCGAAAACGCATTCGCACGCGCGTTTCAATTTGGCGACCAGCGGGGTGACGGGAGTGCCTTTGGCGGAATTTCCGTTTGACCTGGCGCAGTTCGAAGTCACGGCGCCCGGTGGCTACGGCTATGCGCCGCTGCAGCAACGAATGGCGCAGCATAGCGGCGTGCCGGAAGAATGCGTTGTAGCGGCCACAGGCACGTCGATGGCGAATCATTTGGCCATGGCGACCGTGCTCGATCCTGGGGACGAAGTGCTGATCGAGGAACCCGTTTATGGGCCGCTGCTCGATGTTGCGGAATATCTGGGAGCGCGCATCAAGCGCGTGCCGCGGCGATTTGAAACGGGATTCGCATTGGAGCCGGGGGAGATCGAAAGGGCAATCACAAAAGAAACGCGGCTGATTCTATTGAGCAATCTGCACAATCCAAGCGGCGCTCTCGCTCCAGCAGCGACGCTCCGCGCAATTGGCGAGATGGCGCGCGACGTTGGCGCTCGCGTGTTGGTCGACGAGGTCTATCTCGAAATGCTCTTGGACAAGAGCGCGCCATTCTGTTTTGCAATCGGGCAATCCATCGCGGCCGACGACAATCCATTTATCGTTACGAGCAGCCTGACAAAAGTGTACGGGTTGAGCGGGCTGAGGTGTGGCTGGGTACTCGCCTCGCCGCCGCTGGCCAAACGTATGTGGCTTTTGAATGATTTGTATGGAGCCGTGGCGGCTCACCCTGCCGAGAAAATGTCCGTGATGGCGTTCGACCATCTGGAGCAATTTCGCCGGCGCGCGCTGATGCTGCTGACCGCGAATCGCGCTTTGATCGATTCTTTTCTCGATTCGCGGACGGACCTCGAGTGTTTCCGGCCGCTCGCCGGGACAGTCGTCTTCCCACGCCTGACTCACGGTGATCCGGAAAAATTCTTTGCACTGTTGCGAGAGAAGTATGAAACGACCGTCGTGCCGGGAAGTTTTTTTGAAATGCCTCGACATTTCCGAATTGGCATGGGCGGCGATACGGCCGGCCTACGCGCGGGGCTCGAACGGCTGAGCGGCGCGCTCGATGAATTCGCAACGCTTTAGCACCTGAGGTGTCGCATTTGAGAACGTTACCAACTTTCGCCTAATGACAGGCTGGGCACCAATCCGTTAGGCTCTGAACCGTAGTGGCGCGGTCTGTGTTGGAATAGAAAAATATACACACCGAGAGAAAATGGCAAAACTTAGATTCTTGGTTTCTCTGACGAATAACGATAACGATTACCAGATGGAGCAATGGGAATCCGCCGAGCAGGCCGCGCGCAAGACGGGCGTGGAAGCGCAGATTATCCATGCGCAAAACGACGCCATCAGCCAGAGCACGCAAATCCTAAAGGCGGTTCAGTCGCCAAAGGAACTCCGGCCGGATGCAATTGTTTTTGAACCTGTCGGCGGGACCGCCCTGCCCCAAGTGGCGCGGGCGGCTGTTAGCGCAGGCATCGGCTGGGTGATTTTGAATCGCGATGCGAGCTACGTCGAGGAGCTGCGCAAGATATCCACGGCACCGCTGTTCGCGATCAGCTCGGACCATACTGAAATTGGCCGTATTCAGGGACGGCAGATGGCGGCGCTGCTGCGGGGCGGAGGCGCCGTACTTTACATCCAAGGGCCTTCGGAAAATTCCGCGGCCAAGGAACGGACCGCGGGAATGCAAGAAACCAAGCCAGCGGGCGTCCAGGTAACACTGTTGAAGGCACAATGGACTCAGGAGAGCGCACAACGCGCCGTGCGTTCGTGGCTCAAGCTGACGACTTCTCAACGCGCGGCGGTCGATCTCGTTTCCGCGCAGGACGATTCCATGGCTATGGGGGCTCGGGATGCGTTTAAGGAATTGACGAACGAGGACGAGCGCGAAAGATGGCTCAAGCTACCATTCACTGGATGCGACGGCTTGCCGAAAACGGGGCAAGCGTGGGTGCGCAGCGGACTGCTGGCGGCCACGGTTTTTGTTCCGCCGAACGCGGGGCAAGCCATTGAAATGCTTGTGGACGCGATTCAAAATAAGAAAAGACCGCCGGAGCGCGTCACGACCGCGCCTGTCTCTATTCCGGCTCTGGACGCGCTGACACGCAGGAAACCCTGAATCCTGAAGCTGAGCCCGAACTGCGAATCTCGCCGGACCAGGCAATTTCTTCCCGATTATTTCTAGGCCGACCTTCCGCATTTCGTCCCTGCTAAAACGATTTTGTGGGTTCCACCGCCGTTCAGGAGGCGTATAATGCCGCGGGCCGTAATTGGGCGGCGTGAAAAGGGCGCTCGGGGAGGAATCGGGCATGGAGAGTTCGCAGCGTAGTAAATCGGTTGATCGCAGACAATTTCTCGCTGCGACCGGTGGTGGGTTGCTGGCTGCGGCGGTTCCGGGAAGTGCCGATGTGAGGGGATCCATTCTGGGTTCGGAGGCCGGGCCGAGAAAACGAGCGGAGAGTTCACCAGCGACGCAGCGGAAAATTCCTATCGGCGTTTTCGACCCTGTCTACGAAAAACTTTCTCTCGATGAAATGCTCGATAAAGTCAGCGCACTTGGGCTCGAGGCAATGGAGATCGGCACGGGCGGTTATCCGGGATCGCATCATTGCCCGGTCGATGAGCTGTTGGCCGATCCTGCCAAAGCCAAGGCGTGGCAGAAAAAATTTGAGGATCGTGGGATCCAGGTGGCTACGCTCAGTTGCCACGGGAATCCGATTCATCCGGATGCGCAACATGCCGCGCGGGATGCGGAGAGCTTTCGCAAAACTGTTCTGCTCGCTGAACGGCTGGGCGTGAAAGTCATCGTCGGATTTTCCGGCTGCCCCGGCGGAACGCCCACAGATGCGCAGCCGAACTGGATCACCTACCGCTGGCCGCCAGAGTACGCGGAAATGCAGGACTGGCAGTGGAAGGAAAAGATCATTCCGTACTGGAAGGATGCCGCAAAATTCGCGCGCGAGCATGGCATTCACCGGCTGGGGTTCGAAATGCACCCCAACTTCGCCGTCTACAATCCACGGACTCTGCTCAAGCTGCGTGAAGCGGTCGGGGAAGAGATTGGCGCGAACTGCGATTTGAGCCATTTGTTCTGGCAGGGCTGCGACCCCGTGGAAGTGATTCATTTTCTAGGAAAACAAGGGGCGATCTATCACGCGCACATGAAGGACACGGTATTTTTTCCCGACAACGTGGCGAAATATGGTGTGTTGAATTTTGCGTTTGCGACGAGCGACCTGGGGAATGCTTCGGAGACTTTCCGCGCCGTGGGCTATGGGCACAGCGCGAGTTTGTGGAAGGCTATCATCCAGGCGTATATGGACACGGGTTACGAAGGCATTTTGAGTATTGAGAATGAGGACCCCATTCTTTCCGGCGAGGTGGGCGTGGAGCGCGCCGCCTACGTCCTGAAAAACGTGCGCAAGGAAATTCTGGAGGGATGATGAATCGGCGCGAATTCGGCCGGAGCATTGCCAGCGTCGCCGCGGGAGCCGCGGCGGGCAGCGTCGCGGCGGCGATGCCGTCTTCGCTCGGTTCTCAAAGCAATGACGCTTCGAGCGGCCCCGTCCCATTCAAGCTTACGGTAATGCTTTGGACGGTCTTCCGCGGTGAGCCCTTCGCGCAACGACTGGATAAAGTTGCCGAAGCCGGGTATCGCGCAGTGGAGCTCGTTGATGAGTTCAAAGGCTGGACGAAAGAGGATTTTGCCGCGGCCCGGAAAAAGAAACAGGAACTGGGCTTCGACTTCGATGCCACGGCAGGCGTTTGGCATACGCTGGCCGACGCGAATGACCGCGAGGCGTTTTTGCAAGCGGTTCGCAATTTTATTCCTACGATGCATGAGCTCGAGTGCAAGCAACTGATTCTTCAGAGCGGGAACAAAGTTCCAGGCGTGTCGCCAGAGGCGATGCGCACGAATTGCATCGAAACGCTGAAGCGCGGGGGAGACATCGCGGCGCAAAAGGGCATCGAGCTTCTTGTCGAAAATATCGACCCCGAAGAAAATCCAAAATACTTTCTGACGTCTTCCGCCGAGGGCTTCGAAATTGTCCGCGCGGTGGGCAACCCTCACGTCAAATTCCTTTACGATTTTTTCCACGAACAGATCGCCGAAGGCAACTTGATCGAAAAGCTGGAGAAAAACATCGAACTGACCGGGCTGGTACACGTCGCCGACGTTCCGGGCCGCCACGAGCCGGGCACTGGAGAGATCTACTATCCGAACATTTACCGGAAGCTGGCGGAACTGGGCTATGACCGTCATGTGGCGATGGAGTTTCTGCCGAAAGGCGAGCCGGTCGCGGAGCTCA
>JBARCY010000433.1:0-4159 GCA_049794595.1 Candidatus Acidiferrum sp.
ATAGACGCGTAACCACTCATTCTAAAGAACTTGCCGCAAACCTAAGTCTTTTAGAATCAACGTTTACAAAATACAGGGGGGGGTACCCTGACCTGCAAACGGAGATAACCCAATCTACCACGCACGAAGTCGGCAGCCGAGCAACTTACAGACGGAAATCTCAATAAGCCACGTAAGGTCCAGCACCCGCTGGCGTATTCGCTCCCTCAATGGCGGTAAACACCTTGCGGCCAAAGAAGAACGGCAGCCCCCAATCGAATGACCCAGTATTAGGCCCAGCTAGTCCGTTGACCGCCGCATTATTCTCATTGGCGGTCAGTGTATCGGCATTGCCCACAACGAAGTTGACCGACCCTGTCGCCCCGCCGCTGAAAGCCTGATTGGTCGCCGAAAGATTCTGCGTCGTGGTCGGACAATACCAGAATGGGGCATCGGTGCAAGGAACGAGTGCCGCTACATTCGACGCCGGAAAATAGAGGCCATTCGACCCGGTATCCAGAAAAGCTTCGTCCTGATAGCTCACGTTGTTAAACGTCGTGTTGAAGTTTCCAAAGGAGGAATCAACCGCATACACAGTCGCGCTTCCCAGCGAATTGTCTGACTGTGTGCCTATTCCAAAGATCAGCGAGCCGCTCACGCTCGCCTCTGCCCCGGTCACGGACGGCAGGTCAATCAGGACGCCATTATTGTCGGTCGGAAACAGCACGACTGGATTCTGCACTTGGTTCGCAATGCTCTCATTTGTGATTGCGCAGCCTTGCGCCGGGCATATGTAATACAACCCAGGGTTATTAACGCCGCTCTGCGTGCAACCACCGCCGCAGTCCTGGGGAAAATTCCCAACTCCCAATACCCCGTTGGCGCCAAAGCTAGCGACAGTGTCTTCCGGCACACCCATACTCGAACAACTGTTTGGTACGGTAGAAAAATTGGAACTACCTATAACCTGAATGGGCAGCGACTTTGCCACTTCGCCCGCGATCGTCAAGTCCACCGTCTGCACGGGTCCCCAAGTGACCCCATCTACAAACGGAAGACACTCGACAATAGGCTCGCTACCGGCCCCGGTCTGTTGGGGAAGCGAAATCGTAAGTTCTGAAGCCATGATGCGCAGTCCAGATGACCCCGTGTCCACCAAGATGCCGTCAATCGTCTGGCAGCTTGTCGTGCTTCCCGGAACGCAAATCATTACGCTTGTAAAAACCCCGTCAACGTAGTTCGCTGTCGGCCCCGTATTCACCGTAATGGGCTGCACATTCGCGGTCGGCGAACTTGAGCCGCCCCCGCCGCCACTTGTGATGCTGCTACCGCTGCTACCCCCGCCGCACCCCACGGTTGCAGCCAGCGCGCCCGCTAAGCCCATGAAAACGAATTCGTGCAGCCGCGCGCGCCTCATCGGACGTCCTCCGCGCGAACTCCCGCCGGCAACATCTGAGGAACGTAAGCCTTCCCAAGGAAGGAGCGCATGTGCCCGGATACTTGAATCACCAGTCCGGGCTCTTGGATGAGCAGCGGACCGCGTCCGCGTCGGTGCGCTCGTTGCGTCTGAACTGCCTGAACATACTGGTCGTAATACGTGCCCAAAAGCTGCCGTAAGTCCGGGTGGACCGATCCTTGCCACGTAACGGCAAAGATCTCCCCTGCGGAAGACATATATTCCTTCACGGCTACGCCTGTCGGCGCCTGGATTTCATGTATGGTGTACGAATCGCTGCTGCTCGTCTGCAGGGAGGCTTGCATCTTCGCTACATCGGCCTGCACCGACGCCACATCGCCGCCCAGCGAAGCCGCGGCCGGAAATGGAACTGCAAGTATCGCGAGTATCCCGCAAATGATCGTTGCCTTCAAAGCATGCCTCTTTCCAGCCGTCAAGCTGTTGCACCACCAGCTTCGGCACGATCGATCGAATCCAGGAATTCCGAACACCTGGTCGGCCGAACGCTTCTCTCTCCTGATTGGCTGTGATTACCGCAACCCCTGAAAGCATGCTTTTCAACAGCCGCCGCGCTAGGGAGGGTGCGCGGCTCTATCGCACCCATACATGCTCATCTATTAGAGATGAGAGGGGCCGTCTCTTAGTTGCCCCGAAGGAGTCCCTTTGTGCCTAATCTGGTAAGTCCGGCCGGGCGGTCAGTGCGCTGCCATCGTTTGCGTGACTCCGCGAAGCAGCCCATCGCGAATCTCCCGCGCTTTCTCTCCCGCGTGCGCGTCCTCGGCGATTTGATAGAAAACCGTCTTCTCTCCGCCCAATTTGAATTCCAGGTTCTGCTCTTTTTCATCTCTGCGGATGCGCAGCTTCACTGCCTCTCCCGGCTGGCGCCCGCTCACCCATCGCCTCAAAGATCGCGGCGCGTCTCCGCCGTTCCAACTCAAAATAACGTCCCCAACCTGCAACCCCGCCGTCTCAGCGGGACTTCCCGCATCGACCGAACGTACCGTCACGCTCCCGCCGGCGCCACGTTCCGCAGAAAATCCCAGCGTCGCCCTTTCTGCCGCGGTCGTTTGCAACTCCAGTCCAGCAAGCGCGAATATCTTTTGGTAAGGCAGCGGCTCTGCGCCCGCAACGTAGTCCCGAAAGAATTCTTCAAACGAACCGCCGGCTACTTTCTCTGCTTCCAGCCGAATATCCAGACTATCCCGGTAAGTCTTGCCTTGCTTCGCGAAATCGGAGTTCATGCCACGCAGGACATCATCGAGACTTTTTTGATTATCCGTGCGGTCGCGAATCAAGATGTCCAGCAATTCGCCCAACACCTGCCCCTTGGTGTAATACGAAACGCTGTAGTCCGGCCCGTCGTACATCGGATATTTCTCGAGCCAGGCATCCAGGCTCGATTGCTCCGCGCTCTGCCATTTATTCGCCGGCCGCGATTCCAGGTCGCTAATCTGCGCTCCGAGGTCGTCATAAAATCGTTCTTTGTTCCAGAGCCCCGTGCGCACCAGCGTGTAAGCACCATAGGTGCTCGTAACGCCTTCCGCGAACCACAGCGCCCGCGTGTACTGCTCCTTGGTGAAGTCCACCGGCTCCAGCGACGCAGGCCGTATCCGCTTCACGTTCCACAGATGAAAAAATTCATGTGCCGCCACTCCCGCCAAATACTCGTCCGAGGGAATCCCAATCGCCGTCGAATTGGCGTGCTCCATTCCCCCGCCGCCCGCATTCTTTCCGATGTGCAGAATGAAAACGTAATGCGCAAACGGAGGGCCATCCATCAGCTTCAATTCGTAATTGCAAATTCGGCTCAGCTCGCCTTCGATCTCCTTCTGGCTCCAATTCTCTCCATGCACGACGACTCGGATGTCCGCCGATACGGCCGGAATGCTGAACTCCTTAAAATTGCCAACTTCAATTGGCGCATCCACAAGCGCATCATAGTTTTTCGCATCGAAGGTGAAATTTCGCGCACCTCCCATGGACTCCAGCAGCGTGAGGCCAGCACCTTCCACGTTCCACGGCCCAGGAACGTCCGGTAACGCAAGGTGGACATCTTCGGAACGCCGATTCGCAACATACAGAAGAATCATCGCTGGATTAATGAAGCCGTGTTCGCCGCTAAGTTGTGTCGCAAATGGTCCGGCCTCGTCCCAATACGTCGCGTACCGAATCGTAATCGTCCCTTGCCCGAGAATGCGCCACGTTTGCTTATCCACTTTTTCAATCGGCGCTCTCGTCGCCCCGCTGAACGCTTCGACTTGCTGGATATGGCTGCTGAAATCTCGAATCTGATAGAGCGCGTTCCACGCGGGGATCTGAACCGTGACTTCACCGCTCACGTCGGGAATGGTCATTATTACGTGGAAAAGATGCTGCTCGGGATGGCTGATCGATACCTCGTAGCGGATCGTCGCCCGGCTGATGCCGGCCCAGCACAATGCGCACAAGAAAAATGCTGTCGCCGGAAGGATCGCCCGGCCCCGCCACGATTGAGCATTCACCTGGTATTGGCCTCGGAAGAAACATGGACTGGCTGGCACAGTTTGGCCAGCAATTTCTCGCACAGCCCGTCGAAACTGCCGTTGGACATCACTAGAAGCAAATCGCCGGCTTCTGCTTCCGTCGCAAGCTGCTCCGCAATTGCGTCCGCGCTGGGAAATACTCGAGCGCTCTTTCCCAGCGCGCGCACGCTTTCCGCCACGGCTTCCGGCTCGAGCCTGTTCT
>JBARCY010000434.1:0-14678 GCA_049794595.1 Candidatus Acidiferrum sp.
AGGTATATATCTGGTGCTGATGACGATTCTTGTAGCTACGCTTAGACCGAACAATGACCAATGAGCAGTACCTGATCGTTTCGTATTTTTGTGTCGCTCTGCTTTCGTTGGCGATCGGTTTTGGTGCCTACGTTTGGCTGCGAGCACCCTTCCATGCGGTTGCAAAGGCCCTCCCGTGGAAAGCGGTACGTGAACTGTTCGTGCGGCTCTTCCCGATGGGGATTTTGCTTCCTGCTTTGATGGGCTTCATCACCGTAAGGTACATCGGATGCGACGTAAAGGATTATGAAGACGTCATTGCTCGGCGC
The DNA here is from genome assembly GCA_049794595.1 of Candidatus Acidiferrum sp. Classification (GTDB taxonomy): domain Bacteria; phylum Acidobacteriota; class Terriglobia; order Acidiferrales; family UBA7541; genus Acidiferrum. The sequence goes on from JBARCY010000434.1 coordinate 309, forward strand.
GCTTATCTTGTGAGTAAAAACCAGGAGCAAATATCGGCGTCCCTGACGTACGTTATTTGGGCAGTTTGCGCATGGTGCGCGGTCGTCGCAATCCTGTTGGTGGCCAAGCGGCGATCCGATCGTCGCAGCGCAACCAACTCCAAAGAAGTAATTTAGATGGTTAAGGACTTCCCAACCCTTACCGCGTCGTGACCGAATGGCGCAGGCCGAGGACGCGCACGAGAGTCGCCTGCAATTTTAGGAGCTCGAATTCGCGCTCGTGTTCGGCTTTTGTACGGTCAGTGAGCGCCTCTTTCAGCAAAATCAGGTTGCGGCGAAATTCCATCTGGGCAAGGACCAGACGGCTCAGCGCTTTGAGGGCGTCGCGCTGCTCGGGCGCCAATTCGCGCGGCGTTTGATCGACGACGCAGAGAGTGCCGAGCGCGTAGCCGTCTTCGTTGATGAGAGGCGCGCCGGCGTAGAAGCGGATGTGCGGGTCGGATACTACGAGAGGATTATCGCGGAAGCGCTCGTCCTTCAACGCGTCGGGGACCACGAAGACTTCGGACTGGAGAATTGCAGTGGAACAAAATGCAACTTCGCGAGGTGTTTCGGATACTGTGACGCCAACGCGCGATTTGAACCATTGACGGTCGCCGTCGATCAGAGAAATCAGGGCGACGGGAGTCTTGCAGACGAAAGAAGCGAGGTGCGTCAGATCGTCAAAGGATTCTTCCGGATCGGTATCGAGGATGGCATAGCGTTGGAGAGCGGCGAGGCGGGCGGCTTCGTTGATCGGCTTGGTCACGGGCATGAGGGACTCCGGGTGATGCTGACAGGCCGGTTCTGGGGCACCGGGCGGGCGCCATCATACTCCAACTTTTCTCCTCGCGTCTCTATTGCAATCAGCCGGCGCGAGGGCGCGGAGCAAAGCACAGAAGAACAAAGGATAACGCAGAAAGGCTTAGGGCGTGGAGATCTGCGGAGAGTTTGCTCGCGGGCCGAGGTGCTTTCGCAGAGACAAACTTCGTCACTTCTGAAAAGACTCGCCGAGTTTTAGAACGAGGACTTCGCCGTTCGAGTGGAAGCTGCCACCCGTGGCGGTTTTGGCCTCTAGCATGGGATTCTTTGGACGGATGCGAGTCACCTTCGCGACGAGGCCCGTGGCGGCGAGCGTTTTTTCCACATAGTCGCGCTCGAGGTCGATGTTTGGATCGATTTTGTGCGTCAGGCCGTTGTTGCGCTGATCTTTTTCGAAGCCAACATCATGCGTGGCGGCACCGACCCAGAGCGTTTGGCCATCGAGTTCGAAGGGGGCCTTCCAAATCCGCAGGTGATTGCGCGAAGCGACGACGGAAATGGGTTCCGCGTGGGCCCAACCATAATCCTGCTGGCGTCCGAAAAGATAGAGCGGGCTCATGGGCATCGTTAGATAAGATTCTTTCGAAATGCTTTCGAGGAGGCCGTGGAGGAGAGTGTCTTTGACGTTAGCATCGACCTGGACCCATCCCGCGGTGGTGAAGACTCTTTCCATGGCGGCTGGTGAGCCGATGATAAGGAAATTGACCATGTCGCCGGGGGCGCCGGCCCTGTCGGATACGCGGCGCGGAATTTTCGAGAAAAGACGATCGCCGACGCCGGGGATGGAGGTGACCGTTTTGGCGACGTAAAGAGACGAGTTCACATCCGCGGGATAAATTTCGATTTCAACAATATAAGTTCCATCGCCGGCGTCGCTGCTGAGTTGATTGATGGCGACGGAGAGTCGGCCGGGAATGGGCGAGACGAGGTTGCGTTTGGCGCCGATCAGAAAGGGTTGCGAAGTGTCCTTGTCACCGATGCGGCCGATGACGGCACCGCGTCCAGCTTCGTTATCCGGCAGGTCACGCAGTAGATCCTTGAAGTTGCGCGCGAGACCGGCAGGAGTCACGTCGGTTTCTTGACCGGCGTAGCGCAGCTTTCCGGTGGCGGTGACGAAGACATGTTCGCCCGCTTGCACTTCGATACCGGTATCGAGCCAGGAAGAATCGCCGGTGAGCTGAACTTCTTGCGAGACACGTGGAGTGCGGGACGGAGCAGAAGAGTTGGGCGGATCCTGTGCGGAAGACTGGGCCGCGGATTGTCGCCCTTGCAGCGGGAAGTTTCCGCCCACCACTTGGGTGTGGAAGACCGCAGGCAAGAAACAAGAGAGGGTTGAGAGAAACAGAAAGTAGGAGTCTCTCTTGACGAAAGCAGAACGCATAGCGCCGAGCCATCCCAAGGCAGGTGTGAACGCATCCTCACAGTTAACAGATGCTTTAGCGTGTGGCAACAGTTGGATGGAGCGGCACCTGGTGAGCTTAGGATTCCTTGACGGAAGGGAAACGCGCTTGTAGATTGGCAGGATGCTGCAGGGTGGCCACTGGACAGTGAGCGCCCCAGGGGACTGATCAAAGATGCAGGAGACAGACAAGAATGTCTGTCCCACCTCAGACGTTGAGGGAGCAGTAGAGAGAATTGCTGGTTCGAGCGGGACTGCGGCAGAGTTCATGACAAAACAATTTCGGCAAATTGCAGCGGTGGGGTTGTGCGCGGCGCTCGTGTTTTTGCTCGGAGCGCGTCCCGCGAGCGCGCAGACGCCCTTGCCGCCAGCGCCCCGGCAGACCACGCCGGTAAGCAATATCAGCGTTACCGGCAGCGAGGCGATGTTCACGACCATGTGCGCGCTGCTGGCTGCTGGATTTGAGTCGAACGTGAGCGCGGAAAATTGGCATCCGCTTCGCGCCAGGCTCCGCGAGGAAATGCAACAGCAGCAGGGGCCGGCAGTGGAAGCGGTGCGGGCATTCTACAAGGAGCGCGAGTTGCCCAATTCCGGAGCGACGCTCTCGCGGTACATCTGGTTTGGGTTGCTTTCCGGGCCGGCGCCGAAATTCCGGATCACGCTCCAGCGGGACGAACAGCCGACAGAGTTGCTGGCGCTCGAAGGCTTCAGCGAAATCCTCTCGAATTACTACCAGGAGCAGCACATTGGCCGGCTGTGGAGAGATCTCCAGCCCATCTATAACCAAGAAATCGAAAAGGCGCACGACCCAATCTCTCAAATTGTCTACACGGCTACGGGCTATCTGCGGCAGCTCCAGGTTCCCGGATCGGAGAGGACGTTCAACATCATTCTGGAGCCGCTGGTTGGGCGAATTACCAACGTGCGAAATTCCGGCGATCACTATTCGATTGTGTTGAGCGGCGCGGATGATATTCCCGTCGATATTGTGAGGCACGCTTTCCTGCATTTCCTGCTCGATCCTCTACCTCTTCAATACCCGCATGTTCTGGCGGTAAAACGGCCGCTGTATGAAAAGGTGGCGCTGGCGCCGCGGCTGGAGCCGGATCTGAAAGATGATTTCGCGTCATACTTCGCGGAGTGCCTGGTGCGAGCCGTCGAGCTGAAGCTGAAGCGGCTGTCGCCTGGCGAGCGGGAAGCGGCGATGGAACGCGACGACGTAGACGGCTATGCGATGGTTCGGCCAATTTTTGAAGGACTCACCAAGTACGAAGGCTCCGAACCATCGATGGCACTCTATTTTCCGGACTTGGTGAGAGGGATCAATCTGGCGGCGGAATCCAAGCGGATCGATGGCATCCATTTTAAGCAAGGGGATTACGGAGAGAGCGCGGATGGCGCGGCCGCCGAGCAAGTGGTCCGGCGCAGGGCGGTGCCGACCACGGTGCCGAACGACGCCGAAGCCATCGCGGACCTGACGGATGGTGAACGGCAGATCGCCGAAAAAAATCCCAGAGCGGCGGAGGCATCTTTTCAGAAGGTACTGGCGAAATATCCGGATCAGATTCGAGCGTGGTATGGGATAGGATTAGTGGCTTTGCTTGAGCATGATGGGCCGCGAGCGAAGGTAGTCTTTGGCAGGCTCACAACCGGCGAACACGCAGCCACGCATGACCCCATGGTGTTAGCATGGTCGCATGTTTACCTGGCGCGGATTTATGATGATGAAGGGCAGCAGGCCCTCGCCAAGAACGAGTTTCAAGCCGCGCTTGGCGTGCCAGGCGGTCCCGACAGAGCCCGGCGAGCCGCGCAACAGGGGCTGGAAGTCGTGAATTTGGAGAAACCGTCCGAACGGCCTTAGCAATCGAGCCGAGAATCGGAAAGGTTTCGGAAGACTACAAGGTTAAGCTCGAGCCCCCAGACTCGAGCGATGACTGGAACGAACACACAGGAGGCGGGAAATGAAGGGGACGTGGCAGAAGTGGATGGGAACGGGAACACTTGCGGGATTTTTCTTGTGTGCATGTGTCGGGGCGGCTGCCCAGAGTGCGCAGAGCGGACAGAGCGGACAAAGTGGACAAAGCGGCCAATCCGGGCAGAGCGGTCAAGCCGCGCCGCCTGCTCAGGCGCCAACCGACAAGGACAAAGCGAACACGCTGACGCTGGATACGCCGGCGCCGCCCGTGAATCCAGAAGAAGACACGGCGTACAAAGCGTTTGAAGCCATGCCGCTAACGGCCGGGCCCATGAAAGTGCAGGCGGGCGAACAGTTTGTTGCGAAATATCCGCAAAGCCGCTACCTCCCGCCGGTGTATTCGGCCCTCGTCAAACTCTATCTCGAGGCCAACGACATCCAGAAGATGCAGGACGTGGGTGAGAAAGATGTGGCCTTAGCTCCGAATGACGTTCAGACACTCGCGATCCTTGGGCAGACGCTGCCACGGGCTTGGAACTCGTCCATGCCCAACGCTGCGGTGCAATTGGATAAGGCCGAAAAATTCTCGAAGTCGGCAATCGAGCTTACTCCCACGATCCCCAAGCCCGATGCCCTAAGCGACGCGCAATTCACGCTGGCCAAGAATCAGACTCTGGCAATGGCTCACAGCGGCTTGGGGCTCGTTTATTTCCGGCGCGGCAAGTTTGATCTAGCGATTCCAGAATTCATGGAGGCCACCAGGGTCGATCCAAATCCAGAGATTGATCCTGTGAACTTTTACATTTTGGCGATCTCGGAAGAAAAGACTTCGCACTTTGAAGCCGCAGTGGCGGCCTTTAACAAGTGCGCGACAGTGCCTGGCGGCTTGCAGCCGACGTGCAAAAGCGGCGCCGAAGAAGCGAAGAAGCTAGGCGCCACGCAGTTGAGCGCGCCCCAATAAAAGTCGCCGGCCACCTGGCTAGTATTGCCCAAGGAAATGATGCGCGGCGACGCAGACCAACTTGAGGAGCGTCTCGGCTATCGGTTTAAAAAACCGGAACTCCTCGAACTTGCCTTAACGCACAGCTCCGCGGTTCCGGAGCTGAGAGCTGAGCACACGGAAGGATCGGCGGAAGCGGCAGCGATCCAAGACAATGAACGGCTTGAGTTTTTGGGAGACGCTGTTCTCGAATTGTTGGCGCGGGAATATCTGCTGGAGTCCTTTCCTGATTGGAGAGAAGGTCAGCTCTCAAAAAGCCGCGCTCGTCTTGTCAACGCGCGCTCCCTCGAAGATGCCGCGCGGCGCGTGAAACTTGGCGAGCATCTGCGGCTAGGACGCGGAGAAGAAAAGACAGGCGGGCGTGAGAAGCCGACGCTCCTGGCGGACGCGTTCGAGGCGGTGGTCGCGGCGGTTTACCTGGACTCCGGGTTGGGCGCGGCGCGGGAAATGCTTAAGCGTCTGCTCTTCGAGCAGGCACTCGTTCAGCGCGGCGAGCGCATCGGCGACTCCGACCGCAAGTCCGCGCTCCAGGAATTTTTGCAAGGCCGTGGCGAGTCGCCCGCCGAATACCGTCTTTCGGGCGAGAGCGGCCCGGACCACCAGAAATTGTTTCAGGTGGACGTTTGGATCCACGGCCAGCGGATGGCCAGCGGCGAAGGCAGCACAAAAAAGGAAGCCGAGCAACGGGCGGCGCAGACCGCGATGGAGATTCTGGAACGAAAGTGAAGCACGCACGGATCGGAAAGGCTGAAAGCGAATGGCGGAAGAAACTGCGCTAAGAGCTGAGGAGCCGGTAGCGGCTGCTGAACCGAAAAAGGAGCAGCACTACGAGGATCCGACGACCATTTCCGAATACCTGGAATCGCTGCTGGTCACCGTGCTTCTCGCGCTCTTTGGGACCAGCTTTATTGTGCAGGCCTTCAAAATTCCCTCCGCCTCCATGGAAGGAACGCTGCTGATCGGCGACCATTTGCTCGTCAATAAATTCATTTTTGGCGGAAGCGGTGCATGGTACGACAAGTTTCTTCCTTACCGTCCGGTGGAGCACGGCGACATTATCGTCTTCAAATATCCGTACGCCGACCACCAGCATTTTGTAAAACGCGTAATCGGCTTGCCGGGCGACCGCCTCAAGATGGTTGACCAGCAGATGTACGTCAATGGAAAGCTGTTGAACGAACCGTACGTGGTTCATGACCCGGCAGCCCCGTACGATAATTTCAACTATTCGTTTCCTCCGACGAGGGACCAGATGATTTCTCCGCAAGTGGTTCCCGAGTCCGGCTGGCGAGACATACTTCGTAATTATGTGCAGGGTGACGAGCTTGTCGTGCCGCCCGGAAAAATATTTGCCATGGGCGACAACCGGGACCGCAGCTCGGACAGCCGCTACTGGGGGTTCGTCGATCGCAGCGCAATCATGGGGCGGCCGTTCCTGATTTATTGGTCGGTGGACGCGACGAGCAGCGACTACACCCAGAGCACGTTTTTGGAGCGGCTGAAGAGTGTATTTGAAACGCTCGCTCATCTTCCTGCCCGCACGCGCTGGACGCGGATGCTGCGCATGGTGCACTGACATTTGTTGTTTCTTGGATCGCCCGGCAGGAAAGTTCGCTCGTGAAACGAGGCAAGAGCGGGCCAGTTCCTCCCCAAGGTGACTTTTCATTTGCAGGCCAGTCTGCGAAACTTCCGGACAACATGATGATCTCCCGCAAGTGGTGGAAGCTGGCGCTATCGATTCTGGCAGCGCTTGTGGCCCTCCAGTTCGGCGTCTCGCTGCTCGTTCGCACGCGCCGCATGCGCTCCTACTTGACTTCGCAACTGGAAAGAACCTTCGGACGTCCCATAGAAGTCGGAAGATTCTCGGTGCAGCTTCTGCCCACCCCCGAGCTCGATGCGGAGCAAGTGACGGTTGGTGAGGACCCCGCCTTCGGAAACGAATATTTCTTACGCGCGGATAACCTGGCTGCTGGATTGCGGTGGACTGGGCTGCTGCTCGGACATTTTGAATTTGGCACGCTTTCGCTCAGCCGCCCGAGCCTTATCTTGGTGCGCAATAGCCTGGGGAAATGGAATCTGGAACAGTGGCTGCCCCCAGCCAAACCTGCCGCGGAGGGAAAGACTAGTTTTTACGGACCGCCGGCGGCGACCGCTCCGGTCAATCGCTTGCTCAAGATCGATTTCGACGAGGGACGCGTTAATTTCAAAAACGGAGATGAAAAGCTTCCGTTTGCGCTCACTGGAGTTTCGGGAAGTGTCGACCAGGTTTCGCCGGGGCGCTGGGAGCTGCGCCTCGAAGCGCAACCGTGGCGCAGCGGCGTGGCGTTGCAGTCTGCGGGAACGGTGCTTGTCCGCGGGGACGTCGCAGGAACTTCGGCGCGGTTGCAGCCTGCGCAAATCACCGTGCACTGGGAACAAGTTTCACTTGCGGATCTATTTCGGCTGCTGCGAGGAAGCGATTACGGACTCCGCGGAGTATTTACTCTCGACGGTTCGCTCAAGAGCGGCACATCGGACAGCAGCGCGGACGCTCCAGCCCCGCCTGGTGAATGGAATTTTTCCATGGAAGCCCGCGCCGCCCATATCCATCGATGGGATTTGCTTCAGCGAAACGATAATCCGAGATTGAGGCTGGCGGTCAAGGGCCGCTGGAACGTGGCTGCGGGAACCGTGCTCGCGGAAGAAGTGACGATTGAGGCGCCGCACTCGAATTTGCGCGGAGCAGGGAATTACTTGACCGGGCCCACGTCCAGCTTCGACGTGCATTTCGATTCCACGGGCATTCAAGCGGCGGACCTGCTCGCTTGGTGTAGAGCATTCCATCCGGGTATCGACGATCGAGTTTCCGCGGAACAGTATTTCACCGGTGCGTTGGCGCTGCGCGGCTGGCCGCTGCAGCTCGAAGGTGCCGCCTTCTCCAGCAACGGCGGGACACTGCGTGTGCCTGGTCTTAAGGGTCCCGTGAGGATCGGTCCCGTCCGCGTTCAACGCGAACGGGATCTGCTTGTCTCCGAACCCGTGCGCATCGCTCTCGGCGCATCCGCACGCGACGTCCTCGCGCCACGGAAGCGGCGCATTGCCGTGTCCATGGAAAACGCTGCGGACCTCACCTTCACACAGGACCTGAACGGCAAGTCCGGCAGCGTGAGCATCGAGGGCGACGTGCAAAAAGTCGAGGATGTTTTGAAAGCCGCCGCCGCGCTCGGCCAGCCTTTGAATCACGGCTGGGAGCTCACCGGAGATGCGCTCGCGGTCACACGCTATGACTGGCGAATCCCCGAAAGCGGCCGCTGGAACGGCCGGATCATTTTTAGCAAGGCTAAACTTGCGATTGCCGGTTTGAACCAGCCTCTCGTCATTCAGCAAAGCACGTTGAATTGGAAAGACGGCCTGCGCTCCGTCGACGTGACGAAGGTAAACGGATTCGGTGGCGCATGGTCTGGCACGCTGACCGAACGGCAAATTGTTGACGGAGAAGATGTTCCTCGCTGGAATTTTAGTTTGACCACGGATCGCATGAGCGCCGCCGATCTCGATCGCTGGGTCGGTCCGCGCGCGCGGCCAAACTGGCTGCAACGGCTGCTCTCTTCGTTTCTGGGCGGCTCATCCCAGCAGAGTCCCGCCGCCAGCGATCTCGTTCGCCGGATGAACGCCGGCGGCGATTTGACCATCGGAGAATTGACCATCGAAAAGCTGAAACTCTCCAATGTCCGCGCGGAGGGAAGTCTGCGCGATCTGCAACTCGAAATACGGGATGCGGACGCACAGTGGGCCGGCGGCACGGTGCATGCGCAAATGAACGCGGCCTTTGCTCCAGTGCCAAAGTATGACGTCACGGCACGGCTTGATCGCGTGAATCTCGCCCAACTCCCCGCGTCCGGCCAATTTATGGAACGCCTGGCGGGCTCTGCTTCCGGCACCGTGCATCTGGTTACCGACGGCGTCGGGCGCGACGAACTCTTTCGCCAGTTGGCAGGCGGCGGGGAACTCCAATTCAATAACGTGGAATTCCGCGGCTGGGACGTTGGCGCCAGCGTGGCCGATGGCGCGCCTCACACCGGAACTTCACGGTGGACAACGGGCCAGGGTACGTTTACGATGCGCAACCTCGCCGTCACGGTGGATAATCTAACGCTGGAATCCGGCAAGGAGCAGACTTCGTTGCAAGGCACGGTGAGTTTCGCGCGCGATGCGAATCTGACAGTCGAAACGCTCAGCGCGGATATGCGCCGCGGCAGGACCATCAGAGTTAACGAAACCGGCCATGTCTTGAAAATATCCGGGCCGCTGGACGAGCCGCGCGTTTCGCTGGAAAAAGCAGCCGCGCGCCAGCCTGCGGATTGAAATTTGCCCTGGATTTTCGAGGAATTTGCGACGTACGAATTTGATTGCAAAATTTTACGACCTTTGGAGGCTGCTGATGAAACGCAACGCATCGCTCGTGATCCTTGCAGCGCTGATCATTTGCCCGGCGGCGAAAGCGCAGAAATCGCCGACGCTCGAACAATTTCTGAGCGCGCCATTTCCTACGGAACTGATCGCCGCGCCCGCCAAGGGCCGCGTCGCCTGGGTGTTCAACGCGCAGGGCGTCCGGAATATTTGGGTTGCGGAGGCCGCGGCGGACGGAACTTACAAATCTCGACAGCTTACTTCGTACAAGGACGACGACGGCCAGGATCTCGGCGACCTCAGTTGGGCGCCGGACGCCGAAACCATTGTCTACACGCACGGCGGCGATCTTGAATTTCCCAACGCCGCTTATCCCAATCCTGATAGCTCGCCGCAGGGGGTCGAGCAGGACGTCTGGGCCATTGCGCTGAGCGGCGGCGCGCCTAAAAAACTTGGCGAAGGCCATTCGTCGGCCGTCTCGCCCAAGGGAGACACCGTCGCCTATATTTTCAAGGCGCAAGTGTGGCTCGCAAAACTCGATGGTAGCGCCAAGTCCGAACAATTAATTCATGCCAATGGCAACGAGAGCGAACTGCGCTGGTCGCCGGACGGCTCGAAGCTCGCTTTCGCGAGCCGCCGCAATGATCACGGTTTTATCGGCGTCTACGACATCGCCGCGAAATCCCTGATTTATCTCGATCCCAGCGTCGATACCGACATCCAAGCGGCGTGGTCGCCCGACAGCCGCAGAATCGCGTTCCTGCGCATCGCTGTCGCGAAAGGCAATGTTCCATTTAGTCCGCGCCGCGAAGGCCAGCCGTGGTCCATCCGCATCGCGGACACCACAACCGGCAAAGGCCAGGAAATTTGGCACGCCGATCCGGGCAGCGGCAGCGTCTATCACGAAATGGTCGCGGAAAATCAGCTCATCTGGACCGCGGACGACCGCATCGTTTTTCCGTGGGAGCGCGGCGGGTGGCTTCACCTGTGGTCCGCTCCCGTTAGCGGCGGCGCAGCGAAGCTTCTCACGCCGGGAAATTTCGAAGTCGAATATGTCGCCGCCGGCGAAAATGGCCGCGAAATTGTCTACTCCTCGAACCAGGGCGACGTTGACCGCCGCCACGTATGGAAAGTTACGCCCATGGGCGACCATCCTGAACAAGTTACGAGCGGCACGGGAATCGAGACCGAACCCGTGATGGCTAGCGACAACAAAACGATTTTCGTTCTGCGTTCCGACGCGCACACCACCATGCGTCCTGCGCTGGTCGCCGCCAAAGGCGAACTCCGCGATCTCGCTTCCCAGTCGCTGCCCGCGGATTTTCCCGCAAGCGCCATGGTTACGCCGCAGCAAGTGATTCTCTCCGCCGCCGACGGCATGCAAATTCACGGCCAGCTTTTTCTTCCGCGCGATGCCGCCGATGGCGCTCGCCATCCCGCGCTCGTTTTTTTTCACGGGGGCTCCCGTCGCCAGATGCTCCTCGGCTGGCATTACATGCTCTATTACAGCAATGCCTACGCCATGAATCAGTATTTGGCGAGCCGCGGCTACATCGTTCTAGTGGTGAATTATCGCAGCGGCATCGGCTACGGCCTGAATTTTCGTGAGGCCTTGAACTACGGCGCTGCCGGCGCAAGCGAATTTAACGACGTCGAAGGCGCAGGACTTTATCTCCGGTCGCGCGCCGACGTCGACCCGGCCCGCATCGGCCTGTGGGGCGGCAGCTACGGCGGCTACTTGACGGCTCTCGGCCTCGCTCGCGCCTCCGATCTCTTCGCCGCCGGCGTCGATATGCACGGCGTCCATGACTGGAACACGGAAATTCCCACCTTCGCAGCGTCCTATAAACCAGGGGAACGAACCGATTTCGCTCGCTTGGCGTGGGAATCCTCCCCGCTCGCTTCCATCAGCACATGGCGTTCTCCCGTGCTTTTGATTCAAGGCGACGATGATCGCAACGTTCCATTTGCCGAAACAGTCGACCTGGCCGAAGCTCTTCGCAAGCAGGGCGTCCCCTTCGAGCAACTGGTTTTTCCTGATGAAATTCACGACTTCCTCATGCATCGCACCTGGCTGGCCGCCTATCACGCCTCGAGCGACTTCTTCGACAAGCATTTCAAATCGCCGGCAAAATGATGCGCGGCAGGAGCTCCTGCCATGAATAGACTTCTGCGATTCCTTGGCTGCTGCCTGATATGGACTGCAGCCACGTGCGAAGCCCACGGCAGCGGGGACCGCGTCGCCCTCCAGCCAAAACTGCACGTTGGCCAGGTCATCCGCTATCAGGTCGGCTATCGCGCGACGAACAGCACGAACACGGAAAGCACCGTCGTCGCGCCCATGGCGCCGGCGGGCGGTCAAATCAGCGCGAATATCCAGTTGCAGGTCGATGTCGAAGATTTGCGCATCGAAGCCGGCATGACTTTGGCGCGATTGCGCACGCAAATCGTTGACGCGGATGCCTTCCCGGAGAATCCCGTTGCTGCGAGTTCCGCCGCGCCAGCGAACAGCGTGCCGAACTCCAGCAGCGCGGAGAAATCCAGCAAACCCGGCAAAACCGTCGAACTCACGCTTCGTTCAGATGGCCAGGTTAGCGATGTCGAGGGACTGGATAAACTCACCGCCGACGAACGGGCCGCCTGGCGAGAATGGCTGGATCGCTTTGGCGGTGCTGCGCCGTTCCCGGAAAAAGGCGTCAGACCGGGCGATAAGTGGAAGCGAGAGGAACCCATCCCAGAGTCATTGCTCGCCGGACTCTCCTGGATAAAAGAATCGGAATACGTCAACGACGCGCCATGCGCCGCCGCGAAGCTAACGCCGCAAGGTGATCCCGCCGCGAGTCAGCAATCGCCGGAAATGTGCGCCGTGATTTTGACCACAGCCATCCTGAAGCAGAAATCTTCTCCCAAGGACGCCACACCCGAAGACTACAAGCTCCACGACCTACGCAACATGGGCACGGCCCAAGGCAAAAATCAGATTATTTCCTACTTCTCGCTCAAGACCGGACTCGTCGTGCGTGCCACCGAGGACGCCAATCAGTCGATGAACCTAACCGTTTCAAAAACCGACGGCTCAAATCAGGTTCACTACGGCATCGAGGCGGAGAGCCACGCGCGCGTCCTGCTGCTTGCAAATACTCCCGCAACTCATCCCTGATCCCATCGCGCCGCCCTGGCAGACTCGCATTTGCCTCCAGGGGTATAATAAAAATTTCGACAGCGCGCGAAATTCGCGCCCGGAGACCCCTTTCATGAACTTCAGGCTGCGCAGCAATTATCAGCCACGCGGCGACCAGCCCGCGGCCATCGAACAGCTCACTCGCGGGATCGAAAGCGGTGAAAAGCATCAAGTGCTGCTCGGCGTCACCGGCTCCGGCAAAACTTTCACAGTGGCCAAGCTGATCGAAGCTTTCAACCGGCCCGCGCTAGTCCTTGCGCATAACAAAACGCTCGCCGCGCAGCTCTATCACGAGTTCAAATCGTTCTTTCCTGAAAATGCCGTCGAATATTTCGTCAGCTACTATGATTTTTACCAGCCAGAAGCCTACGTCCCTTCTGCCGACATTTATATCGACAAGGAAGCGACCATCAACGACGAACTCGACAAGCTGCGCATGAGCGCCACGCGCTCCCTCTTCGAACGCCGCGACGTCATCATCGTCGCCTCCGTCTCCTGCATCTACGGCATCGGCTCGCCGGAAGCTTATTACGGCATGCTCGTCACCCTTGAAAAAGGCCAGCACGTCTCGCGCGAAACTATTCTCCACAAGCTCGTGGACATCCAGTACGAACGCTCCGAGGATTTGCGCCGCGGCACCTTCCGCGTTCGTGGCGATATGATCGAAATTTATCCCCCCTACCAGGACGACGGCTTCCGCTTCGAAATGTGGGGCGAAGAAATCGACAAAATTCGCCAGATCGATCCCCTGAACGGCGAAGTCAAAAGTGGCCAGGAGGATTTACCGCGCGTCACGATTTTTCCGAAGAATCACTATGTGACGCCCCAGGAAAACCGCGACCGAGCCATCGTCACGATCCAGGAAGAGCTGTGGTGGTGGAAAAAAGAACTCGAGAAGCAAGGAAAATTCGTCGAAGCGCAGCGCGTAGTCCAGCGCACCATGTTTGACATCGAAATGATGCGTACCATCGGCTATTGCCATGGCGTCGAAAACTATTCGCGCCATCTCAGCGGCCGTTTGCCCGGCGAAGCGCCGCCCACTCTGCTCGATTATGTGCCGCAGGATTTTCTGATGTTCATCGACGAATCGCACCAGACGGTCGGCCAGGTGCGCGGCATGTTCAATGGAGATCGCGCGCGAAAACAAACGCTGATCGATTACGGATTTCGCATGCCTTCGGCGCTCGATAATCGCCCTCTGACGTTTGAGGAGTTCGAGCACCGCGTGAATCAGGTCATCTACGTTTCCGCGACGCCAGGGCCGTACGAGCTGGCGAAATCCGGCGGAGTCGTGGTCGAACAGGTTATTCGCCCCACTGGGCTAGTCGATCCCCAAGTCGAGATTCGGCCCGTGAAAGGCCAAGTGGACGATCTGTTGGAGCAGATTCGCATTCGTGCCGAGAAAAACGAACGCGTTTTGGTGACTACCCTGACGAAGCGCATGGCGGAAGACTTGTCCGAGTACTTTACGGAAGTCGGGGTGCGCTGCCGCTATTTGCATTCCGAGATCGAAACGCTCGACCGCATCAAAATATTGCGCGATTTGCGCCGCGGGGAATTCGATGTCCTCATCGGCATCAACTTGCTGCGCGAAGGATTGGATCTGCCGGAAGTCTCAATGGTGGCTATCCTCGATGCGGATAAGG
>JBARCY010000435.1:0-2182 GCA_049794595.1 Candidatus Acidiferrum sp.
GCGCGACAGAGCGCTGGTGCGTTCGAACCGGTTGCGGAAATTACGAGCTATTTGCTGGGCGGGGGAGGGAAGCGGCTGCGACCGGCGCTTTTGCTGCTTTGCAATGCCTATACGGGCCGGCGCAGCGTTGGAGCGATTCGTTTGGCGGCGGTGGTGGAGTTACTGCATAGCGCGACCTTGATTCACGATGATGTGATCGACAGCGCGGATACACGCCGCGGGCGGCCTTCCGCGAATTCACGATGGGGCAATCATCGGAGCGTTTTGGGCGGGGATTGGCTGTACATGCAGTCGTTCCAGATGGCGCTGGAAGAAAGAAATTTTCGCATTCTCGACATTCTGATCGATCTCACGCAGAAAATGGTCGAGGGTGAATTGATTCAGCTCGCAAAAATTGGGCGGATCGATGTGACGGAAGAAGACGCGTTGCGGCTCGCGACGTACAAGACGGCGTGTCTCTTTAGTGGGTGCGCGAGATTGGGCGCCGTGCTGGGCGGGTTCGAAGGCGCGGAGGAAGAAGCGCTCGCCGATTACGGACGCTACGCGGGACTGGCGTTTCAGTTGGTGGATGATTTACTGGATTTTACGGCGTCGACGGAGCAGCTTGGGAAGCCGGTTCTGAGCGACTTGAAAGAAGGGAAGGTTACCCTGCCTTTGATCTACGCGATGGAGAACGGGCATCGCGAGGCGCGCGGATTGGTGGCGCGGGTGCTGGAGGAGAAAGAGTTCAACTCGGTTCGCGCGGAGACGATTGTTGCGCTGGTGCACGAATCCGGGGCGCTGGAGCGCGCGCGAGGTCTGGCGCATGAGTATGCGCGGCGGGCGAAAGCCTGTTTGGAGGGGCGCGGAGATTCGGAGTATGCGCGAGCATTGTTAACGTTGCCGGATTTTATTCTGGAGCGGGAGAATTAGGGGATTAAGACAGACGAAGATGGGCACGGCGTGCCCGTGCCCCCACGGAAATGCTGCCTTTTAAACTGGTCTACCACAAAGGCTACGATTTAAATCTTGGTGAACACGTTTTTCCTTCACAGAAATTTCATTTAATTGCAGAAACGCTTTTGCGCGAAGAAATCGCTGCTAGGGAGGATTATCTAACGCCGGAACCGGCGGCGGATGGAGATTTGCTGCGCGTGCATACTTCGGAGTGGGTGCGCAAGTTGAAGTCCGGGACGCTTTCAGCTAGCGAAATTATGAAATTGGAGATTCCGTATTCGCAGGAAGCAGTGGAAGCGTTCTGGCTGGCGGCTGGAGGCTCGATTCTGGCGGGATGGAGCGCGTTGCGCGATGGGTTCGGCTGCAATCTCGGCGGCGGCTTTCATCACGCTTATCCGGGGCATGGCGAGGGATTTTGCGCGATACATGATGTGGCGGTGGCGATTCGGAGACTGCAGTTCGATGGAGCGATCCGAAAAGCCATGGTCGTGGATACGGATGTGCACCATGGCAACGGGACGGCGGCGATTTTTGCTAAGGACGAATCCGTTTTCACGCTTTCGATCCATCAGGAAAATAATTATCCAGCGTACAAGCCGCCCTCGGATGTCGATCTGAATATGGCGGACCGCGTGGACGATGACGAATATCTTGGCGTGTTGATTCCGGCGGTACAGTCCGCGCTGGATGAATTTCAACCCGAGCTACTTTTTTATGTTGGCGGAGCTGATCCGTTCTGCGAAGACCAGTTGGGGGGATTGTCGCTCACAAAGAAGGGGTTGAAAGAGCGCGACCGGAAAGTGTTCGAAGAAGCGCGACGGCGCGGAATTCCCGTGGCGACAGCTTTGGCAGGGGGATACGCGAGGCGTGTCGAAGATACGATACGCATCCACGTGAACACGATTCTAGCCGCGCGCGATGTGGCGCTGGCGTTTACGTCGGCATCGGCTGCGGGACAAAAATAATCCGGCGTTCACGATCAAGGCCAAAGTCATTCCGAGAAATGTGAGGGTTTTCATGAGTCTTTTCAGATCGCGAGCGGGTCGAGGTATGTTGCTTGTCGGAGCCGTTCTCGCCGTCTTTGTCTTTGATCAAATGATGGCAAGGCAGGCCTCGGCGCAAGCTTCGGATACCACGGCGAAGAGTTTGAAGGTGTATGTCTCGGTGGACATGGAAGGCGTAGCGGGCGTGGTCACGGCGGATCAGCTTATTCCAGGCGGATTCGAATACGAACGGTTCCGACATT
>JBARCY010000436.1:0-14281 GCA_049794595.1 Candidatus Acidiferrum sp.
CTGCAGGACTTGCCGCAAATCCCCTTTCAAGAAAGAACAAAAGCGCCCCTCCGAACCATCCATGGCGGACATTTCAATATGGCAGAAAACCGGACATTTCTACTTTGCGTTGACAGTTGACGATGACTTTGCGCCGTGGCGGATGGTTTGCGATGCGCTCACGGCACGCACCGCTTTGTTAGCCGCGGAGCAAGAGCCGTGGCTCATAATTTCAGATTATAATTTCGCAAGAAATTAGAAATTGGACTTATACCGGGCCGTACGGCCTAATCGGATGGGGGAACTAACGATGACGACATCGCCCGATGTCAATCTGTGGCCTTCGGCGGAGCATGCTTTGGACTATCTGAGGCGGGCGGATTCGATTCCGCACCGTGTTGAAGGTGAGGCCACGCTGCTGGAGTTCGTACCAGCGGAAGCGCGGCGGATTCTCGACCTGGGCACGGGAGGTGGAAGGCTTCTGGCGCTGGTGAAAGCGGCGCGGCCGCGCGCGCAATTCGTGGGACTGGACTTTTCTCCGACGATGCTGGAAACGTTGGGCAAACTTTTTGCCGGCGATAGCAGCGTGGCCATCGTCGCTCACGATTTCGAGAATGAGTTGCCGCCGATGGGGAAATTCGACGCGGTGGTCGCTAGCTTTGCGATACACCACGTTTCACACGAGCGGAAGCGCACACTTTGCGGGGAGATTTTCGGGATGCTCGCTCCTGGCGGAGTCTTCTGCAATCTCGAGCATGTCGCATCTCCGACGCAAGCGCTGCACGCAGGGTTTCTGAAGGCGATAGCCTGGGAGAGCGAAGATCCATCGAACAAACTGCTGGACCTCGAAACGCAGTTAGGCTGGCTGCGAGAGATTGGATTCGTGGATGTGGACTGTCACTGGAAATGGCGCGAACTCACACTTTTTGCCGGAACAAAACCATCGTAAATCCGAAAGACCCGAACAGTTCAGCAGAGACGGGCGAGGTTTCACGAGCCCGGCTTCCAGTTTCTCACTCACAAAAATCACCGCGCGCAAAAGGGGAAAGGTCAAGCGCGGCCAAACGCTGTCTTGCATCTGCAAGATGCGCTCCGTTGTGAACTTGCCCGGCACATAGTCGTGGACTACAGTGCACTCATGGCTTGGGAGAACGAAAAATTTGAGCCGCACTGGCTGTTGAGGAACGGACACGCCATGACGATCGCGGCGGCGTTTGTGCCGCGCAAGTTTGAGTTGCCGGCCGGAGAAGATCGGCTGTTCCAGGTGGAAGCTGAGTCGCGGATTCTTGGGCATTGCCACTGGCAGCCCGGGAAGAGGCGCGATGCTCCGGTCATTGCGATTTTGCACGGACTGGAAGGTTCGAGCGAATCGAGTTACGTTCGCGGCATCGCGGAGAAGGCATTCCGGCTTGGTTTTCACGCGGTGCGGCTAAATCAGAGGAATTGCGGCGGCACGGAAGCGCTGACGCCGACGCTATACAACTCGGGGATGAGCGGCGATTACCGGGCAGTCCTCGAGGAGCTGGCCAACGATGATGGATTCGAGCAGATTTTCTTTGTCGGCTATTCGATGGGCGGGAATCTTGTGACGAAAATGGCGGGCGAGTATGGAGACGCGGCGCCGCAAGCGTTACGGGCAGTCTGTGTTGTTTGTCCGGCGATGGATCTCGGGGCCTGCGCCGATGCGTTGGAGCGCTCCGATAATTTTTTCTACCAGCGGCATTTTGTGAAGGGCTTGATGTCGCGCTACGCAAGGAAGGCGAAGCTCTTTCCAAAGCGGTACCAGTTGGATGGACTCGGACCGGTTCGTTCGGTCCGGGAGTTTGACGACAAAATTACCGCGCCGCAATTTGGCTACCGGGACGCGCAGGATTATTACGAAGCGGTGGGAGCAAAAAAAGTAGTCGCCCAGGTCCGTGTGCCGATGCTGATGATCACGGCGCAGGATGATCCGTTTGTGCCGTACGAATTATTTGTGCTTGCAAACCCTGCGCAAAATCCGGCGATACGGTTCCTCGCACCGAAGCACGGCGGCCACTGCGGTTTCATTTCGAATCGCGGCGGTGCGGAACGATTTTGGGCAGAGCAGAGAATCGTTGAGTTTTGCGAAGCGCTTCGTGCCGCGTGAAATCAGCCCATCGGTTTTTCGAGCGAAATAGGGAAATGGGGCGTCAGGAGCTGCGCGGGGCCGTCGGGCATGATGACCATGTCGTCTTCGCAGCGCATCCCGAATTCGCCGACCACGTAAATGCCCGGCTCGTTTGAAAAAGTCATATTGGCTTCGAGGTTTGTTTTGCTGCCCTTCACGAGATAGGGGTGCTCGTGGCCATCGAGGCCGATGCCATGCCCGAGGCGGTGCGTGAAATATTTGTATCCGGGGCCGTAACCGGCGTTGACGATAACAGCGCGGGCAGCGTCATCCACCGTGCCGGAGAGCCGGCCTGCGCGCGCCGCGTCTAAAGCGGCGTCCTGAGCACTCCGTACGTATTCATACGCTTTTGCGATTTTCTCCGAAGGTTTGCCGAAAACCGTCATGCGCGTGACGTCAGATTCATAACCATCAACCTTACAGCCGCCGTCAATCAGAACGACGTCGCCTTCCTTGAGCGTTTGCGGATGGACGGTGCCATGCGGAAGAGCAGCCGAAGGTCCGAGAAGAACCAGCGCGCCGCCGCGCAATCCCATCTTCGCGAAGCCCTCCTCGACAAGATGGGCGATATCGTCTTGCGAGATGCCCTCGTGCAAAGCGGCGAAGACCGGTTTATAAACCTCGAAGGTGGCCTCGCAAGCGAGGCGCATCAAATCGAGCTCGTGCGCCGATTTACGTCCGCGGCAGGCTATCGTGACGGGATCGGCCGAGACGTATTCGAAGCTAGGAGCGGCCGCGCGCAAATGATCGTAGTAGGTGAAATAGGCCGTTTCTTCGACACCGAGCCGCCCGCTGCGAATGCCCTGATCGGCGAGCGCGTTCGCGGCGACCTGCGTGGGACTTTCGTCCTCCTGCCAGACGCGTACTTCCATGGGAAACCGCAATTGTTCGCGAAATCGTCCTTCCTCGAATGCAGGGCAAAAGACGACAGGTTTACCAGAGCGCGGGAGAACCATTCCGGCGAGGCGTTCGCTCAAGCCCCAGTGAATCCCGGAGAAGTAATAGAGAGAAGTTCCAGGAGCGAAAAAGAGCGCCTCAAAGCCAGGCTTTAGGTCGCTCATGAGCTGTTGCGCGTGCTCCAATCGTGCCTGAAATTCCTCCGCAGTGATGGGTTTTAGCCGAGCACCGAGTGGCTTCAGACCGGAAAAATCTGCTGCAGGAGGGCGCTGGGATGAGCTTGCGGCAACTTCCAATCCTGGGGCGAGCGCGAGCGATGAAACGGCTGCGGCGCTCTGCAAGAAGCGGCGGCGGTTCGTGACGAGTTTTGTGGGCATTGATGTTTTCTCCATGGTGGAGATGACCTTTATCTGGCGAGGCATGACTTGTCAAGGAAGATGAAGAAAAAAACAGCCGGGGAAAAACGCTCCGGGATTTCCTTGGAGAGATCCGAGCAGGCTACTCCATGCGAATCGCTTGGATATTCTTTCCCTGAATGTTCAGTTCAATTCCAAGCGGAGGCCGAAGGTCCGAACCCTGAACAATTGCGCCGCGCACCCAGACATCGCCAGGCAAATTGGTTAGTTTCAGAGGATCGTACACGGTGCGGCTGCAGGGGTTGCCCACCATCGGATGTCTAGAGGCCTTGAAGTCGTAATCGTTCTTCAGTTTGGCAAGATCTTTCACGAATTCGAGCTGGCAGTCACCATAAGGAGCATTCAGCGAAAGCGCCCAATAGCCGTTCGGTTGCGATGCGGAGCTTGCGGGCAAGCGAATCAGCAGGGCCGGAACGTTTTCTCCCGTGAGACCATTTCGTATGAAGAACTGTTTAGATGACCAAGGTTCCGCCATTTCAGATACGGTCGCGATGTCGGGGTTTTGCTCGGTAGCATGTGGCATTGCTGCCTTCGGATCAGGGGCGGGCGCCGGAACTTCAATCTGGGGCGGCGGCTCCGCCGGCGGTGGTTCCGTATGCCTCGGCCGGAGCATCCAACGCGCCCCAAAAAAAACGACCAACAGCACTGCGAGAAGGCCGCCAACCAAGCGCAAAGTCGGATTGTTGAGAGCAGAGGCGCGCGAGCCCGTTGCGGAGACTCCGGGTATCTGCGGCATTTCTGCCTTATAGCGGTCAGGTGGGGACTGGTCCGACATGTTGATTTCTACTGCTTTTAGTTTTTGCCGAACCCGCACTGAAAAACGGAACGCGTCCGATGGCGGCAGCGCGAAGAACCCGTTTCTCAGGTATCTTAGAGCGAGCGGCAATACCCGGCAAGACAGGGTATTCCGGAATGGGCCTAAGACGCAACCATTCCCGCCGAGCAGAACAGCAAATTGCGTGCCCTTCTTGCCAACACTCCGTTATTGATAAGGTTACAAGGAATGCCGCAGAGCTTGTCTCTAGCGCGCGAGGCCTCTACTGTAGTAGGAAGCATGGGGAGGACCGGCTTCCTCGCCGGATAGAATGAGTCCCGAATCACGCGGGGGCGCGCGGGCTTTTGTCCGCAGCCTGAACATTCTGTTGAAATTCGCACGCCTCTACGAATTTGGGCACGTGCGAACGGCGGCGCAGTTTGAGACCGCGTGGAAAGAGCTTCGAAGTGCGCTTGATGAGAGTGTCGGCAGCGGCCTCCTGCTCGGCGCCTCGGGAAATCAAATCTTGCTGGACGGTGTGCCGCTCGGCGCATCGGCCGGTGAAAAGAGTTTCGCGCAACTCTTGACCGGTTCCGGCATTGCCAGCATCCACTTCTCTCCCAATTTAACGCAACCTCAGTTCGCCCGATTTGTGCGCGCCTTTCCCAGCGGCAACGCCAAGCCCTCCTCTCTGGCGGAACAGTTGAAATCCGCGCTTGCCGGCGAAACGAGCATCAAGGTCAACGAAATCCGATACGTTGCGGAAGATTCTTCCATCGCCGGGATTAAAGTCGCCGCTCAACTTACGGCGAAGGCTCTCGGCGCGCAAGGCGACAAGTTCAAGGATTTCTTCGAAGACCCCAACAAACTTCTCCAGATGATTCTCGCGGCGGAAAGTTCGCGCGGTGCCAGCGGCGGAGGCGGAGGAGGATCTGGCCCAGGTTTCGGCCCCGGTGGCGGCGGCCCCGGCGGAGTTCCTGGAGGGGGAGGCACGGGCGCTGGTGGAGTTGGCTCCGGCGGAGGGACAGGTGCGGCGAGTCAAGGCGGCAGCCTCTGGGAAGGCAGCGGAGCAGGTTCCGGTTCGGGAGGCGGTCTAGGAACCGGCAACGCCACGGGTGGTGGACCCGGTAGCGGCCCCGGAGCTGGCCCGGGATTCGGAGGCGCTGGCGGTTCCGGAGGGGGAGTCGGCGGTTCTGGCACTGGAGCTGGTGGAGTCGGCGGAGCTGGCGGAGGAGTCGGCGGCCCAGGTGGCCCCGGTGGAGGGGCGGGTGTTGGTGGCGGAGGCACGGGAGCAGGTGGCGGAGGTGCGGGCGGAGCAGGAGAAACTACACCAGGAAAGTGGCTAACCGCGTCGGCGTTGCTCCGCAGTTCCACCCTTGGAGGCGGTGCCGGATTGCCGGGCGCCCCCGGCTCGCTACCGGGAATTGGTGGTGGAAGCGGGTTTAATGTCGCGGAAGAGGATGTCCGGGCGATGCTGGGGCTCTTTGCCCAGCTCGGCAAATCCCGCAAAGACCCGGAAGCGAAGATGGACGTTCCGACCTTTCAGTCCCGCCTAAGCGCTATGCCGGTGCGCGCCCAATATACGTTGCAGCAAGCGCTGGCAGGATTGGCGGCGCAGGCACCCAACGAAAAAGCCGACAAGCCGATGTTGTTGAAACTGGCCGAGCACGTGGCCATTCGATTTGCGCTGGACAGCTATGAGCGGGGCGAGCTGCGAGTCAACGCCGTGAAGCAGCTGCTGGATCGCATGAATTCCGAGATTGAAGCGCTGCGCAAGATCCTCGGTTCGCAGGAAGAAATGATGGCCCAGGCGGGGCTGTCCGTGCAGACCTATACGGAGTTGCTCGATCAAGAGTTCTGGGAGCAAGTGCCGGAAGAGAACAAGAAGGAGGTGCTTACCTCGGACGAGGCCTGGTGCGTGCCACCGCGCAATGTGCGAGCCTTTCTCGAGGAAATGCTGCGCCGCGGCGAGCTCAAGACGGTAAACGAAATTTTGATGAAGTATGCCGCATGTATCTCGCTGGAAGCGCCGGAAGCGCGCCGCACCACCGCGATTGGGCTTTCCGATTTAGCGGAGTTGTACGGAAGCGGCGACGGCAGCGCCCTAATGGAATCCATCCGCCGCCTGGGAAATCAGCTGGCTCTCGAGCGCGAGCCGGAGCTGCAAACTTTGATCAGCGCCGCGTTTGTGCGCTTGAGCCAAGAAGCCGCTTCCAAGCGTTGCTATCCGGCAATGCAACAAGCGCTCTCCTCGCTCGAGAACATCGAACAGCAGCGCCCGGGATCGACGCAAAGCCTTCGTCCCCGCATCGGCGCCGAAGAACGCTTGCCGGAATTCATCGAAGAAGCCCTGCGCGGCGGGCACATTGCCGACGGAATGATGGAAATTCTGGGACTGATGCCCAAGGCGACCCTCCATTACGTGACCAGCCGTTTTGGCCACTGCGGGTTTCGCGAAGATTGTGAAGTCCTGGGGCAAATCGTTCGAGGGCTGGGCGAGGATTCCACGCAGCGGCTTCTCGAGATTCTGCAAACCGCCCCCGCGAATGAAGCTGCAGAGACGATCGGCCTGCTCAGCCATTTTGCTCCGGACGCCGTCGAAAAAATTCTCCCTGTGCGGCTGAGCCAGTGGCCTCGTTCATCTCATGACCGCGCGGTGCGCCAGCTATCCTCGGCGCCACCCGAACAACGCGCCAAACTTCTCGTCGCTCTTTACGATTCGCTCGACGCGCTTATCCGTCCGTTGGCCATCGACGAAATGGGCATGAGCGGCCAGCCGGAGTGTATCCCGAAGCTAGTGGAATTAGCGCAGAACGATCACACTCCGCCCTTCCACCGGTTGAAAGCCGTGGAAGCGTTGGGCCGCTTGCGGGCTTCCGCCGCCAGTCCCACGTTTCAGCACCTCATGGATGCGCGGCAGGTATGGCGCTGGGTCTACCCGACTGAGTTGCGAATCGCCGCAGCGCAGGCGCTGACGCGACTCGATCCTACGATGGCCCTTGAAAAACTCAATGCCAGCGGACTCGATCGCAAGGATTTGTCTCTCGAGCCGACGGATCCAGAGCCTAATTCCTCAGTGATGCGCCAGCGAAGATACGCGCGGCTCAAGCTCTCTAAGAATCTGATCGCAGTAACTACGAACCTGCGCGAAAACTTCCGGCTGTCGATCCCGGAACTAAACCTGGGCGGAGGAATTGGCTCCGGTGAGCGCCATTTGGCGCCGGGTTCGCTGCTCTCTCTGAAATTTTCACATGGGGTACGAAACATCAAGGCGCAGGCCATCGTGCGCGGAGCGCGTCCACAAGCGATGGCGTTTGAGTTTGTCGATATGGACTTGGAAGACCGCGCCAGGTTGCGCAAAGAATTGTTGGAGCTTGGCGGGCTGCCGCAGGTGGCGGCGGTCACTAATCGCAGCAAGCGGCGTGGCCGCGTGGCGGCGTACAGCAAGAATTAACGCAAGAATTTGATCGCGTGCGAATGCACGCAATTCCGCCCTTTCCACCTGTACTCGTCCGGAGCAAGACCGTCCGGATGAGCAGGTCTCGCACCCGTCCTCTCGGCGGCTTACCAGCAGAGGCACATAGAACCTCTGTACCATTGCCGCCAACGGGCCATAACCCTACGGTACTAGGCAGGTAGTCCCAGTCTGGGGCTGACGTAGCGAAGAATGTTAGCGGATTCCAAGTCGACAGCAGGACGAGCCTTCGTAAGAAGTCTCAACATACTTCTGAAGTTTGCCCGTTTGTACGGGTTCGAGCACAGCCGTACCACCGAACAGCTCGATATCGCCTGGAATGAGCTGCGCACCGCCATTCCCGCAGGCACGGACGCCGGCCTGATGCTTGGCGCGACCGGCTCCCAATTGCTGCTGGATGGTGTTCCCCTCGAAGGCGCTCCCGCCGAAAAACAATTCGCGCAATTACTTTCCGCCGCAGGTCTGGCGAGCATTCAGTTTTTTCCTTCCGTCACTCAGGAGGAAATTGGCAGATTTGCCCGGGCGTTCCCGACCGGCAAGGCAAAACCCACCGAACTGGCGAGGCAGTTGAAAGCCGCACTTACCGGCGCTCAAGGAATTCGCCTCAACGAGGTTTGCTTCGTGGCCACGGACTCGCGCCTGAAAGACGCCAGCGTGGCCGCGCAACTCGCCGCTGCATCCCTTGGCGAAGACCAAAACGAGTTCAAGAAATGGCTGAATGACCCGCAGAAATTGCTCGAGTTGATTGCCGCGGCGCAAGGTTCTCGCGGCGGTGGGACGATTGGACAAGGCGCGGGGACCGGAGAATCGCTTGCAGGTCTCCCCGACGGCGCGCCCGGAAGCGGTGGCGGAGGAATCGGCGGAGGCACCGCGAGTGCAGGTGGACCTGGCTTTGCAGCATCAGACGTTTCTGGAGCGGGAGTGACGGGAACAAGCACCGGAAGCTATTTGCCGGGCGGCCCTTATCCTGCGGGAGCAGGGGGAGGCGGGGTGCCTGGCTCAGCGGGAGGCATTCCCGGAGGTGGTCTTGGACCTGGCTTCGGCGCCGGAAGTGGCGGCGGAATGGGAAGCGGCGTGGGGGGTGGGGGTGGACCTTGGCGCGGAAACAGACAAGGCGGCGGGCCGAGCGAAGATGAGATCTACGGAATCCTGGGCGCGTTAACCAGTTTCGGCAACGTCGGTGCGGGCCAAGGCGGCGTCGCCGCAGCCGGAGTTTTCCAGGAGCAGTTGTCTCAATTGCCCGGGAGCGCGCAGGACACGCTCAAGCGAGCCATCGCCGGACTTGCGGCGCAAGCCCCCGAAGGCCAGCCGGATGAATCAGTTTTGGTGAAACTGGCGGAGCATCTAGCGATCAGGTTTGCGCTTGAGCGTTTCGAAAGCGGCGAGGTCAAGGTAAATGCCGTGCGGCAGATGCTCGACCGCATGAATCAGGAAATTGAAAATCTTCGAAAAATCTTGGGCGCCCATGAAGACAAAATGACGGACGCCGGAATGATGGTCGAATCTCACCGCGAGATTCTCGACCGGCAATTCTGGGCCGCAGTCCCGGAAAGCGGGAAACAGGCCGTGCTTTTATCTGGAGACGCCTGGTGCATTCCTCCGAAGAACGTGCAGTCCTACGTCGCTCATTTGATCGAAACCGGTGATGTGGCGCAAGCCATCAGCATCCTGCAAAACTACGCGTCCTGCGCGGAAAGCGATGAGGCCGATGCGCGCAAGAAAACCGCGCTCGGACTTTCCGAGCTAGCCGAGCTGTACTCCAAAGCCGATCCCAAGCTCCTCGGCGAAGCGCTTCGTCATCTGGGCCTGCGGCTGAGCGTCGAGCAGGACACCGAGCTGCAAACATTGGTGAGCGCTGCATTCGTTAGGCTTAGCCAGGAGGCTGCGACCAGCCGGTGCTTCCCGGTCATGGAACAGGCCCTCGATCTGATTTCTGGAGTGGAAGCGCAACGGCCGGGAATCGCCAGGACCTTGCGTCCGAAGATGGGCATCGAAGAGCGCATTCCGGAATTTGTCGATGAAGCCCTGCGCGCGCGCCAAGCAGCCGCCGGCATGACCAATGTTTTGAAAATGCTTCCGCAAACAGCGATGGAGCAGCTCTCCATGCGGTTCAACCGCTGCAGCCTTCGAGAAGACGCCGAACATATATCGAACCTTGCTTCCGATCTCGGCGAAGAAGGCTTGCAATATCTGCGCAGCACCCTGCGAGGCGGCCCCATAGCCGAGGCCGTCGAAATGGCCGGACTCTTGAGCAAGCTGGATCCCGAGGCAGTGGAAGTGTTCTTGCCCACGCGAATGAAAGATTTTCCCAGGACTTCGCAGGACCGCATCGTACGGCAAATTTCCGCAAGCGGCGCGCCGGGACGCTCGCGAATCCTTCTCGAGCTGCTCGATCATGTCGATCCGCTGATCATGCCGTTGGTCATCGACGAAATTGGCGTCAGCGCCGACCGCGAAGCGCTGGGCCGTCTGCTAACCATTGTCGATGGCGACTTGCCTGTCGGCGGCGGGCCCTATCTGCAAGTCAAGGCCATCGAGGCGCTCGGCCGCATCCATGCACCCGAATCGGTCACCACGCTCAAACGTATCGTCGAGGCCAAAAAGATGTTCGGTTGGCTCCATGCTCAAGAGTTGCGCATCGCCGCGCTGCAAGCGCTCATGGGGCTGGAGCCGGACTGGGCACGCCAATATGTTGCCAAGAGCGGAATCGACCGTGAAGATTTGGCCTTGGCTCCGCTCGAGATCGTGGCGAACTCGAAATTCGTTCGCCAGCGCCGCCATACCCGAGTGCGGCTGCACAAGATGGTGACCGCCGTAAGCACCAACCTGAAGGAAGCCTGCCGCCTCGAGATTAAGACCGCAAGCCTTTCCGGCGGCATCGCCACCATCAGCCGCCATCTAGCCCCCGGCACCCACGTCCAATTGAAACTGCAGCTCGGCCTGCGCAACGTGCAAGCTACGGCCCTGATGCGCGATTACCGCGCCCAGGATATGGCCTTCGAAATTGTCGATATGAATCTCGACGAGCGCAGCAAGTACCGCCGCCTGCTCGCAGATAATCACTCAGCATCGTCCCCTGGAGCAGATCCCAAAAGCCAGACGTTAGCTCCAGAGTCTTCGATACCCACCTGACGCAGCCACCTGTCGAGCACCTCCCCAGCCGTGTCGCGGTTTTTGGTGCTGGCGCATCCAAACAGATACAATAGAATGTTTGTATCGTTTGCGGCAGACCCGGCAGTGCGGTCATGCACGCGCTGCACCACCAGGAGACGGCGAAACCTTACATGGATGTTACCAAGTTCATTGACGATGTAATTGCGTTCTTTGTCGGCACCAAGCATGAGCGCGACATCAAAAAATTGCAGCCGCTCGTTGTGGCCATCAATGAGCGCGAAGCCGAAGTCAAGGCGCTAAGCGACGCGGAGCTGAAATCGAAGTTCGGCGAGCTCAGAGCGCAAGTCCACGAGCGGCTCAAGGACGCCGATCCCGCCGACACCACGTACAGAGAGCTCTTGAAGCAGGCGCTCAATCCCATGATCGTTCCGGCGTTTACCCTGGTCCGCGAAGCTGGCCGCCGCTTTCTGAACATGCGGCACTTTGACGTGCAGCTGATCGGCGGAATGGTGCTGCACGAGGGCAAAATCGCCGAAATGAAAACGGGGGAGGGCAAAACGCTCGTCGCCACTTTGCCCGCCGCGCTCAATGCTTTGGCGGGACGCGGCGTGCATCTCGTCACCGTGAACGACTACCTGGCGCGCCGCGACGCCGAATGGATGAGCCCCCTCTATCACGGTCTGGGACTTTCCATCGGCGTGATCGTCCACGATTTGGACGACGCTCAGCGGCAAGCGGCTTACGGCGCCGATCTCACCTACGGCACGAACAATGAATTCGGCTTCGACTACCTGCGCGACAACATGAAATACGATCTCGCGCAATGCGTTCAGCGCGGCCACCAGTTTTGCATCGTGGATGAAGTCGACTCCATCCTCATCGACGAGGCGCGCACCCCGCTGATCATCTCCGGCCCTTCCGAAGAATCCACCGACAAATACGCCAAGATCGACAAAATTATCCCCAAGCTCATTCAGGACATCGACTACTCGATCGACGAGAAGCTCCGCACCGCGACGCTCACGGAAGAAGGCTTCAGCAAATGCGAACGTTTGCTCGGCCTCCAAAATCTTTCTGATCCCGTGAACATCGAGCTGATGCACCACGTCTATCAAGCGCTACGCGCGCATTCGCTCTACAAGCGCGATGTCGATTACGTTGTCAAAGACGGCGAAGTCATCATCGTCGATGAATTCACGGGCCGCCAGATGCCCGGCCGCCGCTGGTCCGACGGCTTGCACCAAGCCGTCGAAGCCAAGGAAGGCGTCAAAATCGAGCGCGAAAATCAGACCCTCGCGACCATCACCTTCCAGAACTATTTCCGCATGTACAAAAAGCTCTCTGGCATGACCGGCACCGCGGAAACCGAATCCGAGGAGTTCGGCAAGATTTACGGACTCGATGTCGTGGTCATTCCCACGAATCGCAAACTGATCCGCGAGGAGCACCGCGACGTCGTCTATCGCACCGAGAAGGAAAAATTTGAAGCGGTGGTCAACGGAATCATGCAGGAAGACAATTCGTTCGCCAACGGCATTCGCCACTACAACGAACGCGGCCAGCCCGTGCTCGTCGGAACTATCTCCATTGAAAAGTCGGAAACCATTGCGGAGATTTTGAGGAGGGCCGGCGTCCCGCACGAGGTGCTCAATGCCAAACAGCACGAGCGGGAATCACGCATCGTTGCGCAGGCCGGCCGCAAAGGCGCCGTCACCGTCGCCACCAACATGGCGGGCCGTGGCACGGACATTCTGCTCGGCGGCAATCCCGAGCAGATGACGCGCGATTATTGCCTAAAAAACAAGCTGGCCATGCCCTATGCCGCCGCCCCCGCCGTGATCCCGGCTGACGGTGACGCCGATGCCCAGCCCGCCGTGCAAATGGTGCTTTTTCAGAACGAAGGAAAGATTTTTCAAGTTCCTGCGGACCAGTGGAAACCGATTTACGACCAGTTCGCCGATCAGTGCAAAGCCGAGCACGATGAAGTGGTCGCTCTCGGCGGCCTGCACATTCTCGGCACCGAACGCCACGAATCCCGCCGCATCGATAACCAGTTGCGTGGACGCGCCGGCCGCCAGGGCGACCCCGGCTCTTCGCGCTTTTTCCTCTCTCTCGAAGACGACCTCATGCGCATCTTCGGCGGCGAACGCATCAAACAGCTCATGTACCGCTTCGGCATGACCGAAGGCGTCCCCATCGAATCGAAAATGATCTCGAATCGCATCGAGAAGGCCCAGGAGTCCGTCGAAGCGCAGAACTTCGACGCGCGCAAACACCTCCTCGAATACGACGACGTGATGAACAAGCAGCGCGAAACGATTTACGGCATTCGCCGCTCCGCGCTCGAAGGAAAAGATCAGCGCGACTACGTTCTCGGCATCGCCGAAGATCTGGCGCGCGAGTTGGTCGATACATTCTGTCCGCGCGACAAGCATCCCGACCAGTGGAACGCCACGCAATTTCTAGCTGAATTCAACGCGCAGTTTGGTGTTGACGCCAAAGCCGCTGGCGCCGATCCCGTCACGCTTAGCCACGACGAGCTTGCTGACGCCGCTGTCGCCGCCGTCACCAAGCGTTACGAGGAAAAAGAAAAACAGTTCAGCGCCGACCTGATGCGCTGGCTCGAGCGCCGCATCATCCTCGATGTCGTCGATTCGCAGTGGAAAGACCATCTTCTCTCTCTCGACCACCTTAAGGAGGGCATTGGTCTCCGCGGTTACGGCCAAAAAGATCCGCTCGTCGAGTTCAAAAAAGAAGCGTTCATCTTGTTTGAAGACATGATGGCCCGCGTTGACAACGAAACCATCCGCTATCTCTTCCACATCCAGATGCAACAAAACCAGCAGCCAGCCGAAGGTGGTGCGGGACAACCAAGGCCGCCGCAACCTTCACAGCCTTCGCGCTCCGGAGGCGCACGTGCCGCCGTCGCCAGCGCCGCAGCCCGTGCCGAAGAACCCCCGCCCGAGCGGCTGCCCGCCTTCGCGCGCGAAATGGAGCGCAAACAGCAGCGCCAGCAAAAAGAACTGCAATATCAAGCAGGCCCGGCGCAGGCCGAAGCGCCTAAGCCCGTGCGCGCTGGTGCAAAAGTAGGCCGCAACGATCCGTGCCCTTGCGGCTCCGGCAAAAAATACAAAAAATGCCACGGCGTCAACGCATGACCGCTCCAATCTCCAGACGCCGTCATTTCGAGCGAATCGAGAAATCTCTCTTCAACTTCGC
Source organism: Candidatus Acidiferrum sp. (assembly GCA_049794595.1). Lineage (GTDB taxonomy): Bacteria > Acidobacteriota > Terriglobia > Acidiferrales > UBA7541 > Acidiferrum. Next base: position 14,004 of record JBARCY010000436.1, read on the forward strand.
CACGGAGAAAACCTAGCACATGCCTCCAGCTCCAATGCAACAACCAGAACGCCACCCCATCCCCGGCGTAAAGAATCTAGTCGCCGTAGCCAGCGGCAAAGGCGGCGTCGGCAAAACCACGGTCGCCGTCAACCTCGCGCTCGCCCTGGTAAAGCTCGGCCACAAAGTCGGCCTAATGGACGCCGACGTCTACGGCCCCAACGTTCCCATCATGCTCGGCACGCTGCAAGAGCCCCAAGCCACCGCCGATAAACGCATCATCCCCGTCCAAGTCGCCG
>JBARCY010000437.1:0-18835 GCA_049794595.1 Candidatus Acidiferrum sp.
GGGGCGGCCTTTCGGCCGCCCCTTTTCTCTTCGAGCATCCTGCGCTCGACGAAAATTCAGCTGCACGTATTCATCTGGCTGCTGCCTTAGCCGCGCCGTCTGCCGTCAACTCGGTCACCAGAAACTCCAGCACGGCACGGGCGTCTTCGCTGCCGCGTTTGAGGCGGTCATCGGCCTTTTGCAGAGCAGCGAGACCGGCGAGCAATTGTGGCTTGGGAATTTTGCGGGATGCTTGCAGCGCAAGTTCCGCCTGCTCGGGACGCATTCCCAGAGCTCGCGCCGCTTGCCAGCCGTTGGTTGCGCCTTTCACTTCGCTGGCTTCGATTAGCTTGCGATACATCCAGGTCATGGCACCGAGCATTGGCAACGGTTCCTCGCCGTCGCGCAGCAAACGGTCGAGAAACTCGAGGGCCTTCGCGGACTTCCTCGCTACGAGCAGGTCCGCCAGTTCCCACACTGTGGCCGTCTTCTCGGAAATCACCATGGTGCTTACATCGTTTCTGGTAATGAATTTTTTTTCGCCCGCGTGCGTGGCGAGTTTGTCGATCTCCGTTTTCAGCCGCATCAGATCGGCGGCCACGAATTCCGTCAGATCTTCGGCTGCGCCTTTTTCGAACTCGATGCCTTCTTCCTTGGCGATGGCTCTTGCCAAGGCCACCGCCGCGGCTTGACGCTGGTCCGCGTTTTCGCCGAGACCACAAGCTACGACGAGCGTCTTTTCCGAAAGAAGTTTTCCGAGCTTCATACGCTGGTCGAGACCAGTCGCTTCGAGGACTAACATCGTGAAAGGCGCGGGATCGTCGAAGTAGGCTGCGAGACGCGCCACGGCTTCGTCACGGTTTTTCTCGCCGAGCTTTTCGATGGCTTCGGCTTCTTCCAGAAAAACTACCTGAAGCGGGGAAAGCATGGCCATGGTTTGGGCTTGATCGAGCGCGGCTTGCGTTTCGCCACGGCCGGCGGAATAGCGCGAGACTGCCCACGTGCGAGCGGCTTCGGGGACGAGTCTTTCGATCAGTTGAGCGCGGCACGCATCGCGGAGATACGGTTCTTCGCCGAGGAGGAGCACGGCCGGAATGGTTTTGCCTTTTTCCAGGCGAGCTAGCAATTCTTCCGTTGAAACCTGGGCCATGCGCGAAACTCTCCTAATAATTCTCGATGACTGCGGCTACCAAACGCTGGGCAAAGTCTTGTGCCAGGCGGTCGAGCGCCGGGCCTTGCTCTTCGAAGAAGTTTTTTAGCGCGGCGGGATCGGAAGTATCGGCGGAAATTTCGTACTGGTTGCGGAAGACAAAATTGTCCGAATGATAGAGCACCTTTTGAGATGCGCGTTCGGTGAAGGTGACTTCGCACTTCACCGTTACCAGCATGGTCGTCGCGCGGCCCGTCGTGGTGTCGAAGAGCAGCGGCACGGCTTCCAAACTCAAGATCTTGCCTCGGAGGACGGCATCGCCATCTTCGGGGTTCGAGACGACCCGGTAGGACGTCTTGGCTAGAAATTCGTGAATTGTAGCGGCTGTTAGCTTTTGCTCGAGGCGGTAGCTGGTCGTTTTGTTCTCGATGGCGGGGACGGCGACTACGTGAATGCTTTTCGGCAGACTGGCACTGTGGCCGGCGACGTGATAGCCGCAACTGGAAAGCGACAGCGCAGCAAGCATCAGAAGAGTCATCGCTCGTGGCCGGGTCATGGAAGCATTTCCGCTAGTTTTACCGCGTTCGCGGCGGGCAAACGAATATTATCTGCCGCGCCCCAGAACCACCAGGCTCCCGGGCGCGCGGGATCTTCTTCCGGCATGGCCAGATGGGCTGCTTTTTCGCCTGCTACGCTGACGTTGCTCGGGCCTGCTTCGCCGTCGGCGGGAATCATGAAGCCTGCATTTTCGCAGGCCTCGGCGATTTGCTCGAGCGTCGTGCCGGGGACTAGATCGGCGCACGCGGCGAACGCTGTGCCGTAAAAGACCGGAGCGTGAATGACTTGCAAAGCCGGCATGACCGATTTATTGCCCAGGCAGGCTTTCGTTTCGGCGCGCAGGCGTTCCCGCACGGCGCTCAGTTTATGTTTGCTGGCCGGGCCGAAGCGGTCTAACAAATTGAAAGCGACTTGGGTGTCGAACACGGGCTGGCCCATTCCTTGAAAAGATAATAATTGGCCCGTTTGGGCCTCGAGCTCTTCGATGCCAGCGCGGCCTGCTTCGGAAACGGACTGAAACGAGATCACGACGATGCGTGCTACGCCGAGCTTGAAGAGGCCTAACGCCAGGGAAGCTGTTGCCGTCGCTGCCGCGGAGGGAATGGCGTAAACGCTGGCATCCTTTGGAAAATTTCTTGCGTGCAGGGAATCCAGTTTCGGAAACCAGCTGACGGTTTCCGATTCGGCAGCGGTCGCGCCCGATAAATCGATGACTTTCGCTTTTGCTGCCCGCGCGGCGGCGAGATTTGCGCGAGTGAAGTCGGCGGAGCCCGTAAAAAACACTTTCGCGGCTCGATCGAACGTGCCCTCTTCTACGGGGTGAATGAAGGCGGGCTCTCCACCGGCTTCGGTCAAGACGCCGGCGGCAATTTCTTCGTCCACGAGGCGAAATTCTGCTCCGGCAAAGCGGCTCTCCTCGAGCAAAGAGCGGAGTTCCGCGCCGAGCAAGGACGAAGCACCGGCGATGACGATTCGGTTTGAGCCCTTCTCGAGCGATGGCATGAATCACACGGTCCGGGAAACCAGGCGATGGCGGAAGAAGCGTACGAGGTGGAGGACCACGCCCGCGACCGCGTACGTGCAAGCGATAATCACCAAGGCATATTCGGAAAATCTCCAAATCACGCCTAACAGGATGAGGATTCCGACGAGCGTGAGAGAAGGCTGCTTACGCGTCCAGGGAATATCCTTGAAACTGTAGTAACGAACGGTGCTGGTCATCAGGGCGCCGAGGCATCCCGCGAGCGCGAACCACGCCAGGGACCAGCGCCAATCCTGCAAGGGAGATTTAAATCCGTGCACGAGGGCGGCAAGGACTCCCGCAGCGGCAGGGGTGGGCATGCCTATAAAATTCTTTGATCCGCCCGGCGCCATGCCTTGGACGTTGAAACGCGCCAGACGCCAAGCGCAGCAGATGAGGAAAGCCAGACAGAAGACCCAGCCCATTTGGGTGATGAGTTCGACGCGCTGCGAATGCTGGTCGGGCAGGCTGCGCAGGCCCCAAGCAAAAGCCATCACTGCGGGAGCGATTCCAAAACTGACGACGTCCGCGAGAGAGTCGAACTGGACACCAAATTCCGTGTTCGTGCCTGTCATTCGGGCGACGCGGCCGTCCAGCGAATCGAAGAGGATGGCGAATCCGATGGCTTTTGCGGCGTGATCGAAGTCTTCCCAGCCGCCGGAGAGAGAGGCCACGACGGCGTAGTAGCCGCACAGAAGGTTGGCGCCGGTGAAAAGGCTGGGGAGAAGGAAAATGCCGCGACGCATACGCGGGTTTCGGACGCGCCTTTCCTTGAAAGGAATCTCGTGTTGTTCGATTGCGCCCATGAGTTAGGTTTGCTTTCCTACTGAGGATACGCTGGCTTCCGCGTCTGAAGCTTGTTCGCGATCCACGTGCAGGTTCAATTGCTTCGCGGGCCAGCGCGCGAGGACGCTGGAGCCGCCTTTCACGTGCTCGCCCAGTTTAACCAAAATTTCGGCATCCTGGGGCACCCATAGGTCGGCTCTGGAGCCGAAACGTACCAGGCCGATTCGCTCGCCTCTGGCGACACGCTCGCCGGACTTTTTCCAACTTACCACGCGGCGCGCGATCAAGCCGGCGATTTGCTTGAAAACGATTTCGCCGGCATCGGTGGAGAGCGTGAAGATGTTTTGTTCGTTTTCGAGCGAGGCTTGTTCGCGCATCGCGGCGAGGAATTTTCCGGGCTTATATTCCAGGTTCGTGATGACTCCACCGGCGGGAGCGCGGTTCACATGCACGTTCCAGATTGCTAGAAAGATGCTTATGCGCTTGCCGGGTCGGCCGGCGAGTTCTTCATCGGTGACGACCACGACGCGGCCGTCAGCGGGAGACACGACGGTGCCAGGCTCGCCGGGGATGACTCGCTCTGGATCGCGAAAAAAGGAGAAAACAAAGAGCGCCAGGCAGACGCAAACGAGCGCGGCTATGGCCCACTCGAGCAAATAGGCCACGGCCCCCAGAACGAGGAGCGGCAACCCGAAGTAGTAGCCCTCTTTGACCATGCCCTAGGAAATATACCTCATCGGGCTCGTCCGGTTCATCAACCCGGCGAGCGAGCACGGCCATTCTACGACAGATTTTTCGGGGTCGCGGGCTTATTGCGAATACTGGGCCCGCGCACGTCGGATACGCAGGGCAATCCGCTCCATCTCATCTTTGCAGTGGAGCTTCATCTTTTTCAGCTTGATTTCTTCCAGGAGGTCTTCTGAACTGAGGTAGGGAGCTACGGAGATTCGCCGGAGTTCTGCTTCGTATTTCGAGTGCTGCTCGGCCAGACGCTGATACTCGGCGTCTGAATCGAGGAGTATGTCCCGAGGTGCCCGCTGCGCTGTTGCCATGCGTCCTCCTCACGACTACGCGGATTGAATTATGAACACTACATGAACGGAAGATAGCACTCTGGTTTACGGCGTCAAGAGGCAACCATTAGTATTTTGGTTCTAGGCTGTGAGTTTCTTGACCAGGGTGAGGGCCGGCTCATGGGGGTCGCGGTAATAGCCTTTGCGCAGGCCGGATATGGAGAAGCCATGTCTTTCGTAGAACGCGATAGCGCTCGTATTTGATTGGCGTACTTCAAGATAGACGCTTTTCGCGCCTCCCAAGCTGAACTCGGCATGAGCGGCTGCCAGTAACGCGTGGCCGTTTCCCCGGCGCCGCTGATTTGCGGGTACGGCTAAATTTAGGATTTCGGCTTGGTCTCCGGTCAGTCTGCCGATTAAAAAGCCACTGAGCTTTCCATCCGTCTCGGCGACGAGAGCCAGTGAGCCGATTTGCTGCGAAAACTTTACGTAGCTCTCTTTTGACCAATTCGCAGCTTCGGGAGAGTGCTCAGAAATCGACCTGATCGCTTCGGCGTCTTCGGGGCGAAACTTTCTAACGTCCGCAATGCCTGGCTTGCCGGTGCTTTCAACTCCCACGGCTTGGCGGGCCTTTCCAGAAAACCTCAGCGTCGGAGCGGCGCACGTACTCCGCGTCCAGGGCGAGAGCATCGGTGAGGAGGCCCTCGAGCGCACGTTGGCGGCCGAGTCTTCCGATCGCGGGCGCAAGTAAGCTCGTGCTGGTCTGGACGGCTTCGCCTTTTTTCGTGCGTTTTTCCCAAATCTTCAACGTGGCGATTCTTTCTGCGTCCAGTGAAACCCAAGACACTGGCTCACCTCCGGAATGTTCCGCCACCCAGTTCACGAAGGCTTCAGGGCCGATCACCATCTCGTGTTCCACCAAGCTGAGCCCTTCACCTTGCGTTCGGTACAAGCCGCCGAACACTTGTTCGCGGTGCGCATCCACAAAGGCGGCGACACAACCGTTGCTGGCACGAGATTCGGAAGCCATGGCCTCCAGCCTGGAGATATTTGCGATGGGCTTGTCGTAGGCCTCGCTCCACGCTTTAACCGTGGTCAGCCCGATCCGCACGCCTGTGAAGGACCCGGGTCCGGTGGCAACAGCAAACACATCGACATCCGTCATGCCGAGACCGGCGGCCGTCAAGGCTTGGTGTGCGCTGGGGAGCACCCATGAGGAATAGTCAGAGGCGCCCTCGTGCGCGACCGCGTTTAAGACCTCGTCGTCCTTCAAGACTGCCAGACTTCCGCGGGAATCGCAGGTGTCGAGAGCTAGTAGGATCACGGAAGAATTCTACCGCATAGGCATACTGCTGTCAGAGGTTGCGCGTTTTGTCGTTGGAAAAGGCGTGGTTGCAACAATTGTTTCATGGCCGGAATTGCTGCCGGTTCTCGAAAATGCAAGCCGTTGCGCGAACTGCGGAGGGCAAGAGGCGGCGCCCATAGCAATTCGGCTGCCAAATTCGCAACTAATTTTCGCTAACCTTATGATTCCACGGGATATATCTTGACTCTTGGAACACATACACTTAAACTCTGTAAGTATCTCAGGGGGCATCAGAATTCATGGACTACAAAATCGGTGACAAGGTCGTATACCCGAACCACGGCGTCGGACTTGTAGAACAGATTAGTTACGGTGTCTTGAATGGTAGAACCGAACGTTACTTCATGATTCGCATCGTTTCCAGCGGCCTGCGCGTCATGGTTCCGCAATCGAACGCAGAAACCGTTGGCCTTCGTTCCGTGATTCGTTCCACGGAATCCAGCAAAGTCCTTGGCTTCCTCGAAAAAGGCAAGCTCAATTCGCATCACGACTGGAAGCATCGCTTTAAGGAAAATTCGGAGCGCATGCGCACCGGTTCCCTCCTCGAAGTCGCCGTCGTCCTCAAGAGTCTGGTTTCCCTCAGCCGCAGCAAGCCCCTCTCCTTCCGCGAAAAGAAAATGTTGGAACGCGCGAAGTATCTTCTTGTGAGCGAAATGGCCACGGCGCGGAACACCACTTCCGAGAGCGCCGAAGCCATTGTGGTGAAGTCTCTCGCTAAGGCGAAGTTGCAGTTCCCGGTAATGACTGAAAAGTTCGAATAACTCGGTCTTTTTCTTTCCTGATCTTCAGCTCGAAATAAAAAGGCGCGCAACCCAAGTTGCGCGCCTTTTTTATTTTCTCCACCTTCATGTGCGCGTCAGACCCCTCAGCGAGACCCTCGCTTCCAGCAAGGTCCGGGCCACGGCCGCCCCGATCTTCGTTGCGCCCGGGGTGTCCCCATGGATGCAAATTGTTTGCGCGGCCACGGCCACTTTGCTCCCGTCCATGGCTGTCACAACTCCGTATTCGACCACGTTCAGAGCTTGCATACCTGCCTCGGCAGGGTCGCGGATTAGCGCATCTTCAAATTTTCTGGATCGCAGGGTGCCATCGGGTTCATAGCGCCTGTCGGCAAACGCTTCCGCGGCAACAATAAAGCCGGCTTCCCGAAAGGCATCAAGCATGGGCGAACCTGCCAGGCCTACGAGTACGACCTCGCGGCTCCATCGCGCGACGCCGGCGGCGATTGCTTGCGCAAGCTCGCGATTACGGACCGCCTGGTTGTAAAGTGCGCCATGCGGTTTGACGTGCGCTACCGCCGCGCCACAACTCTGCGCGACCTCCGCTAGCGCTTCGACCTGCTCGAAAACCGATTCGGCGACTTGCGCCGCGGGCATTTTCAATTCGAGCCTTCCAAAATTCTCACGATCCGCGTAGCCAGGATGCGCCCCAATCGCTACGCCTGCACGAAGGGCTTGCTCTATTGTCTTGCGCATGGTCTGGGCGTCGCCGGCATGTCCGCCGCAGGCGATGTTGGCGGAGGTGATCGAACGCAATAGGGCTTCTTGCGTGCCGTCGGCGATTGCTTCGGGGATTTCGCCCATGTCGCAGTTCAAGTCGATTTTTAGATGGCCACTTTTCATCCGGCTATCAACTCCTTCGATCCCAGTAATTTTTCCTGTTCCAGCAAGAGAGAGCGCGCCGTTTCCATCTCGACTCGCTCGAATCGAATTTCATCGCGGGGACGAAGCTGGCCGAGACTGCTCAAGTCCGCGGAAATCACATTCGCAATTTTAGGATAGCCGCCTGTCGTCTGTTGCTCGACAAACAAAATGATCGGGAGTCCGGAGGCCGTGATTTGCACCGCTCCGAGCGAAACTCCTTCGGATATCATTTCTCCCCCGAATGGAATCGAAAAGGCCGGGCCATCGAGACGCAGGCCCATGCGGTTCGATTCTTCCGCCACGCGATAACTTGCCTCGTAAAAGCTTTCCTGCGCCTCCGGTGAAAACCAATCACTCTGCGGGCCGGGCGTGACGCGCAAGGTTTTTCGCGGTGAGAGTTTTTCCAGCGCCCGGTGTAAGACCTGTTTCTTGCGAAATGTGCGGAAATTTTCGGCCGCCGGTGCGATCTTCAAGATGTCTCCCTTGCGCAAAGCCCGGCCTTCAAAGCCGCCGAGGCCGCTCAGAAGGTGCGTCGACGCGCTATCCAAAAACAGTTTCACTTCAATCCCGCCTCGGACGCACACATAGCACCGAGCTCCGCCGCGTGTCGCGCCCAAGCGGAGAGTCTGCCCGGGCCGCATCTCGATGGAACTCCACATTTCGATGCGTTCATCGTCCAAGCTCGCTCCAAAATCTGATCCCGCGAGAGCAACTACTGCCCCGTCCGGAAATGTCAGCGTCCCGCCCATCAGCGTCATTTCCAGCGCTGCCGCGCCCTCCGCATTCCCTACCAGACGGTTTCCAACGCGCAGGGCAACAGGATCCGCTGCCCCCGATGCCGAAACTCCCATCGGCCCAAAACCCTCGCGACCCAAATCCTGGACCGTTGTCAGCAGCCCCGGGGAGCGCACCTCAATCAACTTCATGCGTTCTCCAACTTTGCGAATTGCTCGCGCGAAATCGGCGCAAACTGCACCCGATCACCGATGGAGAGCAGGCTCATTTCTGCCCTCCCGGGACGGAACATTGCCAAGGGCGTGCGCCCCAGCAATCTCCAGCCGCCGGGAGTGGAGATTGGATACACGCCGGTCTGGCTACCGGCAATGCCTACGCTGCCTGCGGGAACGCTTCGGCGCGGCGTTGGTAGACGCGGCGTCGCAAGCTCGCTCGGCAACTCGCCGAGATAGGCGAACCCGGGCACGAATCCCAAGAAATAGACAAGATAAGTGGCCGAAGAGTGGAGTTCGATCGCGCGCTTTTCCGTCATCTCGCGCAATTCGGCGACACCCTTCAGATCTGGGCCAAACTCGCCGCCATAGGAGACAGGTATTTCCACCAGGCGCGGCTCTGGCAACTTTACTCTCTCCAAGCGCTCGAGACGACCGGACAAAACCTCTTCGAGCGCCTCGTGCCGCAGCTTGAGCGGATCAAACTTGATCAAAAGAGAAGAATAAGCAGGATGCAGGTTGCGCACACCGGGAATAGGATCCAGTTGGATCAGCCGCAGGAGTTTGCAAACGTATTCATGCGCTTCGATTGTGATTTGATTCTTTGGAGGCGAAGCTGAATTGATCCCCTCTGCCTCGGAGGAACTCAGTTTCCCTTGCAACCCGAAATAAATCAGGAGCGATTGGTCGCTGGCAAGTTGAAACTGTACGCGATTGTTGGGGTGGCTCCTCATGGCCGCAAGAGTATATCGCAGGCACTCCTAGAGCGTGTTCGACGGTTCCCGCGATGAAAGCGGGCTTAGAATAAAAGAAGCTGGAAATCTATATGAACCTGATTCTGCGCCGATTCCTTTGCATGGCATTGTCCGTCCTGGTTGTTCCGATCTGCGTCCTTGCTAAACCACAGAAGCCTGGCGATGCCGCAAGTGCCGCGAAGGGCATGACGGTCTCGCAGTTTATCGGCGCTATCCGGCAGAGGGTCAAAGCTCTCGAAACATCATCAGGGATGCGGAACGCTTTTCGGTCTTTCCTTGCCGCGCATCATCTGGCGCAAGAGAGCGTGCGCTACTCCGACTTCGTGATTGTGCGGCTCCTTTTCGAAGCTACGCGCGACGCAGGCTTCTGGAACCTGCACTGGAGCATTACCGATCAGCCGCCTAATTCCGACAGGATCTGGAGCCAGTGGCGGGCAATTGGCCGACCTTCTGCATCTGGACCGACGGCGATTGCGGAATGCGATGAGCTTTCGGCTCTATATGCGTTCCTGGTCGAGCGCGCCGGAGTCAAAACGGTCGGTCTTTTCTGGCCGACTTCAAACCACACAGTGGCCGTTTGGATTGTGCGACCAGCGACGGGGCCCGTCATTCGCGTGGTAGTTCCCACGTCGCAAATTTTCCTCGAGGAGACGGACTCCTTCGATACCAGAAAATTCGACCCGTGGCGGCAAAAGACGATCTACGAGTACACGCGCCGCGACGTGGCGGACTCTTTCGAACTCCCCAAACCCCTTGCGGATTTTTTCCTGAAGCAGATCGACGAGTATGCTGGCGCTTCCGACGCTACGTTGCAGCGCCTTCGTTATGTACGCGACGCCGTGTTTGTGAAGACTTGGACGACCGAACAAGCGGCTCGCGACGCGCAAACCCGTCTCGCGGCCCTCCCTCCCGGCGCAAGCGAAGATGGCGCTGCACTTCGAAATTTCGTCATCGACATGCAACTCGAACCCTTCCGGCAATTCATGCCAGGACAAGGCTCGGATCGGCGTTGAGCGAGGCATCGGCGAAGACGCCAGCACGAAACCGTTCGTACGCGGCGGCTGCAATCATTGCAGCGTTATCCGTCGAGAGAGCGCGGCTCGGAAAGAATACGTCGATTCCCTTGCTCTTGGCGCGCTCTTCAAACGTTGCGCGCAACTGGCTGTTCGCCGCTACGCCTCCCGAAACGAGGACGCTGCCCACGCTCAGTTCTTCCGCAGCCATCATGGTGCGCTCGACTAAATCGCGAACGACAGCATTTTGAAACTCGCGCACCAATCCCAACGTTTGCGGCGAACACAGAGGCAACAAATGTTCGAATTTTCGTTCGCCGCGCTGTAATGCATCTACACGCGATTGAATTTCAGGAGAATATTCCGGATGCTCTCGCACGTGATAGAGCACGGCCGTTTTCAGACCACTGAAGCTGAAATCGAGAGGATTGCCACGCGTTTTCGTCGGGCCGAATTTAACGGGCGCAGGCGTGCCGTTTGCGGCCGCCGCCAATCGATCCAGGATCGGCCCTCCGGGATATCCAAGACCGAGCAATTTCGCGACTTTGTCATAAGCCTCGCCGGCTGCATCGTCGCGCGTTTGGCCAATTTTTCGGTAACGCAAAATCCCAGACAAATCCTGCGCGTTTGGACCTTCTGGAGTCACCTCATACAAAACCGTGTGCCCGCCCGAAACGATCAGGCAAACCGCGGGCAATATCGGCGCACGACCGGACTTGTGAGCCTCTAGAAAAACGGCGTGCACATGGCCGGCCAGATGATTTACGGGTATGAGAGGCTTTCCGAGCGCTTCCGCCAGCGTCTTTCCGTAGGTAATTCCCACTAGCAGGGCACCCACAAGCCCGGGACCTTGCGTCACGCCGATCGCATCCACGTCACCAAACTTCATTCCCGCTTGCGAAAGCGCTTCGCGCACCACCGGAACGATTTGCCGCAAGTGCTCGCGCGAGGCCAGCTCTGGCACGACGCCGCCGTATTTTCTGTGAATATCAATCTGAGAGGCGACAACGCTGGACAAAATTTCGCGGCCGTCGGCGACGACCGCCGCCGCTGTTTCATCGCAAGAAGATTCAATTCCCAATATTCGCGTCATGTTCGACTTTTCGCCAGCCGAAACTACAGCTTCAAGGTCTTCAGGTATTCGCGAAAGGGAGCGCCTAACTCTTCGTTTTGCAGCGCGATCTCAACGGTCGCTTTCAGGAACCCGAGTTTGTCGCCCGCGTCGTACGAAACCCCTTCATAGATATACGCCCAAAGGCCATCCTCGTGGGCCAGCAGGCGCAGGGCGTCGGTCAACTGGATTTCGTTTCCCGCACCTGGCTTGGTGCGCTTCAAGCAGTCGAAGATTTGCGGGGGCAAAACGTAACGGCCGGTGATGGCCAGATTCGAGGGCGCATTTTCTGGTTTCGGTTTCTCGACCAGGTCGCGAATTCGCAATAGGCGAGCGCCAAAAGGCGGCTGCGGGGCGGGTTCGCAGTCGACGATTCCATAAAGATGCGTTTTTTCCTTGGGTACTTCCTCCACGGCGATCGCACCCACGCCGGTTGCCGCGTATACGTCGATCAGTTGTTTTGTGGCGGGATTTTTTCCAGGGATCAGCACGTCTCCAAGCAAGACGGCGAACGGCTCGTCGCCAACAAGGTCTTCGGCAACCAGCACGGCGTGGCCTAGTCCCAAAGGTTCCTTTTGACGAGTGTAGCTCACCTGGACCATGTCGCTGATTCGCCGCACCATTGCGGCTTGATCCTTCTTTCCTTTTTCCTCGAGAAAGCGCTCGAGGGTCGGGGCGTGATCGAAGTGATCTTCGATGGAGTTTTTCCCTTTGCCGGTGACGATGATGATGTGTTCGATTCCGGAGGCAACGCATTCTTCGACCACATACTGAATCTGAGGCTTGTCCACCACCGTCAGCATTTCTTTTGGTTGTGCCTTGGTCGCCGGCAAAAAACGAGTGCCCAGTCCGGCGGCGGGGAGAACCGCCTTGCGAACTTTGCGTTTTGCGCTTGTTGGTTGTGGACTGTCGGCCATTTGTTTTTCTCTCGCGCCTATTTCTTCTTTGCGCTTTTCTTTTCTTTCGAGGAGCTTTCTTTAGACGCCGTCTCCTTGCCCGCTGAATCTTTGCCTGTGGCTTCGGCGGCACCGCCGTCCTTGGCTCCGCTATCCTTGCCGCCGGACTCTTTGCTGTCACTCGCCGGCTTGCTTTCCTTGCTTCCGCCGTCGGGCGATTTTCCGGCATAGTCCGTGACGTACCATCCCGACCCCTTGAATTTAATCGCCGGCGCGGTGATGACCGACTCCACCTTGCCGCCGCAGTGCGGGCATTTTTTCAGATGCGGACCGGCGACGGACTCAATCTTGTCCGTGTGGCGGCCGCACTTCAGGCACTTGTACTCGTACAGTGGCACAGCTGCTTCCTCCGCTTCAGCTCCAAACAAAAAAGTATAGCATGCGTAACAAAATGTCTCCGCAGCGCATGCTAGACTCAAGGGCATGAATGGCGCCGCTACGGCCGACACGAATGCCGCCCTGGGATGCTTGTACCTTGTTGGCACGCCTATTGGCAATCTCGAAGATATGACGTTGCGCGCTTTGCGCATACTGAAGGAAGTCGATCAGATTGCGTGTGAAGACACGCGGCACACGCAAAAGCTTCTCAATCACTACGAGATTCGCAAGCCGCTTGTCAGCTATCACGAGCACAACGAATTGACGCGCGCGCCAGAGCTGCTCATTTCTCTTGAGCAAGGGGCAAAAATCGCGCTTGTTAGCGACGCCGGGATGCCGCTGGTCTCCGATCCGGGACATCGCCTCGTCACGCTCTGTTTGCGTCATCATGTTCCTGTCGTGCCCGTTCCGGGACCGTCAGCGCTTCTTGCTTCGCTGGCGGCGAGTGGCTTGCCGAACGAAGAATTCCTTTTTGTCGGGTTTCTTCCGGCCCGCGCCGGTGAACGGAGGCGTGCTCTTGAGCGCCTGCGCATCGAGGATCGCACCATCATTCTTTACGAAGCGCCGCACCGCATCACCGAATGCGTTGCCGACGCCCGCGAAGTTCTGGGCAACCGCGCAGCCTGCATCGCCCGCGAAGTCACCAAGCTCCACGAAGAGTTTCGGCGCGGCAAACTTTCCGAACTTTTCAAATCGCTTGAGGACCGTCCCGCGAAAGGCGAGATTACGCTGCTCATCGGTCCCGAGGATCCTGCCGACGCACGTACTCCCGCGAACTCCATGCAAAGTCTGGCGGAGCGCGTCGAAGAATTAATCCACCAAGCCAAACTCGACCGCAAAGAAGCGCTCAAGCTCGCCGCCAAAGAACGCGGCCTAACGCGCCGCGAGGCTTACAACAAGCTGCTTACATCTCGCGAACCCGGGGAAACAATCGAGTGAGTGCTTCGATAATGAGATTGCAGCGTTATTTCACGAATCGAAGAACTGGGTCCTTACAGTAGAGCGATCCATTGCGTGGTTCTGGAACCTGTTCCTGTAGACGTGATCGAAGGATAAGTTCTGGAACAGAGCCGGACACGATTGAAGAGTATCGCCCGCGAGCACGATCCAAGAGTTAGCTGCAACTATGCTGGTCTGCTTGGGAGGCGGGACCGGGGTAAGACCTCCCGGCAAATGTCCAAACTTAATTCTTGAGTGTCGATTGGAAGGCCGCGCCATCAAGGAGTGGCTGAAGGCTTTGCAAAACTTGAGGGAGGTCGGCGGCTAGCGTGGTAACAGTCAAAACGCCGACGGACAGGCCGCTACGCGAATAAATGCGGCGGTAGACGAGTTCCTTACCGTCCTTGGTTGAGTGGCGAACGTCGACGGCCAAGCTCTCCTCGGCGCCTGCGATTCGAGGAGGCACGGTCGGTTCGATCTTCGGGTCGCGCAGGTATCCACGCAGCATACTGATTTGCGACTCCACAAACTGCTGCAGCGTAATTCCGCCAAGCAGCTCTTCGCTAGCCGCCACACTGTTCGGAAATTCCCCGTGCCCATACTGTTGAAGCCCAAATCCTTCTTGCACTTGCCATTCCGCAGGCGCCGCAGGAAAGGACCAGCCCATCACCGAAAAAGCCGCGCTTCGCGAACTTCCTGCGCCGCGCGCAGCAGCCCGCTCCCCGGACTTCTGCAAGCCCCCCGGCGCCGCAGGCGCTGGAGCATCAGGCCTGGCGACGGATGGACACGGCGGCGCTGGCATAGGAGGCTCCGCAGCGGGAATGCGTCTCGGCGATGGAGGCTGCGGAACGACTTTGGCAGGCGCAGCGCTTGGTTCTTCTCCAGGCTGGATCGAGGGAGAAATTGCAGGCGGAGTCGGTTTCCCGGCGGGATGAGATTGCTCAGCCGCGGGAGCGCGCTGCTGCACTACAGAAGGCATCACAACTTCTTGGACTGGCAACAAGGACGCGAGTTTGGCGTCGGCAACGATTTTCACCATGAAAACCGTTTGGCCGCCCTTGATTTCGTCGCCGTTGGCGAGCATCGCGTCTTTGATGCGCGCGCCATTCAGAAACGTGCCGTTGCTGCTCTTGCGATCCTGCACGCGGCAACCGCTCGGCCCGCACTCGACGGCAAAGTGCACGCCGGACATAAACGTGTCGTCGGGCAGGGCAAATTGCGCGCGACCCTCCGCGCGGCCGAACGTCACCGTCTGCCCCGTAACAACGGCAACTTTCTTGCCGGCAAACGGCCCCGCCTTAATTTCCAGAAGTACGCCCATTTCTTCTCAGTCCGAGCCTGCTTTTTGTGCCGCGCGCTTTCGCCGCGCGTCCAATCATAGACGAATGAGAGGTCACGCGAAATGATTCAGAGAAATTCGTTGCGAGTGATACACGCGAACCTTGAGCCTATTCTTTGGGCAACAAGGAGACTGAAGCTAGCACGGAATCGTACAGCGGGCGGACGGCGGAAAGATCCTTTTCGAGAGTGGTCAGCGTAAGCACGCCGAGAGTAGCGCCGCTTCGGGCATAAACGCGGCGCCAGTAAACGGCCGCGCCGTCCTTGATGGTGAAGCGGATATCGAGCGCGATGGTTTCCTCCGCACCGCGGACACCGGGGAGGACAGCGACGTCGATTTTCGGTTCAGGTAAATGTTCGCGGAACATTTTAGTATGGGCCTCGATGTACGTTGCGAGAGTGATACCGGGGGCGAGCGGTTCTTCCATTACACCGATGCTGGCCGGGAAAGCGTCTTTGACAATTTGTTGAATGCCAAGACCTTTCTGGATTTGCCAACGCTCGGGAATCTTGAGAAAAGCCCAGCTGCCAATCTTCAGAGCGGGCTGTTGGCTCGCGTGGGAAGTTGGAGGAGCGACAGGCGCTGGCGGTCTTGGAGCAGCAGCGACCGGGCTGGAAGAGGGTACAGAGAGCTGGTCATCGGGAACAATGCGAACAACGAAAATGGTTTGGCCGGACTTGATTTCGTCCCCGTTGGCGAGCCCGGCCTCCTGAATCTTTGTGCCGTTCAGAGATGTGCCGTTGGTGCTTCCCTTATCAATGACGCGGCAGCCCTTGGGGCCGCACTCGACGGCGAAGTGCACTCCGGACATCAAATTGTCATGCGGAACGGCAAACTGCGCGCGCTCCGTCGCGCGACCGATGAGTATGGACTGTCCGTTCGCGAGCGTGATTTGTCGGCCAGCGAACCGGCCAGCTTTCACTTCCAGGTTGAGCGCCACTGCCGGACTCTCCTTGTTACTTCTGTCCGCTAGGAACAAAGTAATCCGAGTTAGGGTTCCACAAAGTGAGAGTAAGTCCCGGGATCAGGCTGGCAGGAAAAACAGATTTGTCGAACCAGCGACCCGCGCAGCCGAAATATGTTGCGGGTATAAACGCGCCCTCATTGGGTCTTCTGGAGTTTCACATAATCGCTGTACTTATGGAGGCGCAAACTCGATGGTTCACCGCCTTCGAGGATGAATCTACAATCCAGAAGGGATTCGGAAATCTGGAGTCCTGTTTGCTGGTCAAGAGAACTAAAAGCCCTCAGCTTCGGAGCCAACTCATTGAGACTGTTCCGGGCTTGGACAATTTTCGATCTGACGTCTGGTGTCAATGGCTCACCGTTTATCAGATTCTGTCCAATTCGCTCAACGAAATCACTGATCTCCATAACTCGCGACACGAATGAGTCTTCCTGCAACAGCTTTCTTCTGCCATCGAGCGCGAGCGGAGCGATTTGGTTGAGTTTTTGAGCGAGTTTGTCAGCGAAGATAGAAATGGCGATTTCTTGATTCAGCTCTCCGAGGGCATCCAAATCGTGGCGAAACAATAAGAGGTAGGTTTGATTGGCTTGCTCAACCTCGGCCGCTGACATGGCAGCGGTGATCGCAAGAACAGTTTTTTGGACGGCGTGATTCAACGCTGCCTGTTTCCAATCTCCTTGCATGGTTCGATCTCCTGTGCGTGCGCCCGAATCCCCTCGACATCCGAATGAAAACGGGAAGCTGATTCCGACGCTGAAAATTACTACAAAGAGCGATTTAACGCCCATTCTCATTTTTACTTATCCAGAAAATCCTTAACCTTTTGGACTGATTCCGCGTCTCCCTGAAAATAAGCCTTCTTAAGCGTATCTTCACCGACCCCCTTGGCAATTTTTTCGGCGACCTTTGTTTCGACGTCATAGTGTCCCGCACGATTCTCGCTGGTTACTTGGCGCGTGAAGTACTCAGTGACCCCCTCGTTGACCTTAACTCCTTTATATTTCCCGAAGCCCTTTTTGAATGCTGAGCTACTGTAGTGATGAATATCCTCGTGATACAGTGTGCCGGCATAATTCTTGTCCTGATTAACAAAAATCTTCTTTTGATAAGACTCGCCATAAATTGAGTTCAAATCGTAGTTCTTTTCCATGCCAGGGTGCCGACTCTTCAGGCCGTCTTTGAAATCACTATCAGGCTGGAGCACCGTTGCGCTACCGGCGCTCGGAGTTTTCGCGGTCTCGGGAATGTCTGCCCCGAATTTATCCAGGACCGCCTTGTCTGCGGCTTCGGCAGTTGGCTTGTCGTTGCCCCCTGCCGCTCCGCTGCCTCCATCCAATAGTAGTGGCGAAGAGGGTGCAGAGAGTACAGGAACGCCAGCTTCGCCGATCATGACGGTGAAGCAGCCGAGGACGATTACGCCGCCATGAGCGGTGGGGTCGCCGATGCGAGCGGCCATAAGGCCACCGATCAAAACCGTCGGCGAGCCCATGATGATTACGTCCGGGGGGCCGACGCAGGTGAGCATGTCGGTGATACGCGCTGCGGGAAGAAAACCGATCAGGACAGTGGGTTCGCAAGGCGGAAGGATAGGACCGCCGACGTGCGGGACCAGCACGGTGACCATCGGGCAAACGTGCATGTCGGTTGTGCGAGCTGCTGGCGGCATTCTTTCCGTGCTCCGAGACCTAAAATGCTACGTTGACGGACAAAAATTAATTCTCGTATTCGACTTAACTACAGTTAAGTAACAAAGGCTATGGCACACAGGCCGGGCTAAAGCCCGGCATCTACATCTTTCCGCCCTTGCTGCCGTCGTCGGCAGTATCGGGGTCTTTGGGGGGCTTCGGGCTTGTCGGGCTCGAGGGGCTCCCGGAACCTGCGGCGCCACCGCTGTTAATAAGTACTAACGTTCCGGAAATGGCGACGCCGGCGGGGCCAATGTTAATAAAATTTCCGGAAGCCATAATGGTTAATTCCATGCCGGCTTCGATGACGACGTTCATGCCAGCTTTGAGGTGGATTTCCATGCCGGCTTCGTGTGCGTAGTTCTGGCCGGATTTTTCCTGAAGATTTTGGCCGACTTGCAAGGACATCGTCTGGCCAACCTGCACGTTCTGATTGCCGGTGACGTTCAGCGAGGCGTCTCCGCCCACTTTTTCATTCTGGTCCTTCGCAATCTGAATGTCCTGTTCGCCGCCGACTTTTTCTTTTTGGTCGTTTTGCACGATAAGGCTGCGGTCGTTGCCGACGAATTCGCGGGAATCGTGTTCGACGCGGAGGTCCATGTCGCGCTCGGCGTTCATGAAGATTTGTTCGTTGTCTTTCTTATCTTCAAAGCGCAGCTCGTTCCAGTTGCTCGAGCCGCCGTTTTTGGTGCTGCGAGTCAAAAAGGTGGTGCGGGTCATATTGTCCGGCAAAGTGTAAGGCGGCATTTGGTCGTCGTTGTAGACGCGGCCTGTGATGATGGGACGATCAGGGTCGCCTTCGAGGAATTCGACGATGACTTCCTGTCCTATGCGGGGAATGTTGATGGCGCCCCAGTTTTTACCTGCCCAAGGCTGTGAGACTCGAATCCAGCAGGAGCTGTTCTCGTCCTTTTTGCCTAAACGGTCCCAGAAGAATTGGACTTTCACGCGGCCGTATTTGTCGGGATAAATTTCCTCCTTGGAGGGCCCCACGACGACGGCGGTTTGCGGGCCTTGGACGACGGGCTTGGGAGTGACGCGCTGCGGACGGAAAGGAATGGCGAGAGGAATACACTGAAACTGGTTGCTGTAGATTTCCTGGGAGCCGCCGCCCGATCCGGAATAGCTATCTCCAACGGAAGCGGAATGCGTCACCTCGGTGAGGAGATAATCGCCGTTCTGGTCATCGCGAGAATGCCCATCCAGATGAAATTTATAGCCGGAAGCAA
>JBARCY010000438.1:0-8745 GCA_049794595.1 Candidatus Acidiferrum sp.
CTGGTATCTCATGGCCATAGCGGCTCTCCTTTTCCAAAGAAAAGTTCTCATCCCGGACTCTATCCGAGTCCAGGCCGAGAGCCGCTACTTCCTCTTTCAGGTTTCAACTAAAGGCGGGACAACTTCCTCGTCCTTGTTCGCTGAATAGTTTTTTCTTCCAGCGATAGCCCTCGTTCATAGCCAACGCTTGCAGTTGATTCATGATCCGCGTCCGCATCTGCACCGAGCGATGTCGATGCCACAACAGTTGGCGCAGATCCCGGTTCTCCGGATCTGGTACCCAGATTTGCGGAAAGTTATTTTCCCGCATCAGCCGGAGTAGAAGTTGGGCGTCCTTGCGGTCGGTCTTCTGCTTCTTCACTCGCCTGGTTTTGATCTCCGCGGGATCGCCCATCCATACTTCGAACCCTAACTCGGCCAGCAGTCGCTCGAACCAACGGGAATACCCGGTAGCCTCCATGCCTACTCGCACGCGGATTCCTCGTTGCTTTAGGTCTCGATAGAATCGCTCTGCTTGTCCATCACTGTGGTTCAGTTCCTGTTCACGACACTCAGCAGTCTCTTCCACAAAAAATGCAATCGCCTGAAAGCTCGGGTGGTAATCTACGCCTATAATCATCATGTCCGGCTCCTTTCTCCCGAGCCTATGGTCGTCGAACAACCACAGTTTACTCGGGTCGAGGAGCCGACATTGTTATGCAATCATTTGACGGACGCACTCTCCTATACGGTCGGAAAGCATCAATTCCGGTTTGGAGGAGAGTTCCGGCGCGCGCAATTGCAGGAGTTCTACCACCGGCATGCCTTGGGAAATCTGAAATTCGACGGATCACAAGGGCCCTGGGCAAACGATCCGACGATCACGGACCCGAACGTAAAGAGCCTTGCGGATTTTCTGGCCGGTTATCTAAACCCCGACACTTCGAGCATCGCGCTCGGAGATCCTACGCGGCTCGTCTTTGTGAAAACGTTCAACTTGTTTGCCCAGGATACGTGGCAACTGAGACGAAAGCTGACATTGGACTATGGCCTGCGCTGGGATTATGAAGGCCCACTGGGAGACGACCAGAAGGATCTTTCTGTGTTTATTCCCAGCCAGGGCGGGCTGGTATTTCAAGGAGCTGAAATTGGTTCCGTCTACCCGCAGGACTTCAAGAACTTCGCGCCGCGGCTGGGAGTAGCGTATCGGCCGAAGGAAAACAGCGACTTGGTTGTTCGCGCCGGGTTTGGAATTTATTTTGATACTCCAAACCTGAATCCCTTCCTGGACAACCGCCCGGCAAACGGAGCGCCCAATGGCTTGGAAGGCAACCCTGCCGGACCGAGCCCGGTAGACACGGTAGCGCCGCTGAGCGGCACGATTGTGGCCAACCAGCCTATTTTCCCGGCGGCGGGCAGCGTTTGCCCGACGGGTAACGGGTGCGGGCAAGTCTACAACATCTTTTCCGTCGGCCAGGATTTCCGAAATGCCTACAATTACAATTACAGCCTGAACGTCCAGAAGGCATTGGGAAGTTCGCTAATCTTGCAGGTGGGCTACGTGGGAAGCGCCGGGCACCGGCTGCTAACAACGCAAGATATCAACCAAGCGGGACTTAATCCCACGGGGAATGTGGTGCAATCTTCCCGGCCCTACTATGGCCCGTTCCCTGATTTTGGGATCATCAACCAGATCGAGAGCAATGGGAACTCGAACTACAACTCTCTGCAAGCCGTTTTGAAGACGCGCCGGTGGCATCGCTTTACCGGACAGTTCACCTACAAGTGGGCGCACGCGCTGGACGATATGACCGCCTATCGTGGTGCGACACCGCAGGATAGCTTCTTTATTCAAGGAGACTACGGCAACAGCGATTTTGACACGAGGCAGAACTTTACCGGTTTGCTCAACTATGACCTTCCGAATGGTTCCCGCTTGAAGCTGCTTACGACCGGGTGGACACTGAGCAGCCTGCTTTCCTTCCTTACCGGCCAGCCGTTCAACATCACCACAAACGTTGACACGACTGGAACCGGCGAAGGCGTGCAACGAGTCGACCTCATTGGAAATCCTTACGCGGGAGTATCCCGTGCATTCAGCGCGAGCGGAGTGCAATGGGTCAATCCAGCCGCGTTTGCCGCGCCGGCGCCTGGGACTTACGGAACGCTTTCGCGCAATTTCCTGTATGGTCCGGGCTTCGGCGACGTGGACTTCTCGGTGGTCAAGAACACCAAGATCACCGAACGCGTCAGCACGCAGTTCCGGATCGAACTGTTCAATCTGTTTAACCGCATCAATCTGGCGCCGCCGAACTCCGGGTGCGGAGTTTCTGACCCGCTGTCCCCGCTGCAAGCCAATCGCGTTTGCCTGGCGTCGAGTGGACTCGGCGTGACGGCGGATACGATTGGGGACTACAACGGCGCGCCGGGGATTGGGCCGGGCGAGGCGTTCAATCTGCAGCTGGCATTGAAGATTATCTTCTAGCGGCTGCGAAACCGAAAAACGGAAGCGCCCCGGGCTACTTCGCCGGGGCGCTTCTTTTTTTGTGAGATGGGCTCTTGCGCGCCAGCAAACCCTCATTCGCGAGTGACGATCCCGATCAGGGCAAGGCCGGTTTTGAGCCTGCGATTCGCGCAGCCCTGAGGGATGGCACACAGGTCTACGTCGTGCCGCCACACGATGACGAACGGCTTTGAGTATCTTATGTGTCCGAACCTCGAGGATCAGAGGGATCTAGAATTTGCTTCAACCAGGGGAGATTGGCCTGCAACAGATGAATAGATTCAAGATGGACCTGGAGGCTAGTGTTAGTGTCTTGGCGCTTCAGCAGCCGGACTGCACGTATTTCTCTTTGGCGGATATGGCTACTAACTGAGAGCTCGCCCCGAGTTTCAACAATCTGGAGGTGTGCAGTAGAATTATAATTATATTATATATTAATAATATAACGCTCGTGTTTGGAAAGCTCAGGTGAGGCCGAGAAGTCATGCGCAGTTGACGTGCACGACGTACCCAATGTGCACAACGTGCAGCGTTGCTGATCGTACTAAAATAGGCCCCTGAGTTCTTCATCGCTCATAGTTTCGAGTATTTGGCGTGATACTTCATCAGGAAATTTCGCTTCTTCGTCCGACGCTACCTCATCACACTGAACGCATCCCGTGGATCGATAGTCAGTTTTGAGAAGCTCATGCTTCGAAGCGAGCTGATGAATTCGTCGACGAATTGAATTCAGCAGGGCGATTCCGCGTCGGGTTGCGCTCAGCCGCTGAGTCGAAAAACCCAGAGCCCGCAAGATGTTGCCAACCGCGCGTGGGTTCATCTCGAGCGACTCGCCGCGTCGTTCTAGAGTGTTGTTCACGGTGCTGGTGAGTTCAGCCACCCCGATACTTTCCTTCTTGGGCTGGTGGGAACAATAGAGCAACGCTTCGATCACCACAGAATGCAGTTCGTTCGCCGACTCAGTGTAAACATGGTGGTCTTGCTCTTTGAGAAGCGTGGCGACTTCCGCCTGGAGTTCAGCGTCTCCCGCGACAGTGCCTCCCAAACACCGCGCGAGGTCACGTGCCTCGGAGCTGAGCCCGGGAGGATCAAAGACGGATGCGCCAACCAAACTGTAATTCATGAGGCGAAACATCTCGAATTTCGGTTGGAATTCCTCAACGAGCTGCCGTTGCGCACTTGCGTCGAGAACCGGAAGACGACCGTTCGTGTCTGCTATTGGGAGGTCAATCATGAGCCAACCCGGCATGGCGTCGCTCAGCGGCTCCTCGATGCACAGGACCTTGGCGCAATACGGGTTGAGAACTCGTCCTTTCGATAGAATCTGCGCATCTCGCGAACTGGTCGTCTCCAGAAATTTTCGGAATTGTGGCGACCGCTCGCACCGCTCGATAAGAAGGGTAGGCGCAATCTCTGTTGGCAGAGAGGAGACTCCTGCAAGGCTAGCTTCGCCAAGCAGCAGAGCGCGCCGAAGCAAACAACGTAACACGCGGAGTAACTGGCGCCGCTCGGGTGACGGGGGCCCGACCAACGCAACACTAACGGGTATTTCGGTGAATTCGACGACCCAACTGGCAAAGACGGCATACGTCAGAAGGCGTGCGTCGGCGTCGGGCAGCCCGCTGAATCGTTTGAGGACCTCGCAGGCTGCCTCGAACAGATCTCGCACGGAACCATATGGGGTCACCTGGGTCGGGAAAAGGATGGCTTGGGCGAGGGTCGGTTCGACGTTGGGCGGATAAAGCACTCTCGGTTTCGGTTCGCCCGGGGGGTGCAGGGTCAGTTCAACCCCAACGTGGTGTTCTCTGCCATTCCAGAAAAGAAGCTTGAACTGCCTTTTGGAAGTTCCGTCTGTGAGCAGATCGATCATCCAGTCCGGGCGAATGACTCCCCACGTCTCGACATATTTGGCGCTCATAGAAGCTGCCCTCCAACCACGCTTATGATCCCGTCCCTACTTCCCGGCGAAAATAATTGCTAAGATTGCTTGGCGATCGGCCACCCTGCGTTCAACCCACGGCCCCTCCCCCAGGTTTTCTGAATGGCTTGATCAAAGCACCTTAGAAGTTCCCGTAAAACATACTGAAATTTAGTCTCGTAAAATCCAGCCGATCTTTTCTCTCACTTCTTCCCTCCGATGAACCGAATCGGCGAGCCCTCGCAATGCCTGAAGCTGTGCCCCAATGTTACTCAGGATATAGCCGAACTGAGGATTCCTCAGGTGCACTTCGATTCCCGAATAGAGCCGCGCAACTCCCGCCGAGATCAGCGGTAACATCTCGTTCGCAGAATAATTCGGATCCTCCAGTTTTCCGCGATGGCCGGAAGGTGGGATACCCCGAATTTTTCGCCGGGGCTTTCTCACAAGTCGGCATCGAGCCGTCGGGCTCGGCCAGCAATACATGCGGCATGGCGATTCCCGGCCTTCCCCTACCAGCACCTGCAGCACTCAGCCCTGGACCCGGTCCCAATCGCAAGTCGTCTCTCTAACCCCCGGCTGAGGGCTCAACTTGTGAATCCTTTTGTCGCAAGATGACGTGGAGCTCGCGAGGCGTCTAGCGATTCATAGAGATTGCGAGGAATTCAATTTAATGCAGGAGAGACTTAGTGATCGGAACTTTTAATATCTGAGTTTCTAAAAGATAATATCTGATAAGGCGCCAACAGCCACCTGCCGTGCGGCTCCGATTGGGAACCACGCGGCGGGAGCTGCGGGATTACCGATTTATCCGTCGGCACGTGCAACTGACTCATCGCCGAGTTCACGGGCCATAAGAAGCGCAACTTTTTCAGCTGGTAGGCCTAGGTCTTCTGCTCTTTCGAAGAACCCATTCATGAGTCGGACGAATCGGGCGGGTCTCTTCACGCCAAGCCAAAGAACGAGCATTTGCTTGGCGAGCGCTCGAATCTGCCTTGGTGTCAAGTGGAGTTCTACTTCGCTGAACATCCTTACTAGCGCTACAACGAACCCGACATCGGTCTTTTGTACCGCGGTGGTGATTGGTTTCTTAAACTTCTTAGTGCGTATGCCTTGTTTCATATTTTTCCTTTAGTAGGTTGGGGCAGGAGCCGAGGTCACAGACGCTCGCTCGCTGCCCGAGATTAGGAAGCTCTGGCGTGGAACGGCAATGCGTCTCCGCCGGTCTCCCTTACCTGCCTAATACTCAAAATCCTGTTTTTTTTCACTTATGGCGGCAAAGTTTTTCGCGTGCCTCGCGCAAGCCCCAGGGACCCCCGAAAGGGTACCCGAGCAAGCGATCTAATGATGGCGCGGCGAGGATGTCACGATTAAAATCGTGAATGCTGGGTTCGCGTCTTAGCGAGCTAAATCAAGAGAGAGATGAATCGCCTCTTTGCCGGACCGAGTAGCCCTGAACTCAATTGTGTTACCGATCGGGAATATTTTGACTCCGAGAGTGGAATTGCGCCCTCCATATTCCCGTACGGTAATATTTTATTGATTCTCCACAAGAATCAGGCATAATGTTCCCGTACGGTAACCCAAGAAACCACCTATGAAATACACGCCTAAAAACATCGGCAGGCTTATCCGGGACACCCGAAAGAGTCTGGGCGTCACACAGAAGGATCTCGCGTTAACCTCAGGCACGGGGCTTAGGTTCGTCATTGATCTAGAAAAAGGTAAGGAAACCTGCGAAATCGGAAAGGCTCTCACCGTGCTCCAAACCCTTGGCATCAGGCTCCATTTGACGCCCCCTGCGGCCTCTCCGAAGCAAGGATAGGGCATGGCGAAGACCATCGATGTCTACTTGCACCACGAGCTTGTCGGTCACCTGATTCAGGATGATGGCGGTCAAATGGCATTTGACTATGTCGAGGCCTGGCTTAACAAGCCACACCCCACGCCGCTGTCGCAATCCTTGCCATTGCGAAAGGAGCGTTTCACGCGCAAGGAGTGCCGAGGCTTTTTTGCCGGAGTCTTGCCAGACGAGAATAAACGCGAAATCATTGCCCGCAATCTCGGCATCAGCGCACGCAACGACTTCGCCATGCTTGAGCAGATCGGCGGCGAGTGCGCGGGGGCGGTGACATTCCTTCCGACGGGCCAGACGCTACCCGAACGCGACTATAGCTACCGAACGCTCTCTTCAACCGAGCTTGCCGCAATACTCAAGGAACTGCCGAAGCGCCCGCTTTTGGCCGGAGAAAAAGGGATTCGTCTTTCACTTGCTGGTGCCCAGGACAAAGTCGCAGTGCGGATCGAAGGCGATGAAATTTCGCTACCCCTTGGAGGCGCACCCAGTACACACATCCTGAAACCAGGCATGGAACACTTCGTCGGCGTTGTCTTCAACGAGGCGCTCGCTATGAAGTTGGCTGCGGCGATGGACATGCCTGCCGCCAAGGTGGAGACCAGAACAGTGGACGGCGTCCAGTACCTCGTCGTAGAGCGTTATGACAGGATTCACCGCCACTCGGACGGAACGACGTTCCTCGAACGGCTTCATCAGGAAGATTTCTGTCAGGCGCAAAATATCGTTCCAGAGATGAAATACCAGAAGGAAGGCGGGCCGTCGCTCAAGCAATGTTTTCGGCTCCTGCGCGAAGCTTCCAGTGCGCCGGTCATCGACCTCGCCCGTCTACTGGACGCAGTCATATTCAACTATTTGGTCGGCAACAATGACGCTCACGGCAAGAATTTCTCTCTTCTTTACCACGGTATCGGAACGGCGAATCTCGAAATCAGGCTCGCGCCCCTCTACGATGTCGTCAGCACGATGTATTACCCCGAACTAAGCAAGGAAATGGCCATGAAAATCGGAGGCGAATATTCATCGGACCGAGTGACTCCGAGAGATTTCGAGAAATTGGCTGAAGAAGCTGCCCTCGCCAAACCGATGGTTAGGCGCCGCGTGCCTGAGCTGGCTGAGATCATGCTTGTCGCTCTTCCTAAAATCGAGACCGCTCATCCCGTTGCGGAAGCAGTGGCCGCGCTCCTGCGCAAACGCTGCGAATCAGTCCACAACAGATTTCGGAGTTGATCTATCGCAATCCATATAGGGGCGTTAGACTGCTATAGCCAAAGACCCGCGGGCTCTAGTGCTGGGCGACAAAATGGCAGTTATTTTCCGAATGACATTCTTGCATTTTCATGAGCTACGGAGTGTTGATTTTCTTGAAATCCCGCAAGGGTGAATCAACTACCATCGGCAGATGCAAGCCCACAAATGTCAAAAATGAAAACACCTTCAGGCTGTTAATTTCCGTGCCATAGTCGCACGACTCGCCGTGCAAAACTCGCTGTCGATTCGGAGCACTGAAGGACTCACCAGAGGCTTGCGCAACCTTTTCACGTTCCCTCGCGCTCTGCATAAAATTGATCTCATGAAATTTCAGTATAGGATGGATTAGATCCAATGCCTCTTGGTCAGGAGCTAGAGCAATTCCATAAATGATGTAGCGTACTTGGCGCTAAAAAAGAAGCCCTTGCAATCGGCGGACGAAATCGATTGAAAGGCGGCTTTGGCGGCTAGGAGCAGTTGCTCGTCACTGCGAGGGGCGTGGCTGCGAAGCACCTGTTTGATCTTGCTCCACATCGGTTCGATGGGATTGAAATCCGGAGAGTAGGGCGGCAAGTACCGCAGCCTGGCACCCCGCGCTTCAATCGCTTCGCGCACGCCCCGGATTTTGTGGGTGGCGAGATTGTCGAGGATCACCAGCTCACCCGCCCGCAAAACGGGTGCCAGGCCTTGCTCCACCCAGGCCAAAAACATTTCGCCGTTCATGGGTCCCTCGAACAGCCAAGGAGCGCAAGGGCCGTCCCAGCGGATGCCGGAGATCAACGTGCTGGTCTGATAGTTCCCGCAGGGAATGCGGCCCACCAATCTTCGTCCTCCCAGGGCCCGGCCGCGCAACCGCGTCATCTTCGTGTTGGCCCCGCTTTCATCCACAAAAACCAAGCGCTGCACGGGGTGTGCGACCAACTGTTCATGCCACTGCGCTCTTTTTTCGGCCACGTCGGGCCGTTCTTGTTCGCAGGCGGCCAGAGTTTTTTTTATACCTCCAGCCCAGTTTCCGCAGCCACAGATCGATCGTGGAAGTCCGGAACCGCCGCTCCAGACTCGCCCCCAACTCGGCCAGCGTGGCATCGGGCTGCTCCGACAGCAACTCTTCGAGCCGCCGCTGGCGCTCTGCGGTGAGTAGCGTACGGCGTCCGCTGCGGTGGGTTCGCGGCTGCAGAGTGCCGCGCTGGCGAAACTGCTGGCGCACGCGGCGCACCGCAGCCACGCAAAAGCCGCAAA
>JBARCY010000439.1:0-39188 GCA_049794595.1 Candidatus Acidiferrum sp.
GCCGGGCGCAAAAACAACGTCGGGCGTCCAACCCAAGGGATAATGCGGGAACGAGGGACCGGTGAACCCGCCATCGAAGCCGAGGTTCAACCAGTTGTTCATCTTGTTGCGCTCGCCCCACCAGAAAGACGCTCGGAATATTCGGTTACGCCGGAGCAATCGCCGAGTTCGATGAGATTGAAGAGATTATCGACGTTGGTGCCGGCGAGAAGAATGGCGTCTGAAAAATCCACGGCCAAGGACGTGGTGGTGTTGTCGTTGATCACCATGCTTCCGCTGAAGAGAGAGGCGCCGCTGCCGACGTAGAAAAAACTGGCCCCGCCGGCACCGGTGAAGCACAGGATGCGCGCCACGATATTCGATGGGCCGGTGGGAATGTTGGTGACTACGGCGCGAAGGCCGCCGCTGGCTGTCCAGGTCGTAGCGGGGCTTGGCGCGGTGAGATAGCCCTGGCGCGTTTGGAAAATTACGCAGACTTGGTGGACGCCCGTATCGACGCTGCCTGCCGCGGCGGCGGTTCCTCCGCCCGATGCGGCCAGGCCGCCCGTGTTCGCGGTGAACGTGAAGTGCGTGGAATCAGGAACGGAAGCGATGGTGAAAGTACCGTTGTAGGCGGCAACGGCGATTCCGCTGGTGGTCACAAGCTGACCGACGACGAGGCCATGCGCCGCGGTCGTTTGAATCGTGGCGGTCGCGGAGGATGACGTTCCGCCGCCGGAGGCTGCGAGGCCGCTGGCACCAGCGATATAAGTGAATTGCGTGTTGCTGGGCGCAGCGACAACGGGGAATGTGCCGTTGTAGGCGGCGATGCCTACGCCTGCAACGGTCACGGATAGCCCGGCGGAGAGGCCATGCGGCGCGGTGGTGGTGATCGTGACGAGAAAACCGTTCTGGGTGGCTCCGGCCGGGCTGGCAGCGATCGTTACCGCGGCGGGCTGAGTGGCGCCATTCGGGCTAGCAGCGACCGTGGAAATTACATTTTCGTCGACGACGGTTGGACCCGCTCCGGGGCCGCTTTGGCTGACGCGATCGAAATTTGTGTCGTCGTACTGGCGAGGCAAATCGTTGCCGATTTTTCCGTCGCTGATGGCGAGGTATTCGCGGCCAAAGATGGTCGTGGAATTTCCGTAAGAGTTGGGGGTGAGGCCGGTGTCGATGCTGGCGAGAGTGCCGGGCGTGGTTTCTTTGTAGAGGACGCCGTTCGAGTCGAGAACCATGGTGCGGAGCGTGGCGTTCAAGGTTTCGTAGGTCTTGATGTAGTTGATGGTTGGATTGGCAACGAGCGGGCCGAAGAGGGCTTGCAAGCCGGGACGAGTGAGCACGCCGCCGTTGCCGAAGACGACGTCCTGGCAATCGGGCGAGACCCCGTGGGGCAGGTCGGCGGGAGACATATCTGTTACCAGGCCGCCGAAGATTTCGATGGGTGCGTCCAATGATCCGATGGTAGACATTTCTTGTAGTGTTAGCTACTTGTATGATATACACGCAGCTGCAGGCGTGTTTCGGAGAGTGCTTCCAGTGGGGGTACTGGACACGCTTGACACGCGTTGAGGGTTGCTATGCAGCCCCTGGAGTTCGAGTCTCCCACTCTCCGCTCTGTCCTCAACGCGGCTTAGAAACGTGGTAGAATAAAGTTGCGTGTCAAGCGTGCCCAGAAACTGGGATCACACAAGGCGGCTCTTTGGAGCCGCCTTTTTATTTGCCGAATCGATAGACATTCGTGGGCGGACGGCACGAAGGATTGGTACCTTTTTGAGCCGTTGTGATTCGTCGACGTAGACTATTTTTCTGCTAGGCTTCTCCAGCGTCTCAGACATGTCCAGTACAGGGCTGCAGAGGGGGCGGCGAGAAATCGCCGCCTTTTTTATTTTTCATTCTTATCTTCGACGAAAGACTAAGAAATACGCACAGGCAGGAGTGCCTGTGCTACTGCGGCGCTACTTCCCTGCTTCTTGCGGCTGATTCCCTGGCCTGTCCTGGCTCGCTGATTTGTCCCGGCGAGATCTTTCATGCGGGCCGAGGCCGTATTGTGCGGCTTTGTCGCGGTCGAGGATGGCGCCGCAAGATTTGCAGACGGCTACACCGTGCTTGATTTTTTCCGCGCAGACGGGGCACTCCGCTAGCGGCTTGGAATCGTAGACCCATGGTTTTTCAAGGCCGAGCTGGCGCGCGGCGCGGCGCTCGAGATCGGTGATGAACATGGGATTGCGGGTGCGCTCCCATTCGAGGTCGGCGGAAGCGACGAGGCGGCGATGAAATTCTTCGAGGCGGCGCCGGGCGTCGGTGAGTTCGCTTTCGGTGGGCATTTCGCTCGCGGCCACAAAGACGCCATGAAAACTTCCCTCGCCGGAATCGCCGTTGAGTTCGCGAGCGATGTCTTCAGCAACTTCCCGCGCCGTGACGCGGTAATCCATAAACCGTTTGTCACCGATGTCGATCAAGCCCTTGCAGCCGTGAATGAGCGTGATCGCGAAAGGTTGGCCGGCTTCAGGCGAGCTAATCACGAGCGAGCCGAAGTAGGTACGATGACGCGGGGGCCATTTTTCCGTCGAGATGTTGACGAGCGAAACCGTGCTGCTTTCCGTTGCTGTTGCCGTTGCCATGGAATTGCCTTTCGAGAAATTGAGATGAGTCAAGGAAACTTTTCTTAAGAAGATAGAGCAGATTTAGAAGACGAAGATTGCCCAAGTGGCCGAGTTTGAGCTGGCGGCGGTTACTGTTACCGTCGTGCCCGAAATGCTGCAGGCTGCGGCAATCGGGGTTGCGCCTTGCACTTGCGCGAGACAGTGAGTGAGCGCCGGAGTGGATGGCTGCTCGCTGAATGTCAAAGTGCAACTTGTGCCCGAGCTCATGGTGCACACGCCGCCGTTTGCGAGCCAATGCTGGGGCTTGGTCCAATCTTGCTCGGCATCCAGATGCGCCAGAGGATGCAAGTTGCCGCCGGACCAATTTTTAATCGTGGCAACGCTGCCGGAGATGATCAGACCGGGCAAGCCCGAAGTGATTTGAGTGTCGGTGGAGGTGAGAGCGACAGTGCCGTTCTTGTAGCAAGTGAGCACGCCGCCAGGCGCCACTTCCAGCCGCAAAATATCTCCCACCGATCCTGTGGACGCGGCGCTGGTCAAATTGGTGGCGGCTGCGTTGACGACGCGCTGGAGATAAATGTTCGATGCGTTTTCGAGACAAGCGTAAAAGTTGGAGCTGCCGCCTGTTCCGTTGGCGAGAACGCTGACGCCGGGAAAGTCGGTCGTGCCGTTGAGCGCCGTGATGGTGGCCTGGGCAAATTGCACCATGGAGAATGAGTTCGCGTTCCAGTAGGCGGAGTTCGAGCCCGTTGTAGTGCCCTGAATTTGGTTCGAGGCGATGTTGAGGCCGTTTTGCGTGACGGTCCAATTGGAGCCAATCGCGGCGTTGGCTCGCGTGGCGTTGTCGTAGGCACTGTTGAGGTAACTCGATACTGGAATGACGCCGGTGGCATCCGGGAGGGTTTGCGTGCGGGTGGCAGTCAACGGCGCGGGCGAAACGACGTCCGTGAAATTGTTCGCCATCTTGAGTTGATAGGTGGTGATTCCATTTGAGTTAAGCGCCGACGTAACGGCGGTGTTCGTCGCAGGTGGATTGTTGTTGCAGCCGACCGCAGAAGTGTCCACGTAGGGCGTGGTGCCAGTAATGTAGGCGGTGGAGCATGGCGTGATGTTGAGCAGCAAGCTATCGCGATACGGTTTGTAACCGATCGATCCTGGGGGCAGCGTGGGCGGCGTTAGCGTAACGGTCTGATTGCCGCTCGTCGTGGTTGCGGAGAGTGTCGGACCAAGCGTGGTCTCTTTCCCATTTGCGTCGATGGCGGTTACAGAATACGCGTGCGTGCCTACAGGAACTAAGCCGCCAGAGCTGACAATAGCGGAAGCCGGCGCGGCGGGAATGGACATCGGAGAAAAGAACTGGCCTGTGCCGGTCACTCCGACGGTTACGTTCGCGAAGGTTCTCGCTGGGCTCGGACCGTTGAGGCCAGTGCTTATGACTTGGCTCGTGGAGGGCAGCCCCGTTCCGCAACCGCTGAAACCGGACAGAAACTCGATGCCGCCCGACGGTGCTCCGGAGAAGAAGGCTTGCGAACCAGTCGCGCAAAATGGCTCGATGACGCGCAGGTTGCTGATGGTGAGAGCGTTAGTGAGATCGACCATCGGAGTCGAGAGGCCGCCCACTGGGTCGGCGTAACTCATGCGTTCAATGCGGATGGCGTTGATGGTGTTGGTGCCGGTGTTGAAGCGGAGCGAGGGGTAATAGCTGCTTTCGTTCAGGACTTCGTAGAATGTGGCGTGGCCCACTCCGCCGACAAGGCCGGTTGCGCCGGCCGTATCAAAGAGCCATTCGCCGCCGCCCATGTTTGTGTAATAGAAATCGAGGATGCCGCCGAGTTGCTGGGTGAAAGCGCCCAGGCCCATGTCCACAACATCCCATAGAGAGGGCGGAATGCCCCAGCCGGGCGCCGCTGTGCCGATTCCTCCGTAACGGAAAGTGAAATTAAAGCCGCCTCCCATTTTGAAAGGCTGCGCGTAATTTCCGCCGGTCATGTAAACGTTGTCGTAGGTGATTGTGGTGACGTTGTTTCCCGTGTTGTCCTGGTCCTGAACGAAACAGCTCTGATAGGCCTGCGAGCATTCGGCGTTGAGATTTTGAAACGTGGCGTCGCTACTCGAGCCGGGCTCGAGCAAGAACATGGGGTAGGCATTGCCGAGAATGCGAGTCGTCACGTAGCGGCCGAAGGATGGACCTGCGCCGTTGCCTCCTGCGCCCTGGCTAGTGCCTTCGACGACATTTGAAGCGCCGGGGATGATTGGATAGTTGAGGAGGATTTGGGCGCCAAGCTCGAGCCGGATGTTTTGCGGGCAGCCGGTCGCAAGATTCATGGGAGAGTTGAAAACATAAAGCGCGCCCTGCGGGTTGGAGGACGGGACAAAAATCGTCCCGCCGGTGGCGTTCATCGGGCTGTACGCGCAGACGGATAAAACGTTCGGAGTGTTGTCGTGAAAGACAGTCGCGCCCGTTACCGTCGCGACAGCGTTGCTTGCAAGCGTGACGGTATTTCCGGTGATGTTCGTGATGGTTGTGGCTAGGATGCCATTGGTGGCGGACGCGGACGGAGTTGTCGGCACATAAGATGGGCGCGCGGGGGTGGGGAGTCCCCAATCGATGAAGGCGCTGTCCATTCCTTGGCTGACGCCAACGAAGGAGTAGGGTCCGGCGCCCTGCGAGCGGTAGATGTAGTAGCCCATGACCGCGTAAGGCTGCATCGTCCACCGCACGAGATTCTTGGCGACGACTTGGGCAGTGCCGCCCGCGGAACAGTAGGTTCCGTTCTGAAGTGTCGCAATATCCACCGTGAACGTGGTGGAAGTTGGAGTTGAAGCAATCGTCCAGGATCCTTCGACGCCTACGGTGCCAGTCGTGCCGCGGGGAATGTTGACGGGGACGCCGCTCTGAAAATTATGCGCGGCCGTGGTTGTGAAAGTGACGACGCCG
Organism: Candidatus Acidiferrum sp.; assembly: GCA_049794595.1. Classification (GTDB taxonomy): domain Bacteria; phylum Acidobacteriota; class Terriglobia; order Acidiferrales; family UBA7541; genus Acidiferrum. Next base: position 5,524 of record JBARCY010000439.1, read on the forward strand.
TTGCTTTCGGAACATCCATTGGCGGCGATCGTAGCGGTGTTAATGCCGAGGGTTACGGCGCCGGTTGTCGTTGTGAACGCAGAGCTCGCCGGGCTTAATTCGCCGTGGAAGCCGACCGCTACAACTTCATAGTTCCATGTTGTTGTGCCGTTCAGGATGCCCTGCGGGGTGACGACGCTAGGCGTTTGCGCGATGACGGTCGTGCTGCTGCCGATCGTGCATGGGGCACAATTTGCATGTGTCACGTTAAATGTAAAAACTTGCGCATTGGAGTAGCCCGCTTCGGCGAATGTTCCGTTGAAAGCGGAGTCGCTCGATCCAGCGATCACCACATTGGAGCCGGGTGCGAAGCTGGCAGGATTTGGGAGAGTCACGGTGGCGACGTTGCTCGCCACGCTGATGCTTGAAACAGGAAATGCGGCGCCAGGAGCGAGCATGGTAGGCGCGACGCCGGCGGTTGGAATGGCAACTCCGTGCCCGACAATGAAATCGCTGGTGCCTCCGGAACAAGTGATCTGATTGCTGCCTGCCGCCGTGCTGCAAGTGATCGTCGGAGGCGTGGTGCCGCTGGTGTACGCGCCGTAGCGCGCAAGATCAAAGAACGGGTTGGGGCCTTTCGTGTGGAAGTCCGCGTCGATGCTTTGCGGCGCGGTGAAGGTGTTGGCGACGTTCGTTTGCGCGCCGGTGCCGGGGCCCAGAGGGCCGATCTCCGTGCCAGTTTGATCTTTGTAATAGAGCCGCATGTCGGCGGACTTGGTGTAGAGATTCACTGTGCCGGTGCTGGCGGCGCCTGGGGGCGTGCCCTGGTTGTTCAGCGTGAGAGTGCCGCTGGCCAGCGAGCCAACCACCGTGGTGTTGCCGGAGACGGTGAGGTTACCGCCGAGGCTGAGCGAGAACGCGCTGACGGCGCCGCTAAAGGTGGGCGAGGAAGGATCGTTGGGCAGAATGACGTTGGGAATTTGCTTGTCGGTGATGCTCGGGCCGGAAATTTCGATTTCGTATTGTCCTGGCGCCGCGTAGAAGGAGTAGTTGCCGAGGCCGTCTGTTGTGGTGGGGTTGGCGAGCGCTTGCGTCAGGCCAACATCGGAATAAATCAGCGCAAGCGGGGTGCACGGCTGGCCGGACGCGGGCATGGCGCAGACGCGGACGGAAGCTCCGGCAAGCGGGATACCGCGCGAATTGAAGACGATGTCGTCCTTGCGCGAGCCTTGGGCGCGAAGGGACTGCACCGGCCCAGGAAGGACGTGCAGCGCGAGCGCCAGCAATGCCCAGAAAAACGTCATCGTTGTAGCGCGCGTGAAGCGCGACTCGATTTTTGATCGTAACATGCGGCTGCCTCGGCGGAAGTGTGGATTCGTTTGTTCGATCGCGAGCTATTGCAATTTCCTGGCGGTGATGGTCACTTGCACCACGTCGGTGGTGACGCTTGCCGGATAGGTGCCGGCGCTGATTTCCGTGCCGCCACCCGTGAAGGCTTTCAGTTTCCAATTGTTGAGGGCGGATCCGGCGATGGGGATGTAATAGCCGGAGTTCCCGTTTTGGCTGTCGGCGAAAACCTGGATGATTTGGTCGCTCGGCAGTTTGTCGGCGACGGTGGTGAAATCCAGCGTGTCGCCGCCGGTGGGATAGCTACCGGAGAACGCAAGCGTTCCAATGGCGTAGAACAAGTTGCTGCCGGAGCCGTCTTCGTTGCTCGGCAAAAGCGTGATGGTGATGGGCATGATGATCTCCAAGTGAAATTTGTATCGCCCTAACGCGAAGTTAAGGAAGTAGATGAAGTAAAGGAAGGAAAGGAAAGGAAGGAAGAATCTCGCGAAATTGAGGGATCCGCTTGGCTGCCCCCCTCCTCTATTTCCTTTACCTCCTGAACTTCCTCGACTTCCCTCTTCAGAATGGCGTATAGCCGTTGCGTGAAGAAAATGGCCGGCGGCGGCGCGCGGATTGTTGCTCGCGGCGGACGGCCGCGCTGACGAGATCCTCGATCGCGTCGGCGGCTGCATCGTCCCATTTTTCGGCGAGTGGGCTGCCGCGGGCCCAGCCTGCGAGTGCTGCCGTTGCGTAGGCGATGGCTTCTTGCGCGTTGCGAATCAGCACCGGCGAAGTCGAGTCCGTAAAGTCGGGATACGCTTTGGCGTAGCGCAGGCGGATTTGCGTGTCCTGTGTCGCGCCGAGAAAATAGATGCCATCGGCGCGCCATTCCCAGAGGCTGAGAGTCACGTCTTGAACGCGCGAGGGAAGCCCGCCGTGTTGCGAGACGTCGACCATCTCGAGGAAATCGTCCGTCGAGCCGTTGGGGCGTTCCCAGATTTTCAGCGGGACCAGAAGATCGGTCGGCAGCTGATTGGGAGGCGCGGTGGCGTCGGTGATGGCGACTTGCAGAGAGGCGTCCGTTTCCGTTACGGCAGTGACAACAAGTAAGGCATCATCCTGGATGAAGCCGCCGCCGCCCGCGTTTCCGAGGGCGCGCTGGACTTTTCGATACGCCGAATTGGCGTACGGCAAGAGGATGGTATCCGTAAACAAATTTCCCTGGGCGTCATTCAGGAGCGACCGTACCAGCGAGGTGATCTGTCCGGCCGAGTTGTACGCGCTTGATCCTACGACTGGCATTGTGAGTTCCCGTAGCACAAGCACTCATGGCTGTGCGGTTTGGCGTTGCGATTTGGCGACGTCGAAGCCCCGGCGACAGTGCCAGTGCTACTCTGGTTGCGACAGGGGGCTGTGCTAGGCCGGTTGGCCCAACATGACAGCGCCGAATTCAGGGCGGCCAGGTGGGCGCCATTTTCTTTTGCGTTCATCCGTGTGTTTGATCATCCGGGAGCGGGGACTTCTGTAGGTACGCGGCAACGCCGATCACGGAGTTGATTAACGCCGCTGCCACGGCGATCCGCAGAGTTGAGCCCATGCCCGCTTGCAAATTGAAATGTTGCGGATCGATACCAACGGCCGCAAATCCGGTGAGCACGCCGCCTGCGGCCCCGCTGATGGCCGCGGCAGCAATGCCCTTGATCCAAAGTTCAAATTGTTTGAGTTCGAGCCGTTTCATCAGTTAGGCCACGGTGACGAATGGTTGTTTGTGAAACGCTGGAACGGCGTCATCAAGCTGGTCGTAAGCCCAGGATTCGTAGCCGCATTCTTCGCGTTGCGCTTGATCATCCAGAGAACGCTTTTTGCGCGAACGCGGGAAGCGGCGTGAAAACTCGATCGCGCGCGCGATGTGTTCTGCTGCGGCCGGCGTCAGTTGAATAAATTCGCCGCTTGGCCCTTCGAGGGTGAAGCAATGTTCGTACTCTCCGCGCGATGGATACGGTCCTAACGCGGGAATACTCACGCCATTTTCGCGTTCGATGGTTTGGGCGTACCACAAACGCGGCGAGCCGTACACTTCGGGAGGCACCCACCGCTCAATGTGCCAGCGATTGACCGCCGGATATTTCGGTTCCTGCCGCAGCTCTACGACTTCGCGTAACAACGAACCCGTTACGCGATCGTGCTCGACGAATGTTCCGCCAATCCACGCGAGGCGGTCCCATCCCCACACGGCGCGGTAATTGGGTTCGCCGAACCGGTTGATGCCGCCCGCACGTTCGAGCCGTTGCGCCACGTTATCCGGCGTATCGTGCGTTTCGCGAAGGATGCGGATCATTGACGGATAAAGGAGGCGCAGGTGCAGGAGTTAAATGAAGTAAAGGAAGTAAAGGAAGTAAAGGATTAGGAATCCTCCGCGCATGGAACATCGCCGGACGCTGGGTTCTTTTCCTTTACCTCCTCTACTTCCTGAACTTCCTTTACCTCGGTTTTCTAGTAGCCGCTGGGCCGCGCTAGTGTGTCGATGAACGCGCCGGTTCGCGGCGAGTCGTCCCACACTTGAAACGCGGTGTCGAAGTAGAAGATGTAGCTGGCTGCGATGCCGCCGCTGGCGCCGTAGATCGGGAACACCGTGTTGCCATTGACTTCGTAAAAATCGATGTCTTTGAGCACGGCGCGGCCCCAGTGGGCGAGGTCGAGAAAATCCACGCGGGTCTGGTCGGCGTTCACGCTGGACTTGATGGGGATGCCGCTCATCGTTTTGCGACCGCTGAAGAGCAGATCGAGATCGTTACCGCCGCTCTCGCCGCCTTCCTTGATGATCTGGCTGACGGTGATGCCGAGATTTTCCCAGGCGTGTTCCTGCTCGACAGCCATGTAAGCGATCAACTTCGAGATGTGGTTGATGCCCAGCGATTTCCTGACCTTGTTGATGGCCAGGCGAACGTTGGAGGGAGTGAGCGCGGCGTTGCCGGCGTTGACGCGCGGCGTTTGCAACTGCACGGGATAGGTCGCGCGGTTGAGATTGAGCCATGTGCCGGTCGTCGCGTTGTTCTGGTGGTACTTGATGCCGTAGAGCGACACGGGCTGCGCGCCGGTGAGGCCGTCGTGCACGATGACGTCGGTGGCGACGGTGCCGGTGGGCACATTGTCCACGGTGATCGTTTGCGCGGTGATGGGATCGGCGCTGAGCACGGTGGTGGTTACGCCGGCGGCGACGTTGCGGTTGGTCGTCAGCGTGGTGTCGTAAATCTGAATGGTCTGGCCGGGATAGACGAGCGCGGCGCCGCTGGGGACGGCCATCGTGAACGTAGTGCTGGCGATGGAATTGATCGTGCCGAGGACGCCGTTGCCGGCGGTTTGCATGAGCTTGTCGAGGAACGCGCGGAACTGTTTCATTCCATTGGCGACTTCGCGCTTGGTGGCATTTTCGATGGCGCGTTCGCGGCCGGTGGTGGCGTACTCGACCAGCTTCGTGATTTCAATCGCGAAGCGGAAGAAAATCGGCGAGACTTGCGCGACGTCGTACGAGGTGCCCGAGCCGCGGCCCAGGTCGCCGCCATCGGCGTTGTACGAGCCGGCTTTGCCTCCCGGAACGAGCTGCAAAGGCAGGCGCATGTTGCGGCTGGAAACTTTCTCCACGTCTCCGCGCTGCTGGATCATGGTGAGTAAAATGTCGTCCCGTTCATAGAGCAGGGGCACTTTGTCGCGCACCTTCTCGAGTTGCAACGCGACGACGTTCGCGTTTGCTTGTGCTGGCATCTATTGTTCTCCTTATGATTTCAGGGTGGCCGCGAAGCGGCCAACATGATTGCTGCGTTCTCCGAGATCTCGCGCCGGCTGTGCCGCTTGTGGTGGCGCAGCATGCCGCGCCACTGCAAGGCCCGATTGCCCGAGTGAGTGCGCGACTCCGTGGAATCGCAAGGCGTCTCTTGAGAAGACGCCGAAAATCGTTTGGGCGTGGTGAGTTGCGGGTGTTGCGTTGCGTGTACTGATAGAAGCCCTCGCGGCAACTTCGGATTGCGCGTTCGAGCGCGGTCCGCTTCAATGGAGGCTACAGAAAAACTCGGTCCACATCTCCAATGAAAATCTTGGGACTCATCCCTTCGGTGTTGTTGACCGGCCTTGGCATCTACCTGCTCAGATTTTGTTCCGGCAGGTTCATGATGCTGCGCCGATCCAAATCGTTCACGCCGTATCTTTATGGAATCGGCGGAATTCTTTCGCTCATGCTCATTACGCTGGCGCTATTCGGCGCGGTGCTGCTCTTTATCGTGCCGCTGCGTTAACGCCAGTCTCGTTGGACACAAATCTTTCTCACAGATCGAGAATCTGCTCATCGCTGAGTTTTCCGTAATTGATGCGGCCCTTCGAGGGCTCTCTGCCTTCAGCGCGGGCCGAGCGGGCGGCGTCTTTGCGCTGCGCGCCATGCACTTGCGCATCGCGGGAGCCTGGCGCTGCCGGCGCCACTTCCCTTCTTGCTGACACCGTGTCGGTACGTTCATTTTTGCCGCGGTGCGCGGCCAAGGTTGTTTGGGTCCAATCATTCAGCGCGCGTTTTGTTGCGCTGGGAACAAGTTGCTGCGCCCGCTCACCGATCAGGCGCACGACCTGCGCGCGCGTTTCGCTATCGAGCCGCTTCGCCGATAAAATTTGTGTGATTTGTTCGCCAAGCTGCCGATCGCCTTGCAGCGCTTTCTCGACGTCCTGGCGGATCGCCGTTGCCATGCGCCCTTTTAGAGCTGCGCCATCCGGCCTGTTCGCCGCAGGCAGAGCCTGTTCGAGTGTGCGTTCAATCGCGTTGCCAACGGTGCGCTCCAAGTCCTCGTTGGCGGCTTTTTCAAAAGCCGCGTATGCAGCAAGTTGCGCCTGCTGGGCGGAAGCGGTCTGATCGTTACGTTGCGCTGCGCCGCGATTGGTTTGCGCAGTAGATGCTGAGCTTGCTTGCCCTTGGTTCTCTCGAGGCGTGCCGCTTGCTGCCGGCGTGGCTGCTGGCCGGCCGAGCGCATCCGCCAAACTCCGGTTCCTAACCGGCGTGCCTGCTTGTTCCAGCGCGCGCAATCCCTCGAAGACCATTTCGCGAAACGCCGCGGGATCTTCGCGCATCATCATCGCCGCGAGCTGCTCCCGCTGCGCCGCGTCTCCCGCAAAATAAGCGCGGTCTATATCATCAAGCACGCGCGCTCGTTCCGCAGCCGTTCGCGCTTCTTCTGGTCTTGCAAACACTTCGCGATACGACGCCGCTTCCCTCTCCGCACGTTGCGCGCCTTCCCAAAGTGCTCGCGCCTCGGTTCCGCGTTGCGGATCGTTCATCGTTTCAGCCAGCCACGCAGGCGGCTCAGGTAGCACAGTCGTTTCTGCCTGTACGCTTTGCGCTGGATCCTGCGCTTGAGCGACTGCGCGCGATGCGTTCCCGTTTGCATCGGTCGAAACTGCCGCAGGGCGGTCGCCCTCCGTTACATTATCGGTCACGGTGACGTCTTGCGGTTCCGAGTCAATCTCCAGGATTTGCTCGTCCGACAGCGCGAACAAATCGTGCAAGTGAGTCTGGCCGTTCGCACGCGGACTGTCGCCGGGCGCGCTTTGTTGGTTTGCAGCTTGCATTATTTCCCCTTCGTTTTTGGCGGGGCTGCCGATACACGGGCGTTTGTGCCGTTGTTGCCAGAGCTAGCGTTTGCGGACAGACTCATCGCGCGCAAGTGCGCTTCGGCGTGGGCGCGGACGTTGGCGAAGCCGGCGGGATTGGTCATCTTCGCAGCTTGGCCGGCTTCGGAGTTGGCCCAGCGCTTGCATTCCTCGAATTCAACGGCGTGGTCATCGAGAAGCTGATCGACTGGCACGGAGGGCAGCACCAATACCTGTGGCTGATGGGGATTGGCGGCGGTTTGTGTCGCGCCGCCCTTTGAGGCGGCATTTTGGGTCGCCGCGTTCGATGCATCGGGGGCCTCCAGTTCATTCGCCTCCGCGGATGCCGGGCAAAAGCCCGGCGCTACGTGCGCTGCGTCGGATGGATGCGTGGAGATCACAATCGGCGCGCTTGCGAGCAACTGCTGAATTTCTCGCAATTGCTTGTTGCGGGAATCCTCGCCAGGCACGACGAGTTCGGTGAGGCCGAGGACATTTTTGATGTAGCCGATGTTTGCAGGTTCGGCTAGCGCTTCTTGGATCAGCGGATCATTAAGGGAGAACAATTGTTGCAACACCGCGCGCTGCTGCGATTTCAGCCGCGGGAACGTTTCGTCCGCTTCGGGGTAGACACAGATGTTGCCTTTCAAATCCGCGGTGCGAATCAGACGGGCATCGAGCACGCCATCCGGCCCGAGGAGCGGGACTTCCGCGTTTTCTGGGCGGTTCTTGCGGAAGCAATCGACGGCGAGCAGAAGCACGTCGGCATAAAATTGTTTCGTGCGGCGCCAGACAAGGCCCAGGCGGCCCATAGCTTGATCGCGAGCCAGCGCGTAGCCTGACGCCGTCTTTACGTCTTCCATGTTTCCGCCGAAAATCGCGGGGAAAAGCCCGGTGAGGAATTGCGCTACTGGGCCAATCAAATCCTGCTGGTGGCGAATCATGTCCGGAGGAACTTGCGCCGGCGCCGGCTGGAAAAACCCCGCGGCGAGCGGCTGGCCCGGCCGCGCGCGTGCCGGAAAATGCGCTGCAGGCTCCGCGGTTTGATTGGCGAGCGCGTCGAAATCCAGAACTTGCGGATCGGCGTAAATCGGCGGAATGCCGTACTCGTACGTTTCCGCTTGCATGTTGGAGAGCACGTTGTAGCGCTCTTGCACTTGCACGAGCGAATCTCCAACGCTCGGGCGGTTCTGGCCGTCGCCAGGCAGCGCGTGTAAGACGCGCCAGTGATCGTCCATCGATTCGTTGCGCGATTCGCAGTAGACATCGCCGGCAAAGCCGCAGTAGCAACCGTCGGGGAACATGAGCAGGAGCTCGTTGCGAACCGCCTCGTCTTCGATCGAATAGAACGCCCAGGGGCGCAGCCAGGTGCGGTCAAACGTGATCAAGTTCATCAGCGCGTCGCCGGGATGAATCGTCGGCAAGCCTTGCTCGACGCTGATGCGCGAAACGCGCGCGTAGACGTCGTCGGGGCCTTGCGATGGCGCGGCTTCGATTTTGTTTGCTGCCTGCGGATATGCAGCCTTCAGCTTCGCGCGGTGCACTTCCGCCTGCCATTGCAGGTAGGGATATTCGTGCATCTCGTTGGCCCAAACGGGAGTGTTCAGCTCGAGGCCGCCGGCGATGGAGATGACTTCCTGCCCATTCGGGACGCGGCGCGTGCCGATGACACGTGGCACGGTGACACGCTCGGCTTTACGCAAATGTGCTTGCGTCATTTCCGCGCCGCAACCGGGACAGTTAGGCGCCTGTAGGGGCGCAGCATGCTGCGCCCCTACAACCGAGGCGTCCATGTCCTCGTCTCGGTCTTCAAAACTTCCTGCGGTGGTTTCTTTGCCGCAATTTGGACAAACATACTTGTCTTCGCCAAGCGGAATCTCGATCGCGGCGAGCAACTGTTCTTCATGGAACCCGAAGCGCTGGCCATCGGCGACGTAGCGCACATACGCGCCAAGTTTTCCATCGGTCCAGAGGAAATATCCGATGTTGGTTAAAAGCTGCTCGACTTCGTTGTTGCGCTCGATCAGGTCGGCCACGTCGCTGGCGGCGCGGGCCGCGCCAATATCTTCGAGCGACTGCGCGGATTGCGGGTAGAAGCGCACGCTCGGAACGTCCTGCGAGAGCACCGCGATGAACGAAAGTCCAAATCCTTGATAAAAATTCGTGACGAACTGGTAGCGTGGCATGTCCTCGAGTTCGCGGTCGTTGCTGGAGCGATTCTCGTACGGCATATGCCAGTTCATGTCGGTGGGATTCCACCAGGCGTACTGCAGACCTTGCCAGAAGAGGCGCGCCTGGCGAATCCTGCGAATTTCATTGCGGCGCGCGACGATTCCTTCCTGGCGATATTGGCGCACCAGCTCGCGCAGCGCGTTGACGAGCTCTGGCTTGAGGTCTTCGAGGCGCTCGTTGTTTGGGCCGAGATCGACCATGGCGCCTGGGAAGGGCACGGCGTGCAGTGCCCTTACGGGCAGAGTGTTGCCTTCACGGCGATTGTCTTCCGCTGCGTCCACCATCCCGTTCAGTCCCATCGTTCCGGTTGAGTCAAGGGAATCCGCGGGAATGAGGTTCTGCAACGTCCCGGGCGCATAGTTCCCGTCAGCCGGTGCAAGAAAACCCGGCGGAATCGTTCCAATCCTGTTGTCGTTGTCGAAGCTCATTCGCCTATCCCAGCTGAATTTGTTGTGCTGAAACTTTGGTACTGCTGACGAACCGAAAGGATCCTATAGTGATGCGAAGAGAGGTTCCCTACTTGCGTCCCCCGCTTGCAACCCTGGTCCTGATGGCGTGCGTGTGCATGCCGTTCTTGAAGCACGGAGCCCAGGATGCGCGCCGCTCTCCGCGCAAACTCCCCAAAGTTGAAATCAAGCTCAGCGGCCCCACCACGGTGCGGCCTGGCAAGTCGCTCGAGCTGCAGCGTTACACGGCGCTGCTGACGAACCGATCTGCGGAGCCGCTGGTCCTTTTTGTGCGCCAGGGCTTCTTGATGAACGCCAACTGGGACTGGTGGGTCACGGATGCCAAAGGCCAGCCCGTTGGGATGGAGCTTGTAATGCGCGGCTACTGCGGCACCGTTCCCGGCGACAACCCGAAAGCGCATTTCTTGCACGACGACGACGTGCTCATTCTCGGCCCCGGAGAGAGCTACGAATTTGCGATTCCCGCGGGCCCTTCCGATGATTACAGCTTCCCAAGCGCGGGGACGTACCATCTAGCGGTGACGTTGACCTACGTGCCACCGAACGCGACCTACTATTTCGACGAACGGGGCAAACGTCAACCGTCGAGAGTCGACACGCAATGGGACTTGAGCCAGCTCGGCGTGGATCAACGCGCCGCGATGGAAAATAGCCTCTCCGTACAGGCCACGTCGGATGCCTGGAATCTCGAGTTGCCGTCGATGCGGCGCGTGAGGCCATAGGCCTTTCGTACTGATGACAGCCGCATACAATTTCACTAGTCTGAGACTGGAGCTTCCTATGCGCCGATTGGTATCGGCTACGGTTGCCTTGCTGATCGCGCTCAGCGTTCCTGGCTACTCGCCCGGCCAAACAAAACTTGGCGCCGCTACGCCCGCTGCGGCCGCCCCCTCACCCATCGAGTTGACAATCTCCGGCCCGCGGTATATCCGCCGCGGCGACGATTTGAACTTTAAAGTGACGCTGACGAATCGCTCGGACAAACCTGTGGCCGTCCGCTCGCCCTTTCTCTTTGGCGAGGAGACGCGCTTCCTCTGGCGCATCACGGATCACGGCGGACGCCTGCTCCCGCCGCATATTTACGACCAGGTGCGAGGCATCTGTCCCGTAACCGGCCCCGTTATGGACTTCATGATTATCGTTCTGCAGCCGGGCGAGAAGATGGACTACCCCTTCGCTGGCGATCCGTCCGACAGCTTCGTGTTTCCGGGAAAGGGCTTCTATCGCGTCACTCTGAACTACGTTTTGGCGCCGACGCAGTACGTAACCGTCGCGCCTTTCCGTCCGCCGGATGAGAAACCGGGGGCTTACACGCCGCAACAAAAAGTCGAAATGATCAAAACGCAGCCGCGCTTCGAGACAGTTTCTAACGTCTGGCAAATGTATTTGGGCGACTGAGGCGGCCACCCACTCGACGGTTTGCCAACAAGACGCGGCTAGCTCTCAACTGTGCGGCACGCGGCCGTTCGGCTTGCTGGCCCCTACAAGCTCTAAATTATCTGCCGCGTCTCGCTCGGCGCCGGATTGGCGCCACGCCTGAATCTGGTGCCAGCTTCGCTTGCGCACGCGTGGCAGCGCCTGCGGCTTCGGCGCTTCGGGAAACTCAACTGGAGGAAATCCCGCCGTACCCAGCAGCGAATTCATTAGCGCGCGATTCTCGGCTCTGAGCCGGGTCACGTCCGCTTCCAGAAGTCCCACGTATTTAATCTGCATTAGCTCGCGGAGCCAATCTAACATTTAGCACCAGTGGCACAGGCTTCAGCCTGTGCGCTTTTAACCTGCCTAAGTCGATGCTTGCACAGACTGAAGTCTGTGCTACCCACGCCGGCGCGGCAACGGCTTGGGCCGGAACTGTTTGCGGGCTTCGGCTCCCAGGCGCTGGTAGTGAATCGCCTGAGACGTCGGATCCGTGGCGCTGACTTGGCGCTTGATCTGTTCGGCGAGCGGCATTCCCGTGACGAAATGCGTGCCGCTCCCCGGCGGTTTTAGGGGCGGGGGTTGCCCCGCCCTGGACGGCGCGAAGGCCGTCGCAACACCGGCGATTCTTCCGCCGGAGACCAAACCATAGCGCGCCGAATCGGCGGGATCGTCGCCGTCCATTTTGCGAATGTCTTCGGAGCGGCCGAGGTCGCGCACCAGCGTCGGCATACATTCGATCAGCTTCGTGCAATTCTCGGTGATGACCCAGACATTCGATTCCAGCATTTGGTACATAAACTGCCAGCCGCCGATGCGGTCATCGTCGGCGGGCGCGGGTCGCGGCAAACCGTTGGCCGTCAGGACATCGCCGAGCTGCTCGGCGATGGAAGCCTCCGCAGTGCGATGCGCAAAGGCATCCGGCGAGAGAAACACTTCGCCGATATTTTCGCGGCCGCTGCGTTCGGCAATTCCCTGCGCGAGCATGCGCGGCGAGAGGCCGTTCTGCACGAATTCGCGGTACGTGACGATTCGTGATCCGTGACCCGTGTTCCGTGATCCGTGAAGATCACACCGTGCGGAACCCGAGACTTGCGACATCGTTTCTTCACGGGACACGGGCCACGGATCACGGGTCAAGCCACTTTCGGGAATGGCGCAATGCCAGTACACGGCGCTGGGATGTTGGAACCCCCAGTCGATCGAAACCCACCGTGGCCACCAGGGCTCGAGCCTAATCTCTTCCGGCCGCGCGGTGTGGCGTCCGTAATCGAAGATGTCGAAGTACTGGCCGGCGAAAATGTTCCAGTCGCCATCGAGGAACGCTCTGCGCAGATGCTCGGGCAGCGTCTCGAGCGTGTGACGGTAATCCGCGTCATTCGCGTAAATCGGGTTGTCGCTGAGCCACGCGCGAATGAATTCGTAATCGTTCGCGTCGTAGAAATCTGTCTGATCGAAGCCTGCCGGAGGCTTCTGGTCGACCCACAGCGCTTTCACCCAGGCGTGGCCGATGTTGCCGGGGTTTGTTGCCCCGGCCATGCTGCAAACGCTTCCCGGGACGGGACAACGGTTGCGCGAAGTAAGAAACTGCCACTGCTTGAGCGTGAAGTGCGTCAGCTCATCGAGGCCGATAAACAAAAATTCCGCGCCTTGGTATTGATAGACGTCGTTCTCATTGCGGCAGTAGCCGAAGCGCGTCGTCGAGCCGTTCAGCCAGGTAACGACGTGCTTCGATTCGTTGTATTTCTTGTAAAACTTCTGGGGCACGTCGCGGCGGAAGTACGCGAGCAGCGACGATTCCAGCTCGGGATACGTGCGCCGAAGCAGTAGCGTGTCTGCGCCGGGCCACACGTTGGCCTGCATGATCGCTTCCCATAACAGCGCCTTGGTTTTGCCGGGACCCGCAGCGCCGCCGAACAGCCGGTATTTGGCGGGGCTGTCGTGGAATTGTTGCTGGCGCGCGAATGGCCGATAGTATGCGCTAAAATCCACTTAACGATAAATCTTCGAGAATCGGCTGCCCACAATCCAGGCCGCCACCGCGCTGAGCATTCCAGCTTTCACACCCAGGCCGAGCGTGTGCCAGGACGCGAGGAACGCCCAGACGAATCCACCGACGCCCAGGACTTTCAACACATAATCGAGATGGACCGCGTTCGTGAGTTTTGCAAGAAAGGACTGCTGAGGAACGGTAGCTGCTGTCATTTGTTGTCTCCCATTGCTGCGCGCCTGGCAACAGCGCTGTCAATATCAATCACAATCTCCGGCGATTCCTCCACCGTCGCAGAGGGCCCCTTGCCGTATTTCATTTCCAGCAAACGCTCCGCCATGCGCTGGGCGATCTTCTCGTCGCCGGATTTCACAAGCCTTGCGCAAGCTATATAGAGATCCACGTGTTTGTGCATGGCGTCCACAAAACCCGCGCCGTCTTCCGGCAGCGGTTGCGAGCCAGGCGGTATTTCCACTGTCTCGTTTTTGTTCTTCTTGTTAGTTGATTCGCTTGGGGCGCGCGACACTTCCCCGCCAGCCGCGGCCCTGTTTCGCTTCGGCTGGCGCTCGGCTTTCCCTTCGGAAGGCGGAGCCACCTCAGCGCACGCATCGCGTTCCTTACCGGCCGGGGCGGAGGACGCGCCGGCCGCAGCGGGAAAATCGCGTGTGTCGTCAGACGCAGCCCTGCCTACTTCCGGCGGCGCTTCCATTTCCTGCGCCGTGCGGGAAGGCGGAACCGGACCATGACCGTTCACTTTTGGTGCGCTCGTATCATGGCCGTTGCTTTTCATGTTCGGAGTTTCTCTCCGATTTGCCGGGTTGGTGTCGCGCGTCCGGCGAATCTGTTCCTGCGAATCGGGGCCGGGCATCGCTGGGACGCGCTTTCCGCGCTCCCGCGATTTCTGAATTATCGGTGCTGTGTTCACGGCTGTTTTGCTCTGCTTGCTCCAGATCTCGCGGTGGAGTTGCGGGCCCGCATTCGTTCCGGGAAGCCACGTACGCAAAGCCCCAAGAAGACGCCGCTGATCGCCTTGAGATGGCCTCGGCAAAACAGGGAGTTCTTATCGGCGCGGCCCTTGCACGGATTCCAGGCGTTGATGCAATTCCTGGAAGCGCGATAGGCAATGCATCGCATTCTGCGTTCACCGCGATCGGATCGGATTGGATCGGATCAATGGACTAAACCAGAAGCTTAGCCGTGAGGCCGCTGCCGCCGGTCGAGGATGTAAACTTGATGCGCAGAAATCGCGCTTGCACGCCGGTCACAGTGCGCGCTTCGCCGGCGATGTTTGTCGTGGTGTCGAGCGTTTGATACTCGGCATCGACGTCGGCCATGGCGCCTTGCAGAGAAAGGCTCACGGCGGTCGGCGCTGTCCCGAAAATGGTTTGCCAGCGTACCGCGGTGCCCGTATCCGGCTGGCCGGAGTAGCTGGGGATCGCGAACTGGCTGCCCGCCTGCGCGCTGCCGGGAAAAGTCTCGTTGTTATAGCTAAAACCCACGTCGCCTGGCATCAGCGAAGTCGGTGGAGTCACATTCTGATAGCTCGGCATCTTGGCTCCTTTTTGGTGCGCGAACTCTTCGCGCTACGTCAGTGGAAAATGTTCAGAGTTCGTTGGGAACTCGTTCGTGCAAAGACACTTCGGCGCCTGCGTCCGTGGCGTCGCAAAGGTATTTTTTTAAATTGAGATCGAAGTTGCGTCAGGCTTAGACGCTCCGAGGGAGCGCTAGAATTCAGCCCTAAAAGCAAAACGCCCCGATTAGCTCGGGGCGCACTTTCCTACGAGAGAAAGTCTACCACATTTCAGATTTTTGTCAAGAGAAATCTTTAAGATTTTTTACTTTTTCTTGACTCCCTTTGTTTTCAAGAGCATAGTCGCTCCATTCCCTCGGTATTTCGCCCACCGGAAAGTCAAGGAGGTCCATCATGCCGCATTATTGTCATCAAGTCAGCTATACGAAGGAAGCCTGGGCCCGTTTAATGGCCGATCCACAGGACCGGCTCGATGTCGTCCGTATCCCCATCGAGAAGCTCGGCGGAAAACTCCATTCGGCGTTTTTCGCTTTTGGGCCGTTTGACGTCATCGCTATAACCGAGATGCCAGATAACATTTCGGCGGCGGCGATCGCCATCGCCTTCGCCGCCGGCGGTGCGGTGGCCAACATACAGACCACGCCGCTCATGACCGCGGCACAGGCCATCGAAGCCATGCGCAAAGCCGGGACTTGCGGTTATAGGTCCGTCATTGCCAGAACTGGGTCCGTGGCCAGCGCCTGATCGCCTGGCGTCAGCGCACGGCAATAAATTCAACGCCTCGCGGGATCCCGATTCCCCTCGCACGGGTTTAGACCCGTACAGGGATCTTCGTGGAGGTTTGCAACGCAATCTCCTGTCAATGCAATCTCCTCGACTTACACCGATGTGATAGGTTATGCTCCAGTCACTCCGCCTCGATGGGCCACGCAGCAAAGGAAAGCGGAGCGGTTCAACTGAGGAGTATGCCATGATCATCGGTGAACGCTTGCGCGTCCTGCGCGAAGAAAAGAACTTATCCCAAGGTGACATCGAGAAACGCACCGGCCTGCTACGCTGTTATCTTTCCCGCGTGGAAAATGGCCATACCGTCCCTGCGATCGAAACTCTTGAAAAATTGGCTCGTGCACTGGATATGCCGCTGTACCAACTCTTGTACGATGGTGACCAGCCGCCCAAGCCGGATGTTCCCGCGTCCTGGAAGGAATCCCGGGGCAATGATTGGGGCAGCTCCGGCAAGGATTTGCGCTTCATGCGCAAGCTGCGGCACCTGCTGAGCAAGATGGAGCCGCAGGATCGCTCTCTGCTGCTCTTCACGGTTCAACAGATGGCGAAGAGAAGGAAAGCGCCGGCCGCTCAAATAGCTGAAAGTACTGACTCTGCGGCGGCGGCTGCGACCTCCGGGAGCTGACCTTGCGGCTCTTGCACTCAGCAGTCTGCTAGACTTTGCTCGTGGACTCAGAGAGAACAACCCCGCGCCTGGCGAATATCCGGCTGCACCCCATTAAAGCGCTCGATCCAGTTTCGGTCAGCGAAGCCCGCGTTGGTCCCAATGGCGGACTCGAATTTGACCGCGTCTGGGCGCTCTATTCCGCCGACGGCCGCTGGGTGAATGGTAAACGCACTGCCGCCATGCATCTCATCCGCGCGGCGTATTCACCGAACCTCAGCTCCGTAACGCTCACTGTTCCCGGCGATCGCCGCGAGATTCCCGCGATGACCTTTGCTTTCCCCGGCGACACGGACGGCGCAGCGGAGTGGTTCAGCATGTATTTCGAGCAAGCCATCCAGGTGCGCTACACGCGCGACGGTTTCCCCGACGATGGCCTGGCCTCCGGCCCAACCATCGTTTCCACGTCATCTCTGGAAGCGGTTTGCGAATGGTTTCCTGGCGTGACGCTCGGCGAAGCCCGCCGCCGCTTTCGCACCACCCTCGAAATAGGGAATGCGCAGGCGTTCTGGGAGGATCAACTCTTCGGCGAAAACGATACGGCTGTCGTGCGCTTCAAGATTGGCGATATCGCCTTCGAGGGCAGCAACCCTTGCGCGCGCTGCCCGGTTCCCTCTCGTGGCTCGTACACCGGCGCCGCAGACAACGGCTTCCAAAAACGCTTCAGCGAACTCCGCCGCGCGCAACTTCCCACATGGGCACCCGCGGCCCGCTTCGATCACTTCTATCGCCTCGCCACGAACACCCGCGTCCCCAGCACGGAACAGGGCAAAGTCTTACGCCTCGGTGATTCGCTCATGATTTGATGTGATGCGTCCTGTCGACCGTCTGGCCAGTGCGTTACTTCCCCCGTGCTGTATATTGGATTAGCATACGGAATAGATTGGAGCACACAGATGGAAAAACCACGTCCGTACTTGACCGCTGCTTTGTTGTGCGAAAAGGTCCTACAAGAAAAGGATGAGTCACTAAGCGTTATACATCTCGCGGACAAGATTACCTACGCGACCCTTGGAATGCCTCCTGGAGTGAAACCTGCCGCGCAAATCTCTGGGTTGCTTTGCTTAAAATCGGGACTCGTAACCGGCGATCACACAGTCAAAATTGTAGTCGAAAACCCAACTGGAGATCGCAAGGAAGTCTTTTCTATGCCAGTTACGCTACTAGGGAAAGATCACGGTGCGAACGTAATCATGAACATCACGCTCGGCATCGAGGTAGATGGTCTCTATTGGTTTGATGTGGTTTTCGACGCTGACCTGTTAACGCGTATTCCGTTGGTCGTTACGCAGGCGCAGCAATCTCCAACACAGACGGACGTGAAGCCGTGAAGGACAAATTTGGCTTAGAAGACCATATCGCTTGAGGTGCGTAAGCAATCTGTACGTTCTTTGTATCTGCACGCAAGATTCGCCCTAGTTCGTCGCGGAGTTCATTTTCAGGGATGTGCTCGCTTGTATATTCTGACATTAATTCCTCAATTGCGAATGTCAGGACTTCTGCAGCCTTGCTGCCTGAATTGGATACATTCCACGTGCGTAAAGCGACCCAATCCTGAAAGTCATCTAGCGAAATTACTCCGGCGAGATAAACCGCGAGTTCCATCTTTATTTGTGAAGCGCTAACCATAATGGCTCCTAGTATAACAGTTCGGTGCTCATCTTGGAGATTGAGGCGCAAATTCAATAGGGGAAGATATTACGAAAGAGTTTTGGAAGGCGCATTAACTGCCAAAGTAACAAGAGATGGCACCCCGAATCCCAAAGCAAATCAACCTCCTGGCACTCGTTCACAGGAGGTGGTCTACTCTGAAGGATCAAACGAAGTAGCTCGCGTTCATCAATATGTTAGACCGGATGGCACACTCGGTGGTTCGGGACATCCTGACCCCAAAACCATCTATGAGGGAACCTACGCTTTTCATCTTCGTCGCCCTCCACGTGGACTCAAAGAAAAAATAACCAATCGTCTTTCCGATTTGGGGGATAGGATTTGTTGGGCGATTGGCATCGAGATCGACTACCTTGGCTAGTCGACTATATTTTGGCCGTTGTCGTAGCGTCGTGTCCGCATATTCTTCGACACTAATACTAGGATAACTCGCGAAAATATTTCCTCGGTGGAAACATCCCCCGGCGCAGCAGCTCTTTGCCGCAGCGTTTGCGCACTTCTTCTGACCAGTTCACCCAGCTGCGTTCGCTCAGGCCGAGAAAATGCCGCGCGTTTTCGTAGGGCGCGAGACCGAGGTAATACAGGCGGAACAGCACCATGCGCGAGGCCCAATCCGGCCCCTCGAGCGCCTTCTGCCCTGCCAGAGCGAAGTCCGCAACCCATTCGTTGAGCCGCGGGCGAATGTCCGGCCGCCACAGGAATTTCCCTGTGTCCTTCCAATTCAGCGCGGAAATGCCGCGCTTTGATTCCAACACTTCGCGTGCACCACGATAGACTTCCCAGCACACATCAAACGCCAACTCTGGTTTTACACCCATGGCTCCTCCGCCGTGGCGCATGCGTGCTGCGCCCTTCTCACCGATTTCGATCAGCCGATGACAACCACTGAGCCTTCCTACCGCTTCTCCGCTCAACAGCTAGCCGTAGCCAGCGCTCTGTTCTCCCTGCGGCGTCGATCTATTTTCTTTCTGCGAGCCGGCTTCTTTCTCCGGACCGGCGCGTGCCGTTCCTGCAACACCGAGTATTCCCACACCGCGCCAAAACCTTCCGCGCGCATCGCTTTATCCACGGCTCTGCAGCGCTTCGCCACGGTGTACGCTCCGAACCGCGGTTTCCTCATGTGCCGCAGCTGCGCCGAAATGCTCGCTGGCGGGTAATGCGTGAGCTTTGTCAGCTCGTCGAGCGTCAACCACGTCGCGCATTGCCCCGCGCTGAGCATCACGTCGCGAATCACCTCCCGCTGCCTCCGCAGCTGCACCGGCTTGGCCTCTTCTTGCTTCGTGCTCCGCATCGTCATCGCCTCCTTTCCTGCTCTTCATTTTTCTCGTGCAGGAAATTCGTCGTCGGGTCCGTCGGGGTCCGTTGCGCGTTCCGGAGCGCTTTCTCCCAGCAGTTCGTCGACGTCCTCCGAGTCCGGCACCCAAGCCGTCCGGTCAGGATCTTCGTAATCGCCCGCGCACGCGCTGCATGCGCGCAGACCATGCCGTGAGGTCCCGGGCTCGGCAACAACGCCGGTCTCGCCCGGGCCCCTGCGTGCCGCTTTCCTCGATCCGAGGCCGGGAAAGTTTTCCACAGAATTCCACAGGTCATTACCTCTCAGTATTCTTGACATGTCTTACTCTTCTTATAATATTCGCAACGTTCCATTTACGGAGGCCCTATGACCACCCGTTCGACCCAGCCGCCCTGGGAGTTCCTTCTTTCCGCTTCGCGGAATTCCCTGCAGAGTTTTGAACTCTCGCGTCTCGCGCATGCCGCCAATCTCCGAAAGGAAATCAGTGCGTTGATCGATCAGTGGATGGAGGAAAACGCAGCCGCCTTGCTGGCGCGATGGCTCATGGAGCAGCGCGAACGTTCCGCCCGCGTGCCGGATATGCTTGCGGCCGCCGAATCCGGAAAGAATGCAGCCCATTCCGTGTCCGATAATTTTCTTGCGGATCGAGCCGCCCCCCAGCCCGTAAATGGCGGCCCATCCTGAACTTTTGCAGGCTTTTTGCACCTGGTTCGTAGCCTTGGCGCTGAATTCGTCCCCGATTCTCTGCCTCGCCTCGCTGCCAGAAGGTGTGCTCGTTGGAGCACTGGCAAACGCAACGTCCGCTCTCGCCGATCTCTTCTGCGCCGGAGCCTCCCACCCTTGCGTCCACCCGCCCATTGAATTCTTCATCGCGTCATCCCGCCTGGTAATCCAAAAGCAGACTTACGTCATGGCTGCGTTATATGTATTAGAGGACACTAATGCGGCGTAGCGGGAACACGGCTTCGGTCGCTCGGACAGAAGAGCGCGCACACCTAGAGGAATCTTTCACGAAATATGTGACTTAGGAGTTGTCAGTCTTAACGCGCGGGAGCCGCAGGAGCCGGCTGTTTTTCGAGAAGCTGCTCTTTGCGATAGATCAGCGAATTGATGTCGTAGGTAGCCAGCTCAAAACCGTGCCCATGCGTGATCGCATCTGTCGGGCAGGCTTCCACACAGTAGCCACAGAAAATGCAGCGGGAATAATCAATGTTGTAAACGCTGGCGTAGCGCTCTCCGGCGGAGATCCGGTTGGCATCCGTGTTTTCAGCCGCTTCGATGTAGATGCAATTCGCCGGACAGGCTGCGGCGCACAGAAAGCATCCAACGCATTTCTCGAGCCCGGATTCGTCGCGATGCAGAACGTGAATGCCGCGATACCGGGGCTGGAAGTGCACCGGTTCGAAAGGATAATTCTCCGTGACCGTTTTACGAAACATATTACGGAGGGTGACGCTGAATCCCTGAACCAGCGTGCTGAACGTCTCGCCAACCTCTTGCAGGATGGATGCCATAAGCTAGGAGTCTAACAAAGGGCTCATGCGCGGGCAAATAGGGATCCGCGGGGCACGGAATGAACCGTTTACACCTTCAAAGACTCGATGATTTGCTTGCCGTGAAAACGTCCGTTTTCGATGAATATCTCGCCCGTGTGCCGGCCTCCAATGACCACACCCGCAAGATGGATTCCCGGCACATTGCTCTCCAGCGTATTGGGATCGAGGGCAGGTTTCCTCGTTTCCGGATCCAATTGCACGCCGAGGCTCTCTATAAACTCAAAATCAGGGTGGTACCCTGTTAATGCGAATACTTGTTTCGCCGGCAGGCGTTTCTCGTCCCCGCCATATTGCACCACAACCTCATCACTCGTGATTTGTTTCACGCGCGCCTCAAAAAGAGCCTTGACCTGCCCCGCCTTAATCCTGTTCTCGATGTCAGGCCGGACCCAATATTTAATTCCTTGGCCCAGTTCCGCGTTCCGATGCACGAGTGTGACACGCACGCCATTGCGATAAAGATCCAAAGCAGTTTCGGCCGCGGAATTCTTGCCTCCGATTATCACGACGTCCTGATTCCAGAATTCGAAAGGCTCGGAGTAATAATGCGAGACGTGTGGCAATTCCTCACCGGGGATGCCCATGATATTCGGAAGATCGTAGTAGCCCGTCGCGATGCTAATCTTTTTCGACGTGTACCGCCTTTCCGTTCTCTTCTCTGTCTCAGTCACTACCGTAAAGTTGCCGTCGTGCCCATCCACTCGTAGTACGCGCTCGAACAGGCGCAACTCCAGTCCAAAGTGTTCGGCGGCCTTGCGGTAGTACTTCAAAGCCTCGACGCGAACCGGTTTCTCCGCTGCGCTTACAAGCGGCAAATCGCCGATTTCGAGGAGCTCCGGCGTGGTGAAAAACACCATGTTGGCCGGGTAGTGGTAAATCGAGTTGCACAAGCAGCCTTTGTCGATCACCAGGGGCTTCATGCCTGCGCGCTTCGCTTCGATGGCACACGCCAACCCGGTAGGTCCTGCGCCAATGCAAATAATGTCGTAGGTCGCCATGAGATTTTCATTTTGCAGGGAGACTGTGAAAATTGCAAATCGATCGTAATTACTGCCTTTGCCGTATTTCAAGAATTTCAGTGAGTTCGCGCCGGAAAGACTCGAGCTCCTGCAAACGCTCTGGCGTGGCGGCCAATTCCGTTTTCTTCCACAGGAAGACGTCGCCAGATCCACGCCTGAGCTTCACACTCAAACTTCCATCGACTAGATAGGACGGCGAGGCGACCAGCTTCAGTCCTCCGTTAGGGACCGGCGACAGAACCGCCGCACATTCGCCGCGCCGCACGCATAAAGGGTTCTCATAAGGAGGAATCGCTATCGGAAGAAATCCGGCCTCGAACAACCGTTCCACCATCTGCATCTGCTGTGGAGTAAGTTCAACCATGCGTTGGGCAGAACAGACTTCAGCCTGTATACCGTGGGTTTTGCCATGAAACGATCAAGCTGCAGTAGAATCCGCTTCCGACGAAGACCCCTCAAGCTGCGAAAGAATCTCCCGTAGCGTAACAATCAGTTCGTCCCGCGAAACATGGCTCTTCTTGAACTGAATGCGGAATTTGAAGCTCTCATTCTCGGGCTCGAAATGAAAGATGAACGGCTGCGGCCTCTGGGGACCGCCCTGTTCATCGCGGCGTTCGCGACGCGCTTCGTCGCGTGTCAGGCCACCTTGCAAAATGCGGTGAAGCATTTCGATCATTCTTTTCTCGGTCGGTTGACGAGCGATCTGCAGCAGCAGCGATTTCGAAATGATCCCATGCTCGACGCACTTCTTGCGCAAAGCATCGGGGATGTTTCGCAACGAAAGCGTTTCTGTTACCGAAGAACGAGCCCGCCCAATTTTCTTGGCCACGTCTTCGTGTGTGTAATCAAACTGCGTCGCCAAACGATGCAAGCCGTCCGCTTCCTCGAAGGGCGTCAGGTCTTTCCGCTGGATGTTCTCAATCAGCGCGATTTCCAGCGTCTCCGCGTCGTCCGCCATTTTCTCGATGCAAGGAACTTCGCGTAGTCCCGCCGCACGCGAGGCGTGGTAGCGCCGTTCGCCGGAGATGATGTAGTAGCAGTCCTCGCGCGCTACAAACCGCACCAGCAGCGGCTCAAGCACGCCCTTTTCGCGGATCGATTCCGAAAGTTCGCGCAAGTCTCCCAGCGCCTTGCGAGGCTGGTCGGGATTGGGCCGGATCTGATCCACGGGGATCATTCGTCCCACTGCCGCTCCGCTGTAGCTTGTTAGCGATTCGACATAGTGCGCGTCATGCCGCATCTTCAGCGTGACGGGTAACCCTGCTCTCTTCAACACGTTGAATAACCTCCCCAGCCAGTTTCTTGTACTCCGTCGCACCAGTCGATTTCGGCGCAAACGTTAAGATCGTTTCTTTGTATGCCGGGCTTTCCTCGAGCCGCACATTCTTGCTGATTTTGGTCTTAAACAGCACTTCCCCGAACACCGTGCGGATCTGTCCGTGCGTATCGCGAGAAATATTCGTCCGCTTGTCAAACAGCGTAATGACCACGCCCAGAACTTTCAGCCCGGGGTTGGGCCGAGCGCGGATTCTCTCGTAAGTTTCGAGCAAATCGTCCGTTCCCTCGATGGCAAAGTAGGCCGCCTGGATCGGCACGAGCAAATGGGTGGAAGCCACCAACGCATTCACCGTCAATATTCCCAGCGACGGAGGCGTATCCAGCACAACATAATCGTAATCCTTCAATATCGGCGCCAGCGCATCCTTCAACCGGTACGGCGCATCGAACTGACCCGCCAGCACTTGCTCAAGTTTCGCCAGCGCCAGCCGCCCCGGCCCCAAAAAGAGTATTGGATCCTTGGTAGTCTTGATCACCGCCGCCATCGCGGTGCGGCTTTCGTTCAACACATCAAACATCGATGAGGCGATCTCGCCGGAATTGTAAAATGCGATTGTCGAGTTCGCCTGCGGATCCAAATCAATCAAAAGCGTGCGCTTGCCGCGGTGCGCCAGCGCAGCGGACAAATTGATCGCCGTGGTCGTTTTTCCCACGCCGCCTTTTTGATTTGCAACCGTGATGATGGCAGTCATATTCCTCTGCCTCCGCCTATGCGCATGACAATTCGCGCCGACGTGATCCGGCAACCAGGTCCCTATATGTGGGCGCAACTTGCAGAAAGCCCCCTAGGACTAGGCCCACTCTACGTTCGCAAGCCATTCTAGCGCAAGGGAAAAGTGGAAATTCCCCTGCAAGACCGGTGGAAATCTCGGATGTTCCGTTTTAGGACAGCCCAGCCGGGAAGTCTTAGACTTTCTGTACTTTTGTATCATGCGGCAACAATAGCGGAAATACTGAAGAAAAACAGCAGCGCGCTCGAGGTTCGCGCTCGCTAAAACTCCACGCCCCAAAATTCCATCGAAGCCTCTTGAAGCTCTAGCCCCAGCTCCCATCCTGTCCGGCTTTCGTGGCCTCGCCAGATCAGCACTGCTTCACAAGCATTTTTGTTGAGGAGATTCACCACCAGCAGCCGCTGCCCAACCGGAAAGCAGTGGGGAATCACCGCAAGACACCCCTTCGTGCTTGTATCAACCGTGTAACCCTCGGCGCGCATCGCGCGGCCCGACTCCGCCCATTCCACAGCCACAGGCACGCGCGAATTTACGCGTATCCCTGCCCGGGCATTTTCGATTCCTGCTTCAAATCTGGACATGTTCCCTGTGGCCACGGTTGTCTCCTGCATTTGCCAGTTCGCAAATGCCTAGCAATGAGTCTCTTATCGCCATGGGTGAACCCAAACCTGCGCGCCAGCAGCGAGGCGCACAAAATCAACACTCGTCGAAGGTTACGGGCCCCCTTTGGTCAGGTCAATGGAACTTCGGGCCTAGAACGTCGACAAAGTTACTGCTCGGGTTCGACTGCATCCCCCTTGCCCTGCGGCTGCGTTCACGAATCCTCCAACTCACCAGAAGTTTGCTCCAATGGCCAGCTCCACTTACACTCTTTCCAATCTTTTTCCATTCATGATCCGTCTCAAAACACTCCGCGCCGAGCTGGACCCAACTCTGAGGCTAGCGTTACCCCTTGTCCTTGCTGAGCTTGGCTGGATGAGCATGGCTATCGTGGACACCATGATGGTCGGTCGCCTTCCCAACAGCGCCACCGCCATCGGTGCGATTAGCATCGGCGCCATTTTGGTCAACGTACTCTCTTTCTTTGGCGGAGGCCTGTTAGTCGGTCTCGACACGCTCGTTGCGCAGGCCTTCGGAGCCGGACAACGCGAAGATTGCCATCGTTCCCTTCTCCACGGCATTTACATCAGCCTGGCCCTCACTCCCCTTCTGATGGCTCCAGTCTGGTTTTTCGATCCCATTCTTCGAGCCGCGGACATTTCGCCCGACGTCATTGCCCTCGCAGTTCCCTATTCCAAAGCCTTGGCTTGGGGAATGTTGCCGCTGCTCCTCTATTTTGCTGTCCGCCGTTGCATGCAAGCCATGAACATGGTGCGGCCTATCGCGTTTGCTCTCATAACAGCAAATCTCATAAATGCCGGCGGCAACTGGATCCTGATCTACGGCAAGTTTGGTGCACCAGCCATGGGCACCGTGGGCTCCGGCTGGTCCACCGCCTGGGCCCGCATTTACCTAGCCGCCGTCCTCGTCGGTTTTCTCCTGTGGTACGACCACCGCCACCGCACTCGCCTGCTCCACACGCCCATTGAGCCCGATTTGCGCCGCATCCGCCGGCTTCTTTCCCTTGGCTTGCCGACAGCGATGCAAATCACCTTGGAAATAGGTGTTTTCGCGGTCGTGACGGCTCTCATCGGTCGCCTGGGCGCAGTCGCACTCGCGAGTCATCAGATAGCTCTGAATACCGTGGCTTTCACCTACATGGTTCCCTTAGGAATTTCCGCTGCCGCCGCCGTGCGAGTCGGGCAAGCCATTGGGCGAAAGGATCCCCAAGGTGCGGGAGACGCCGGTGACACCGCCATCTTTCTCGGCGCCACCTTTATGACCTGCATGAGCGTCGTCTTGCTTGTCGTCCCCCGATGGATCGCGCGCGCCTATACGCCCGATGAAGCCGTCATCCATAGCACGGTTATTCTGCTAGCCGCCGGCGCCGCCTTTCAGCTTTTCGACGGCCTGCAAACCGTTGCAACCGGCGCCTTGCGTGGCCTCGGCGACACCCGCACTCCCATGTTCTGCCACTTCACCGCCTACTGGATCATCGGTCTGCCGCTCGGCGCCTGGCTCTGTTTCCGCCGCGGCTGGGGAGCCTTCGGCCTCTGGTCCGGGCTCAGCCTCGCCCTCATCCTAATCGGAATCGTCCTTCTGGTCGTCTGGCGGTACAGAGTTCGCCATTTGCAGATACCCCTCACGTCAAAATGATCTTGCGTCTTTTTTTCGATTGGACTAGGTTTTTCGGGGAAAAGCGCCAGGCAGCGAACGAACCTACATCTTGTAGCGGCCGAGGTCGTCGTCAGAGAGGCCTTCGAGATAATTCCGCAGTTGCTCGTTCGTGCTGCGCTCCGTGATCGCGCTGGAAACCTTCGAGTTCTTCAGTACTTCTTCCTCCACAAAAATGGGGCAATCCACGCGCAGCGCCAACGCCAGAGCATCGCTCGGCCGCGAGTCTATCGTCATCATCTGCCCGTCGCGCTCGACCCAGATCAATGCGTAAAACGTGTCGTCCTTCAGATCGTTCACCACGATCTTATGAACCTGTACGTCGAGCCCGAGCAAAACATTCTTAAGAAGGTCGTGCGTCATCGGCCGCGGCGTTTGAACCTTCTCGATCTCCAGAGCAATCGCGTTGGCCTCATACACTCCGACCCAGATGGGAAGAATCGCCTGCCCCTGCACATCCTTCAGAACGACGATGGGCATGTTGGTCACGGGATCCATCATCAGGCTGCGGATTTTCATCTCCACTTCCATGTGACCTCCCGATGTAGCACAGACTTCAGTCTGCGCTCCTTGAATCTTCTAACGCCGCCAACTCAGTAGCCACCCCACTCCGCGTTATAACGCCTGCTCGCCCACCAAACTATTCGGCGTCGCGCCCGTCACCCGAACCTGCACGTACTTTCCCAGAAGCGCCGTCTCTTGGGAAGAGAAATTTATCACTCGATGGCACGAAGTATGCCCCGACCATTGGTTTTCTCGCCGCGATTTCCCGCTGACCAGCACTTCAAATGTTTCACCCGTCATCCCCGCGTGCTTTTTCGTCTGAATCTCGCGCTGCTTCTCCTGCAAAATCCCCAGCCGCCGGCTCTTTTCCTCCTCTGGAATCACATCGCTCATCGCCAGCGAAGCTGTATGCGGCCTCGGTGAATATTTAAAAGAAAACATTCCGTCGTACTTCACCGCATCCAGCAAACTCAGCGTTTCGCCGAAGTCTTCCTGCGTTTCGCCAGGAAAGCCCACGATAATGTCCGTCGTAATGCTAATCGGCCGCTTGGCGCCGCGGATCAGCGCAATCCTCTCGAGATACTCATCGCGCGAATATGTCCTCTGCATTGCGCGCAGCACTCGTGTCGAACCCGATTGCACCGGCAAATGGACGTGATTGCACAATCTATCCTGCGAGTCGATCGCTGCCACGATGTCCTGCGTGAAGTCGCTCGGATGCGAGGTCGTGAAACGTACTCGCCGTATTCCTGTTTCGTCCGCCACGGCCAGCAACAACTCCGAAAATCGCATCTTCCGCGCCGACGGGTCCTTATACGAATTCACTGTCTGCCCCAGCAGTTGTACTTCGGAATAACCCAAGCCCGCCAACTGCTGCACATCGCGCAAAATCGAATCGCTCGCCCGGCTTCTTTCCGGTCCCCTCGTGTATGGCACCACGCAATAAGAACACGCCTTGTCGCAACCCTCGATAATCGTCAGATACGCCCGCCACGGATTATCGCGCCGCGTCATGTCCGTCTCGAACGTCTCATCCGTATCCGTATCCAGCCCGGTCACGCGCGGGTTCCCTGCCTCCACCTGCGCCAGCAACTCCGGCAATTTGCTGTAGCTCGCGGATCCGCACACCAGGCTCACCCACGGCGCGCGCACAAAAATGCTTTCACCCTCCTGCTGCGCCACGCAACCCAGCACACCGATGATCCGGCCGTCGTACTGCTTTACGCCGAACTCTCCAAGCCGCGAAAACACTTTCTGGGCCGCTTTTTCTCGGATGCTGCACGTGTTGTAAAGGATCAGCGAAGCCGATTCCGGCGACTCTACTTGCCGATAACCTCGCGAGAGCAGCACGCCCGCCACTTTCTCTGAATCGTGGTCGTTCATCTGGCATCCAAATGTTTCCAGGAAAAACGTTCCACGCGTGGCGCTCTCGGTCCTAACGAATCCAGGCGCCGTATTCGCATCCCCGTTTTGTGTGTTGCGTGAGCTGTCGAAGGAAAATCCCGGCTCGCCCGTCAATCTCTCCAACCCGATATCAAAGGTTTTGCTCATGCCTGATTCGGAGTTTAACACACCTCTCCACTCTCAATCCCCAGCTCCACCCCAGCATTTTTGGCAGCCAAAGCTCCGTCCCGTCTTTCCCCGTGTATCCAAAAAGGCAGCATATTTTTTACATTTTGCATCTCATTTGTTTGACCACCCTGTAGGCGTGTGCTACGTTCCAGAAGTTGGCAAATTTTATCTTTAACTGAGGGGTTGCAACATTTTCCTGCTCTCAACGTTTCTCGTCGCTGATTTAGGCACTATCCTTGGAGAAACCGGCTGGGTTGCCCGCGGCATTTTGATCTTGCTCGGAATCTTCTCTATCATTTCTTGGGCCATGATCTTTCAAAAGCTTGGCCTCTTCAGCCGCATTCGCCGTCAAAGCGATCAATTCATCCGCATCTTTCGCGCCACCAAGGGCGTTGCCAATCCGCAAGCGATTGCCACCGCGGGTTCTCCCTTCGCATCCGTCTACGCCGCCGGCTATCGCGAACTCTTAAGCCAGGTAGGCACCGGCAACCCTCAGCCCAGCGGAAAACTGAAAAGCCTTCAGGCCGTTACCGTAAGCATGCAGCTCGCTGCCGCCGAAGAGGTCCGCCGCGTCGAAAAAGGCATGTCCTGGCTGGCCACCACCGGTTCCGTAACGCCTTTTATCGGCCTGTTCGGCACCGTTTGGGGCATCATCGACGCTTTCTCCGGCCTCGGAAACGCCGGCGCCGCCAGCCTCCGCGCCGTGGCTCCGGGCATCGCCGAAGCGCTCATCACCACGGCTGCGGGCCTTTTCGTCGCCATCCCTGCGGTTATCTTTTACAATCAATTCTTGCAAAACATTCGCGAACTCGCGCAGCGTCTTGACTCTTTTGCGATGGAGGTAGGGTCCCAGATCGAGAAGACTTTCACGTAGGGCGACTCCTTCTTAAGCGCCATGATGCAAGGATACAAACCGAACGGCAGACTTTCTATCGCGAGGTCTTGCGCCGCTTCTTGCCGTGGAAACGACGGATCCGGTTCGGCTTCTTCGCTTTCGACTTTCAACTTTCGATTTTCGACCTCCTAAATATATGCCGCAACTCTCCAAACAAACGCAGAGCACGCTCTCCGAGATCAACATGGTCCCGTTCATCGACGTTGTTCTCGTGCTGCTCATCATTTTCATGATCACCGCGCCGATTCTGCAATCCGGCATCGAAGTCGACGTTCCCAAGACCACCACCGTCAAGGAAATCGACGAAGTGCGGCTCGTGGTCACCATCGACAAGAACCAGCTCATCTATCTCGGCGACACTCCCATCAACATTCACCAGCTTGGTTCCAAGGTGAAGGCCCAGCTCAAAAAGCCCCAGGACTCTGTCTTTCTCCGCGCCGATGAAACCATTCCCTTCGGCACGTTTGCCAAGGTCGTTGACACTTTGCGCGTCGCCGGCATCAATAATATTAGTATTGTCACGCAGCCCTTAACGGAGCGCGCCCAGACTCGCTGACTATGTCCACCGCCGTCGCCAACCCGGTTGACCGCCTCCCCTTCCATCAAGCTGACCCCGCTTTCCGCAAATTCCTGATCTATTCGCTCATCCTTCATTCTTTCCTTGTCCTTTCCATCGTGGCCTCCATTTATTTCCACTTCCAAGGTCCGGAATGGGGCGGCCCTGGCGGCGCAGAAGGCAGCGTCAACGTAAAGCTTGTCGGCCCTGCCGCTGGAATCCCGATGCCCACGGAGCGCTCGATTACAGACACCAAAGCCGTGGACCCGTCCAAGGGTTTGTGGAAGGAACCCACACCCGTGGTCAAGCCCACTCCTCCGCCTCCGCCTGAATTAAAAGCACCCGCCGAAATCATTCCAACTTTTAAGCACGAAAAACCTTTGCCTCCCACCCACAAGTCCAAGATAGACGTGGCCAAGGTTCCTCCTCCGGAGAATGCCGTCGACTACGGCGGTCGGGGTGGCCCACCCAAACTCCCCACCAGTTATGCGACGCAACCGGGCGGCGGTTCCGGCCCCGTCAGTGTAAATGGTCAAGGCGGTGGTGAATTTGCTGCTCGTTACGCTTGGTATGTCGAATCCGTCCGCCGGCGCATCAGCCAGAACTGGCTACAATCCACAATCGATCCCGCAGTTCGTGCCGCCCGCCAGGCCCATTGCGAGATGACCTTCAGAATCTATCGGGACGGCACCGTGAAGAGCATGCAGATGACGCAAAACAGCGGAAATCTCTCTATGGACAATTCCGCGCAGCGCGCGCTGCTCAGCTCCAATCCCATGCCGCCGTTGCCCAGCGACTACTCGGGTTCGTATGTTGATGTCACGTTCGATTTTGATTTGTCTTTAAAACAATAAAACTGTTACTTCGTCCACGCCCTGCTCGGACGAAAACAGGAGGTCATGGTGCTCGTGAAGTTCAAACGTTTCCGTTGGCTGCTCGTCTTTGTCGTTCTCGCTGTTCCATCTGGTCCCGCAAGCGCTCAGGTAAATCCGCAAGCTTGGTTCAAGGTTAGCACCGGCCTCGGCGTAGAAAAAATCCGCCTCGCGGTCGCCGATTTCGGTCCCCGCGCGGACAACGCCAAAACCCACGCCGGGCAATTCACCCAAATTGTCCGCGACGACCTCCAATTCAGCGGTATTCTCGATCTTGTCAGCCCCAGCTTCTATCCGACCCAACTCACCACCATGCCTTCCGAACTCCAGTATTCCGCATGGACCGAGCCCCAGGTTAACGCTCACTACGTCGCTTTTGGCAACATTTCCGAAACTACCTCCGAAGTCGCCATTCAAGCCTGGCTCTATGACGTCACCAATCCCTCTTCCCCCGCCGTCATCGCCAAAGTCTATCGCGGCACGCCCACCGATGCCCAAGTCCGCATCTTCGCTCACCAGTTCGCAGATGCCATCGTAGCCATCCTCTCTGGAGGCGTGCCCGGTGTGGCCTCCACGCAAATCGCCTTCGTCAGTTCCCGCTCCGGTTTCAAGGAACTGTGGGTCATGGATTACGACGGCGCAAACCAGCACCAGGTGACGCACCTGAAGACGATCTCCCTGATGCCTCGCTGGTCCCCCGACGACTCCCGCATCGCCTTCACCTGCTATGAGCCGTTTGACCGCGTCGTCAGCGCCCAAATCTGCATGTATTCCATGGACCTCGGCAAGACCATCTCCTTCCCCCGTTTCCGCGGCACAAACAGCGCACCCGCATGGTCTCCCGACGGAAAACAACTCATGTTCTCGTCCTCCATGCAGGGCGCCCCTGATCTCTACGTCAGCGACGCCAACGGCAGCAGACCCAAGCGCCTCACTTTTTCAGGAAACGGCGGCGCCACTTCCGCAGCCTGGAACCCAAAAACCGGACAAAGCGTCGCCTTCGTCAGCGACCGCGGTGGCATCCCCAAGCTCTACATGATGAACGCCGATGGCACCAACGTCAGCAATCTCGATCTCCCAGACAAGGGCTATCTTATTGATCCTGCTTGGTCTCCAAATGGCCAGTTGCTCGCTTTTAGTTGGCGAAAACCCGACGGCAACTACGATATCTACATCATGGAGCCCGGCTCTCAGCAGATCATCAACCTCACTCCAGACGCCGGCTCTCGCAACGAGCGCCCTAGTTGGGCGCCCGACGGCCGCCACATCGTCTTCGAGTCCACCCGCAACGGCCCGCGCCAGATATGGACCATGCTGGCCGATGGCTCCCAGGCGCGCCAGCTCACGCTCACTGGCCACAACGAGTCGCCCAATTGGTCTCCGAAGTAAAACAACATTCGCCAAAAAAGACCGAAACCTGCTTCCGGCTTGGTGCATCTCAATCTTTGGTTGCCGTCTTCCCAAATCCCTGGTGCACGGTGTTGCTTCTTGAGAATTTTTTCTAGTAAATGTCCGTGTACGATGTATATTATATCGTGGTACGATGTATTTGCTTTTACCCAGCCCGCTAGTGATACGATTACCGCTCTGGTGGGACTTACAAGGAATTCTTTACGCTGAGGAGGATTCGAATGATTCGGGTTTCTAGATTTGTGTACCGCGGGGCCTTTTTCGCCACCATTCTCTCTCTCGCTCTGGTCGCGGGTTGCAAAAAGAAGACGCCGACTGCGCCGCCTCCACCGCCACCGCCGCCACTTGCAGCCGCGAAGCCGACCGTTTCGCTCTCGGCCAACCCGACCAGCATCGACAAAGGTGCGTCCTCGACCTTGAGCTGGACTTCCACCGACGCCACCACCCTTACCATTTCGCCGGAAATCGGCGCCGTATCCGCACAGGGCTCGACCAGCGTTACCCCGTCCGATTCCACCACCTACACGATCACCGCCAGCGGTCCGGGCGGCTCGGCTGATGCCAGCGCTCGTGTGACGGTAACCGCGCCTCCTCCCCCTCCTGTGCAAGAAGCGCCCGACATGAACCAGCTCTTCCTCCAAGAGGTGAAAGATGCCTACTTCGACTTCAACAAAGCCGATATCCGCGATGACGCTCGCACGGCGCTCGGTCAGACTGCGGACTTCCTGCGCAAATACCCTGAGATCAAGGCCACTATCGAGGGCCACTGCGATGATCGCGGCTCGACCGAATACAACCTCGTGCTCGGTGATCGCCGCGCCGCCGCCGTTAAGGCCTATCTCGTCTCCCTCGGCATCTCCGCTGATCGCTTGACCACCGTCAGCTATGGCAAGGAAAAGCCGTTCTGCACCGAGGACAACGAGGAATGCTGGCAGAAGAACCGTGTCGGCCATTTCGTCAAGGCCAACTAGTCTGCGCACAGCCTCGTAACTGTTCGATGACCATCAGAGCCGCGTGACCGAGCATTCACTTGCTCGCGCGCGGCTCTGCCGTTAAAGTGAATAAAGAGCTGCTCGGTTCCAGACATCCGGGCCGCTCAGCCATCTCGAATAGAAGTGCTCTTCCCTGGCCTGAAGACTCGTCTATGAAGTAGAGGCAACTTAGGAGGTTTTTCGATGCGAATCCGCAACATCGCTATTTTTGCCGCCGCTGTTTTTGCCGGGGCTCTTGGCGGCAGCATCATCGGCCCGCGTCCCGCGGAAGCCGTCGCCCGCGAAATCATCGACATGCAGCGCGACATCACTGCTCTTCTTCAAGGTCAGCGCGACATGACCACGCAGATCACCACGGACCACACCGTCTTGAAAACTCTTGTCCAGCAGGCCAGCGACAATGTCGACAAGCTCAACTCGTCCATGGGCTCTGTCCAAAAATCCGTTCAGGACGTCCAGGCCAATTCCGGCGCGCGCCTCGACACCATGTCCACTCAGGTCCAGGGCCTTTCCGACAATCTCGAGGAAATTAAATCTCGTCTCGGCAAACTCAATCAGCAGCTGGTCGATTTGCAAAGCGCCGTCCAGAACATCGACGCAAAGATGTCCGGCTCAGCTCCTGCTACCACCGCGCCCAGCAACGCCGCTCCTTCAAACGGTGGCGGAGCGCCTCCCGTATCGCCCTCGCCCGGCGCCGCCACTTCGCCTGCCCCATCCGCCGACATGCTCTATTCCAACGGCTTGCGCGACATCACCAGCGGCAAATACGATCTCGCCCGCCAGGAATTTCAGGACTACATCAAGTATTACAACGACACCGACCTCGCTTCCAACGCGCAATTCTATCTCGGCGAAATCGCCTATTCTCAAAAGGACTATCAGGTCGCCGTTAGCGAATACGACAAAGTTCTCACTGTCTACCCGAAAAGTTTCAAGCTAGCCCC
The DNA here is from genome assembly GCA_049794595.1 of Candidatus Acidiferrum sp. Classification (GTDB taxonomy): domain Bacteria; phylum Acidobacteriota; class Terriglobia; order Acidiferrales; family UBA7541; genus Acidiferrum. The sequence goes on from JBARCY010000439.1 coordinate 39,171, forward strand.
CGCACTCCTCAAAAAAGG
>JBARCY010000440.1:0-11652 GCA_049794595.1 Candidatus Acidiferrum sp.
GCGCTGGTTTGGAAGCTGAAACAGAGCGCTCGCGTGGAAAAAATCTGGTGCGCTCCTGGCAACGGCGGGATCGCCGCGCACGCGGAATGCGTTACTGTGGACGCGGGAGATGTTGCGGCGCTTGTGGCGCTCGCGGAAAGAATAACGCCGGATTTGACAGTCGTAGGCCCCGAACTGCCGCTGGTGAACGGAAGCTCGGATGCGTTTGCCCAGCGAAATTGGGCCATCGTAGGCCCTTCCCGACGAGCCGCACAGCTTGAAGGTAGCAAGATCTTCTCGAAAGAATTTTTGCTTCGCCACCACATTCCGACGGCGAAAATGTACGGCGCGTTTGACTCGCCGCGCGATGCCTATGCCGCGCTGAACGGGGTCGATTGGCCGTTGATAATCAAGGCCGATGGATTGTGCGCCGGCAAGGGAGTCGTGCTGGCGCCGGATGCGGAGGAGGCCAGGCAATTCCTCGATTCGGCGATGGGGAAGAATGAGCTTGGACCCGGCGGTCATCGCGTGCTGCTGGAAGAGACGCTGGAGGGCGAGGAGCTATCGTTCATCATTTTGACGGATGGCGAGCGTTACGCCCCGCTCGTTCCGACGCGCGACCACAAGCGCGTGTTTGATGGCAACCAAGGGCCGAACACAGGTGGAATGGGCGCTTACTCATCAGATCAGTTGCTGCCTCCAGAACTGCGTGATGTCGTGATTTCCACCATTGTCGAGCCGACTTTACAAGGTCTTGCAGAAGAGGGTATTCCCTACCAGGGTTTTCTATATATCGGCCTGATGCTGACCAGACGAGGACCAAAGGTGTTGGAGTTCAATTGCCGCCTCGGCGACCCAGAGGCGCAAGCCATCGTTACCAGAATGGATTTCGATTTGGCGGAGGTCCTTTCGGACGTGGCGATGAAGCGCCTGGACCCGACGAAATTGCGCTGGAAGGCAGGAGCGAGCGTCTGCATCGTATTGGCTTCTGGAGGGTATCCCGGCAAATTTGAGACAGGAAAGATTATCAATGGACTAACCGCTCTTAGCCACGAAACCGGTGTGCGCATTTTTCAGGCAGGAGCCAGGATTGAGTCCGGCTCGCTCGTGACAAACGGTGGCCGGGTCTTGGGCGTGACGGCCACGGGGAGTTCCTTGGAGCTGGCGTTGGCGGCTGCCTATCGAGCTGCAGAAAAGATCCACTTTGACGGCAAGCACTATCGCAAAGACATTGGTGGGGACGTGGGCCGCGTGAGAGCTGCGGGAGATTAGAGCCGTGCCGCGGGTCGTCAGTCTTTTCCGAGCTCCGAAGCGTGGATGGCCTATGGAGGAACTGCCAGAGGTTGAGGCCCTCCTAGAGGTGGGCTTTGAAGGCTGCGCCCATAGCCGTCCCTCCAGCAAACGGCAAGTTCTGCTGGTGGACCGGGAAACGCTGGACGCCGTGGAGCTTTCTCCCGGCATGATCCGCGAGAACATCACCACCGAAGGACTGAATGTCAACGGGCTCAAGGAAGGCGAAACTCTGCGCATCGGGCGGGCGCTTCTGGAGGTGACAACGGCTTGCACGCCCTGCGGCCAAATGGATGATCTCCGGTCCGGCCTTCGAAGAGAACTCCGAGGCCGCCGTGGCATGCTTTGCCGCGTTATCAAAGGCGGCATGATCCGGCAGGGCGATGTCATCGAAAAACTAGAAAAGCTAACGTAAGTCTTACGAACCCGGCTTGATCCTGGGGCGCAACGTGGGCGCTTCCTGCGGCTGGTTCTTATCTGCCTTAACCTTCTCTACCGGCTCGTCTGGCGGAACCACCCAGTCGAAGCCCCCCTCGGTCATCGTTCCCAAAATGAAGTGCGACTTGTCGGCTATGAGCGGCAAGACGGCATGGAGAAACTCCGTGGCATCCTGAGGCGCAGCTTTGTTGGCCTGGCCGCGCTCAATGTCCTCGTCCACTTTCAAAAACTTCGGATCTCCATGCAATAAGCTGTCGAAGTCCGGATCGTTTCCTTCAATCAGTTGCTGCAGCGTCGGCCCTTGAATACTTGGTGGATAGCGAACTTCGACGAGCGTCCTGGGCGCATGCTTTTCGGGCGGATAGATTTGCGTGAACCTCGGACGAAGCAAGCGCGTCTGCCAAAAGTCGCCCTGCGTGGCGACCTCTTCCTGCTGAATGCGATATTCGATAGTCCAAACTTCGGGGCCATAATCGTCAGGGGCAAAACCGATTAGTACAACTTCAAAGATGGCCTCATCGGGCTTGAAATCAATCTTGTGTTGAAGCTGGGAGACCAGCGGGCGTAGACGTTCGAGGAAAGCCACTCCTATAGTATCCAGATCGGGCGCGATTTCGTCGGGATTGACGCCATAGTGCGCGTCCCTTGCCGAGATTTGCGGGAAATCTCTGTCTAAGCGTACCGGCTTGGGATCGGCGGTGTGTCGCCACTCGGAGGCGCCCAACAGCACTCCAATATGAGTGGCATTGACACTCAGGACCCGCGGAGGAATGGAGTTCTTTTCAATGGGCTCGTCGATGGCGGCGAAAATAATTTTGTCGCGGGCGACGTGAACGATCACGCGGCCGCCGGCAAGATTAGCGACAATCTCGTTGCTAATGGCGCGGTCCTGGGCCGACGCGACTTGAGCTGTAGCCACGTATGCGAAGAACAAAAGAGATGTGAAGAGAGGAACGGTAAATCGGCGGCGATATGTGGAGGCGACTCTCATGTGTCCGCTGCGGGATAAAAGCATTCTCCTACGAACTGCCGGTTGAATACAGCGAGTTTAGGGCTTCTCTTCAGGGACGGCGGCCGCGGCCTCTTTCGCGCGCGCCAGCATCGCATCCAGAGCCGCGCGGTTGTAGCACTCGCCGTGTCGAATCACCGCCCAAACTTTGCGCGTGTTGTCGATCTCCTCCACCGGACTTGCGCTTAACAAAACCAGATCAGCCGCGTGACCGGTTTCCACGGTGCCGAAATCTTTCTCGCGCCCTAGAAACTGCGCGGCGCCGCGCGTTGCGGCCTGCAAGGCTTCCATCGGCGTAAATCCTGCACGAACCAACTCGGCCAGCTCCTGATGAAAACTGTCGCCGGGAAAAACAAATACATCGAGCGAGTCTGAGCCAACAAGCAGCGGCACGCCGGCGCGATGCAGCTCGCCCGTCAGCTTCCAATCATTGGATGCCTGGCGAGCCAGCCACGCCGCCCGCTGCTTCATCTCCGCGTCGTTGATCGAGTCACGCCATTCCTTCGCAAGCGAGGGCGGAACGAAGTCCAGTAAAGGGTCCTCGGCCTTCCACTTCTCCGGATGAGAAGTAATGTCCAAAGAAGCGAGAGTGGGTGTAACCCAAGTGCCATTTTTCTTCAGCGATGCGAAAAGCGCCGCGGCTTTTTCCGGGCTGTAGGTGGCGTCGGCTTCATGCGCGATTGCTTCCCAAGCGGCGGAGTCGCCGCTTTTTTCCGCTTGCACGAGTCGCGGACGAAGTTCGGCTTCCTTCGAGGAAAAGGACAGAGAAAAAGCGCTGTAGAGAAGATGCTCGATGCTGCGCATTCCAGCTTCGCTAGCTTCCTTGGCTCCAATCTCGAAGGGCAAATGTCCGACAAACGAAATATTTTGCTTCTTGGATTCATCGGCGACCGCAAAAAACGCCTCACGCGAAGGCAGGGTAATTATTTTTATGAAATTTGCGCCGCGCTTCTTCAGATCATCGACCGCCGCGCGGGCTTCCGCGGCATTGGCAACAGGATATTGCTCGGGAGTTTTCCTGCCGCTCGCGGCGAGGAATGGGCCGGAAGCGACAATGTGAGGACCGAGGAGAGCGCCAGACTCGATGTCGCGCTGCCAGGCGAGAAGCGCATCGAGATCGCCGCCCATGTCGCGCACGCCGGTGATACCGTTCGCCAAAAGCAGCGGGAGAAGCACCTCTTTGCTCCAGGAAGGATCGGCGTTAATGCCAGCGAGATGAACGTGCATGTCCCAAAAGCCCGGCAGCAAGAATTTTCCTGATGCGTCGATGGTGCGGGAGTTTTTTGGGACCTTGATTTTTTTCGATGGCCCCACCGCAACGATACGGCCAGCCGCGATGAGAACGGTCTGGTCTGGTTGAGGCGCGCGGCCAGTGGCGTCGATGACTGTAACGTGGCTGATCGCCAGTTCGGAAGAAGTCTCGGCCGAAAAGAAGGATGGAACCACGAGAAATGCGGCCAACAGCAGAAACAGTATGCTTCTAGACCTCAACGATATGCTCACTTTCCGGGCCACTGGGCAGTCGAAACGCTACCACAATCCGCGGTGGCCGGCCGGCCTTCTTCCGAAATGCGGCAACGGTGAGGCCGGTAAGCGCTCGTCAGGGAGATCAAGTACGAGTAAAATGAGCTATTGGAACGAGGAGCGCAACGAAGACCATGGGATTGAGAAAAGCGAAGAGCATTAAGCACAATGGCAAACGGCTGGCGGAGATTCTCGAAGCGCACGCACTTTTCTTTCGCGGAAAGGAAGGGGGGACGCGCGCGAATTTGGCCGGCGCTGACCTCTCCCGCGCCGATTTGCAAGGCATCAATCTTAGCGGCGCGATTTTGAGCGGCGCGAACTTTGAGGGCTCCGATTTACGAAAGGCCAAGCTGCCCGGCGCCGATTTGTCGGGCGCGAATCTTCGGAAGGCCGATCTGCGAAACACGGACATGACGGAAGCGATTCTGCCCGGCGCGGATCTGACCGAAGCGCAAGCGAGCGGCGTGGAATTTTTCCGCTGCGATCTTTCGAACTCCATTTTTCATCGTGCGCGTTTAAGAAACGTAAACTTCAGGCTGGCGAATGTCGCCGGCGCGAAATTCACCGGAGCGGATATGGGAGTTGCGATTCTTCGCGAGACGGATTTGACGGGAGCGGATTTTTCCGGCGTCGACCTTTCGACAGCGCTGATGCCGCGTGGCTATTCCGCGGAACAAGCCAAACAGAAGAGCGCGTAAGTCTGGCCAGCGATTTTTCGCGCGTCATTTATGGGCGAATGGGCGACTGCGAGCGAATAAGCGACGCGTGATTCTTGGAGCAGTGCCGCGTCCGCTGTAATGGCAAACGGCATCTCCGCGTGGTAGCCTCAGGCGGATGCGAACGAATTCTTCGACTATGTGACCCGTGGCGACGCCTGCAACACAACTCGACGTCTCCGAAATTCGCGAACGCGTACTCGGAGTAATCCGCGGTCTGCTTGAAGAATTGGGCAGCCGCGGAGCGTTGCCGATACTCAGCAGCACCTCAAAGCTGGACCAAGACCTCGGACTTGGCAGCCTCGAGCGCGTGGAATTGCTCGCGCGGTTGGAGACGGCTTTTGCGGTGCGCCTGCCTGACAGCGTCGCAGCGGAAGCAAATACTCCTGAAGATCTCGCGAAAGCACTGCGAACCGCACCGGGAACGGAGACCGAGGAAGACGAAGCGGGCTCAGCTCTGCGCGCAGCCATTACATCGCAAAAAATGCATCGCGAAGCACCGGATGCCGGCGTTTTCGCCACGGAAACTTTGCTGGACGTTCTGCGCTATCGCGCGATGCATGACGCCGAACGCGCGCATTTGCTCATTACCGAGGAAACCGAAGGCAAAGAGCGCAGCGTATCTCTGACTTTCGGCGAATTGTATGCCGCGGCGCAACGCTGCGCGGCGGAGTTGGCGCGACGCGGCGTGCCTGCAAGCGGCCGCGTGGCGCTGATGCTGCCGACTTCGCGCGCGTTTTTTGTTTCCTACGCGGGGATTTTGCTCGCAGGCGCGATTCCTGTGCCGATCTACCCACCCTTCCGTGCCGACCGCATCGAGGAATATGCGTCGCGGCAATCAGCGATCCTGAAAAACGCCGGCGTCTGTTTGCTTCTGACGTTTCGTCAAGCAGAGGCTGTCGCGCGCCTGCTGAAACCGCGCGTGCATTCGCTCGCGGAAGTGGCTGACGCGGAGAAGTTGATTGACGCGGCTGACAAAGCGCCGCCACCATCGCCGGGCGCGTTGCCCCTGCATCTCACCGGCAGCCGAGCGCGGAAGTCGAGCGATATCGCGTTGTTGCAATACACCTCCGGCTCGACGGGCGATCCCAAGGGAGTGGTGCTCACGCACGCGAATTTGCTCGCCAACATTCGAGCGATAGGAGAAGCCGTCGGATTAGGGCCGGGCGACGTGGGCGTGAGCTGGCTTCCGCTGTATCACGACATGGGCTTGATTGGTGCGTGGCTCACGCTGCTGCACTTCGGCATACCGCTGGCGGTGATGTCTCCCCTGGCGTTTCTTACGCGCCCAGAACGCTGGTTGAAGGCGTTTCAAAAATATGGCGGCACGATTTCCGCGGCGCCGAATTTTGCTTACGAATTGTGCGTGCGAAAGATTGCGGACAAGGACATCGAAGGGGTGGACTTGAGCAACTGGCGCGCGGCGCTGAATGGCGCGGAACCTGTAAATCCGGACACGTTGAACCGATTTGCAGAACGCTTCGCGCGCTACGGTTTTCGGCGCGAGGCGCAACTGCCCGTCTATGGGCTTGCGGAAGCTTCTCTGGCGGTCACTGTTCCACCTCTCCATCGCGGCCCGTTGATCGACCGCATCGAGCGCGAAGTCTTTACCGCGGAGGGACGCGCTGTGCCCGCGCCGGCGGAGGATGCGACCGCGATTGCCTTCGTTTCTTCCGGCAATCCGCTTCCCCGCCACGAAGTGCGCATTGTTGACGCGAGCGGCGCGGAAGTGAGCGATCGAACCGAGGGCTTTCTTTGGTTCCGCGGGCCTTCGGCAACGAGCGGGTATTATCAAAATGCGGAAGCGACGAAAAAATTGCTTCCCATGGGTACTGCGATTCACGAGGGCGAATATGCGTGGGTGAATTCAGGCGACCGCGCTTACCGCGCGGATGGAGAAATCTACGTCACGGGGCGCGTGAAAGACATCATCATCAAAGGCGGAAGAAATCTCTATCCGCATGAGGTCGAAGAGCTCGCGGCGCGCGCCGAGGGAATTCGCAAGGGCTGCATCGTGGCGTTCGGCCTGAGGGATGAAGCCTCAGGCACGGAGAAGCTCATCGTGGTGGCGGAAACGCGAGAGCGGGAGGCATCGCGGCGCGCAGCGATTTCGGCGGCGGTGACGGAACAGGTCTCGCAAGGGCTTGGAATGCCGCCAGACCGCGTCGAGCTTATCCCACCTGGGAGTATTCCAAAAACTTCGAGCGGAAAATTGCGGCGAGAAGAAACCAAGCAACTTTATCTTTCCGGAAAATTGTCGTCAGGCAAAGCGCCGGCATGGGTGCAGATCGCGCGGCTGGCTACGGCTAGCGCGGCGCGAACGGCAGGCAGCGAAATATGGTCGGGCGTCCGGCGAGGTTTGGAGATTTTGTACGGCCTCTATTTTTGTGCTGTGTTCATGGCGTGGATCGTTCCGACGTGGATCATTGTGAATTTCATCGGCGACTACCGTACAGCGGGGCGATTCACTTCACGCGCGCTCAAGATCCTGTTTGCGCTAATCGGCTGCCGCGTGCGCGTGATCGGCAAAGAATACGTCGATGCGCCGGGCGAAAAAGTTTATGTGTCGAACCACACGAGTTATTTCGATGTGCTGCCGCTGATGATGGGTCTCGGCGTTCCGTACCATTTCGTCGCCAAAATGGAAGTTGGGAGAATGCCTTTCATTGGGACCTTTTTGACGAAGATGAAGCACACGAAATTCAATCGCAGCGATGCCGGATCGCGGATGCGGCAGATGAGAGAAATGGAAACGATGCTGCGCGAGGGAGAATCGATTTTCGTTTTTCCCGAAGGAACTTTTACGAGCGAAGACGGCGTACGCCCGTTCCAGCTCGGCGCGTTCAAAGCCGCGGTGGCTGCGGGTGCGCCGATCGTGCCCGTTTCCCTGGCGGGAACGCGAAGATTCTTCCGGGACGGCACGTATTTGCCGCGGCCGACCAGCGTGACCATTACGGTGTCTCCTCCCATCTATCCACAGGCCATCGGCACGGCTGCGAAGACCGATGATGGCTCCGCCTGGCATGAATTGATCCGCCTTCGCGACACCACGCGCGAAACAATTGCGCGCTATTCCGGCGAACCGCTACTCTAGAGTGCAACTCATAATTGGTTTGGAGACGGGAGATTTGTGTCGCACCTCTGGTGCTCGGGGCTGGAGTCGGCGCTTTTTGGTTCAACCACCTTGCACAAGATCGCCAGGGTCCCTCGCCATTGCGAAATCAAAGAAGGGACGGTTCGGGCCATCTGCAAACAGCTGGAAATTCCGCGGCCATAAGGCCGACACCCAGGTAGAGAAGCGCTATCTAGGGCAGCAGGCGCTCCGCCAGTCCTTACGCCCGACACGGATCACCGGTTCCTACCCACGATCCTTTCAGCGAATTGGCGGGCGGTAATGATTTGCGTCCGCTTGTGCTTTTTGAGGGTAAGCAATCCGCTTTTGTCACCGGTCACCAAATAATCCGCTGCGCCGGCCTCTACGAGCGCCAACAAGAAGACGTCGTCGGGATCAGGCGAGCGTCGAACCTGCGGTAGATTCACGATGTTCGCTGCAAGTTTTTTGATCTGATTGATGAGGCGGCCGGCTTTATAGGGCTCAATGAGCGCAGCGACGCTCGGCTTTCGCAGCGTGGCCCTAACTTCCGCGATGTGCTCCGCGCACGTCAGGAGGGTGAATCTATCGTATTCCCAAGCGTTGTAAATAGCGGCGGGGTAACCAGCCGGGGCAATAAGGGCAGACACCAGGATGTTGGTATCGAGCACTACACGCATTTAGGCTTTGGCGCGCTTTTTCTTGGCGCGAAGTTCCGCGCGAACTTCGCGAACTGCACCGTCAATGATGGCCTGCAACTCGTTTCCATTGGCGTTGGCGTTGCGTGCCTTGATGTCGCACACCGTACGACTCAGAATGCGCCATCGTACGGCCTCTTCAATGAACTTGGAGAGATCGCCTTTCTTCATTCCTCGCGCGCCAAGATAGGTGCGCAACGTGAGGTCGGTTTCCCTCGAAACCTTGATACTCCAACGCACGGCTTCTTCCATCTTCCTTTCACCTATACGCTTAGACAGATAAGCGCTTATGCGCCTATTGTACAAGAAAATCGTGGAAGCGATGTGGGAAGTAGCAGAAAACGACCCGTCTGTCCCCTTCGGTCCTAGGGCCGACACCCAGGTAGAAAAGCGCTACCTGGGGCCCCGACCGACATCCGTTAGTTATCGCCTCAGCACCAAGAATTCGTAATATACTTGACTGATAAGTACGCAAAAGAAATAGTCATCTAAAATGTTTCCTGTAGATCTGATCAGGCATCAAGACTCGGAGCTGTTCTTCGCGGTTGTCGGGCCCGTCGGCTCAGACACCGACTCTGTATGTGATGGCCTAGCGAACGTACTCAACCGATTCAAATACGGTTTGCATACCATTCGGGTGATAGCGCAGCTAAAGAGAATCAAAGGATATTTAAAAAACGAGCCTGAGTTTTATGACAAGAAACTAGAAAATCGCATGGATGAGGGGGATAGGTTTCGCAAAGAGACCGGCCGCGACGATGCGCTAGCTCTTTTGGCTCTCGACGACATTCGGCGTTTTCGTGGGAAGAATGGAAAGAAAAAAGGGAAGAAAAACAACTCGGAATCCGAAACCATTCCAAGGCAGTGTTATCTGTTCCGGTCTCTTAAACGGCCTGAAGAAGTTATCGCGCTTCGCCGCATTTACGGCTCAAATCTGGTGGTTATCGGGATTCACTCGGCCCGCGACAATCGCATTGAGAATCTGGCAGAAGAGATAGCGCGTTCTCGATTCTCGGCTCAGCGGGATCGCTACCGCGATAAGGCCGAGTCACTGATCATTAGAGACGAATCCGACGAGACAAGAGAGCACGGACAGCAACTGCGAAAGGCATTCGCTCTCGCTGATTTGTTTCTTGATTCTTCCAACGCTCAAACAATCGAGACCGAAATTGAGCGGTTCTTGAACCTGCTTTTCGGCAAGCCTGTAGTCACTCCAACTAAGGATGAACTTGGAATGGCTCATGCCTATGTCGCGGCTCTTCAGTCTGCTGAACTGGGAAGACAGGTGGGGGCGGCCATTATGGACGAAGATGGAAGTCTGATTGGTGTTGGAACAAATGAAGTTCCGAAAGCTGGGGGTGGCAGTTATTTCGACGGGGATTCGCCCGACGGGAGAGACTGGAGCAAAGGCTTTGATAGTTCTGATCACTACAAGAAAACGAATCTTGGTGAGCTACTCTCTACTCTGTCAGAAAAGAAGTATCTCCGAAAGAATCTACAAAGCTTATCCACGGCCAAACTGATGAAGAAGATCGCACCTGTTATCAAGCAGACTCGATCCATGCAGTTAATAGAATTCATCCGCGCTACGCACGCAGAAGTCAGTGCACTCATGGATGCTGCCGGAAGGGGCGCACCCGTTAAACGATGCACAATGTACGTCACAACGTTTCCGTGCCATGAGTGTGCGCGAAACATCGTCAGTGCAGGAGTAGCACGGGTTGTATACATCGAACCTTATGCAAAAAGTCTTGCTCTAGAGCTTCACGATAACTCGATACAGCTGGATAAGGACACGGACCCCAACAAAATACCGTTCACCCCGTTTTTAGGTGTATCACCGAGGATCTATTTGGATATCTTCCAAATGCCGAATCGAAAGTCCAAGGATGGAAAGCTAATCAAATGGGAGGCCGCCACTGCCCATCCGAGAGTTTCGGGATCATTCTGGTCGTATTTTCAATATGAAAAGGAAGACTTGAAATTTCTGCGGGATGCGATAAAATTACGGCGGGCGAAGCTAAGGCGAAAGAAAGGAAGATCAAGATGAAACTCTCGAAAGAATTGAATGACGCGCTTGAGGCTGTGTCTAAAGAAGTGGACAGTTGGCCAGCTTGGAAGCGCAGTATCGATTTGCACGAGCGGAAGAAAGTGACCGAACCAACAGGAAATAATGAATCTTCACATAAGGGGGCTGCGGGTAATCGGAAGGCAACTAATTTGGCTCGTGCGGCCAGAGCTTAGAGTCTCCGAAATTAATTTCCGCTGATCTCGTTTCTTGAATCTCGCTGAACGAACCCGGGGACAAAGGGGAGTTTTTCTTGGAGTTGGGCCTGTCCCTCCTGCGCACCTCGACTTGCATAAGCGTATTCGTATTTGAGTTTCTCAACATCCACTTCGACGCGCACACGTTTCTGTTGGTCGGCAATCCTTTCGAAGGCTCGAATGTGGTCAGCGGCGCGCTTCTCCAACCGTTTGTCACGCGAAATCACGATAGCTCTGGCCAAGAGGTCACTCTGCAGTCCAATAGGGTCCTCGTTGTTTTCCCACTTCGAGAGAGTTGTCTTGTTCACGCGAAGCAGCCTGGCAAACTCCTTTTGGCGCAGATCCATATGCTTTCGCAGAAAAAGGAGTGGTGTTGTGGTTTGGGGATTGAGAAACGTGCGCTTCGACCTTTGGCCGGGGGGTTTTGTTTTTTGGGGTACGTTCGCGTTGCACGCGTGGCGATTTCTGGACGATCGAAAGACGGGCACGATGTATCGTGCCCTACAGAGGCGGGAACCACATAGGCTGAAGCCTGTGCCACCCGGCCCGTGGAGACGGGAGATTTGTGTCGCACCTACGGTGCTCCGGGCTGGAGTCGGCGCTTAACCCAGCCCTCACGGGTTGGCTTAACTTGTGACGCGC
>JBARCY010000441.1:0-19598 GCA_049794595.1 Candidatus Acidiferrum sp.
CTCGAAAAAGGCCGCGAAATCGGCGCCCACCAACTCTCCGGCGCCATCATGAACCCCAAAGCCCTCGCCGAACTCGTCCCCGACTTCGAAAAATCCGCCCCCCTCGACACGCCCGTCACCGATTCCGTCGCCCTCCTCTTCACCAAAAACTCCTCCTTCCGCTTTCCCATCACTCCGCCGCCCTTTCAAAACAAAGGCAACTACGTAGTCTCGCTCAACAGAATCACAAAATGGCTGGGCAGCCTAGTCGAAGCCGCAGGCGTCAATGTCTTCAAGGAATTCGGCGGCGCGCAGTTGATTTACGAAGGCGAAGGTATCGCTGGCGTCATCACCGAAGACAAAGGCCTGGACAAAAACGGCAAGCCCAAAGACAACTCCACTCCCGGCTACGAACTCCGCGCCAAAGTCACTGTCCTCGCCGAAGGCCCCCGCGGCTCGCTCACAAAAAATCTCGTCGCCACTAAAAAACTCGACAACATCAACCCACAAATTTACAGCCTCGGCATAAAAGAATTGTGGGACGTTCAACCCGGCAAAATCGTTCCCGGCTACGTCGCCCACACGCTAGGCTGGCCCGTCTCGACAGACATGTACGGCGGCGGCTGGATTTACGGCCTCTCGAACAATCGCGTCTCCATCGGCCTGGTCATCGGTCTCGAATACGCCAATCCCCAGTTCGACCCCCACGCCGCCTTTCAAACCTGGAAAACGCATCCCTTCGTCAAGAATCTTCTCGACGGCGGCAAACTCGTTCGCTACGGCGCAAAAACTCTTCCCGCCGGCGGCTGGTATTCTATGCCCCGCAATTATGTCGACGGAGCCCTCATCATTGGCGATTCCGGCAGCTTCCTCGATTCGCAACGCCTTAAGGGCATTCACATGGCGATGAAAAGTGGCATGTTAGCCGCCGAAACAATTTTCGAAGCGCTAAAAACCGGCGACGCCTCCGCAAAAACGCTCAGCGCCTTCCCCCAAAAAGTCGACCAAAGCTTCATAAAAAAAGAACTCCGCGCCGTTCGCAATTTTCACCAATCTTTCAAATACGGTCTCTACGGCGGTCTCTTCCTCGGTGCCCTTCAACAAATCTCTGGCGGTCGCGGCCCGATCGATCCCATGCACGTCCACGCAGGCTACCAAGACTATGAGAAAATCAACGGCCGTCCCGCCCCCGAACGCTTCAAAGGCGACGGCAAACTCACCTTCGATCGCCTCACCGACGTCTATCACTCCGGCACGCGCCACGAAGAAGACCAACCTTGCCATCTTCACGTAGCCGACCTGAACATCTGCTCCACAAAATGTGTAGTCGAGTACGGCAACCCTTGTCAGTATTTTTGTCCCGCGGCAGTTTACGAAATGGCCAAAGATCCGACGGGCGTCCTAAGACTAAAAATCAATGCGGCGAATTGCGTCCACTGCAAAACCTGCGACATCGCCGATCCCTACCAAATTATCGATTGGGTCGTACCGGAAGGTGGTGGTGGGCCCAACTACGAAGGCATGTGAAAATATCCAAATTTCTTCCCGCCTAAAATTTCATCATCACCGATCCATGACAATTTCACCCGCTCCGCGTCCATAACTTTCGGAAGAATGACCGCATCCGCTCCACCATGGATTTCTGCGTCGGCGTCGTCATCGCCGGAGCGTTCGCCACAGGCGGCCGCGGTGGCGTCGCTGCCGCTGCCGCCATTGGTTCGTCTTCCACGCTCCCACGAAATATGAGCGCCGGCCGCACTCGCACCCGCCTCACCACCGCCATCAACCTCGGGTCCGGCTCCGGCTGCACCGCCGCTTTCGCATCAAAAATCAGTGGAGGCATATCCACCTGGTAGATTGGCTCATCCTTCGCCGCAGGCTTTTCATCCGGCGTCGATGTCACCGCATCGCTCGAATTCTGCGCCGGGTCACCGCTAACCGTTTCTTGCGCCGCCGCAGTCGTGCCATTCCCCGGTCGAGGCGCTGCGGGAGCCTTCGCGATCTGCAATTCGCAATTGCAGTGCCCCGCTCCGTTGCTCAGCGTGTCGATCTGCCCGTCCACCAGCATCACGTCTTCGCCCTGTGGCACCATCACGCTCTGCCCGCTCAGCTGTTGCTCCACGCGCAGCGCTCCGCGATACGTCCGAATGCACATCAATCCAGGATTCTCGAATCCCACAAGGATCTCTCTCGGAGCATCTCCAATGGCCACGGTCTGCGCCTGAATCTGCGCGGTGTATACCGTCAGCGCCGGCGCTTGCTCCAGCCGCGCATGAATCGCCCCGCTTTCCAGCGCCACCGTCAGCGCTCCGCCGGATTTCAGCACCGAAAAATGTGCCGGCCCGCAAATCGAAATCTGCCCGCCTTCCACAAGGCTGAGTCGCGCCTGCCCCGATTTCACGCGCACGTCGCTCCCGCTTCGCAATATTGTTTTCGTCTGCCCGCCAACAACATCCATGCTCACAGGGCCCGTCACCGAAATATCTTCGCCCTCAATCACGCCCACGGCATCGCTCGCTGGTTGGTCCGGCGTCCCCGCAGTTACAACGAGAGCAGCCAAACACAGCAGCGCGTACACCGCGCCCAACAACTGCGCGCGTCGCAACGAATCGCGTATGTAATTTGTAGCAAGCACTCCCAATGGGCTCCAGTGAGCCGAGCAAGAAACTCTCGCCTATACTATACGTCACGCAGCCTCGATAGCAGGCGACTCTAGAGGCGCGCGCGGAAATCATGACTACACTCGATTCATCCGGCGCCGCATTGCCCGATCCCTCGCAGGATTCCGCCGCAAAAATCGCGCCAGAAAATCCCGCCGAGTCCATTAGCGCTCACTACGACACGCGCCTGCCCGATCTTCCCTGGTCTCGCCGGATTCAAATCCCGTTCATCGCCGCCGCGGTCTACAGTGTGATTCGCATTCTCGGCTCGACGTTGCGCTACGAAGTCCTCGGATGGCAAAACGCCAAGCGCGTCCACGCCGGCGGTAAACGCTGCATCTGGGCCTTCTGGCACCGGATCATCATTCCCATTGTTTGGTGGCACCGCAACCACGGAGTGGTGGTCATGAACACCACGGCCTTCGACGGTCAGTGGACCCGCAAAGTGATCGAATGGCTAGGTTTCGCTACCGCGCAAGGAAGTTCTTCACGCGGGGGCTTGCGTGGACTTGCAGTGATGGCGCGCCGCCTCGAAGAAGGCGTCGATTGCGCGTTCACTATTGACGGTCCGCGCGGCCCTCGTTACGTCGCCAAGCCCGGCCCCGTCATGCTCGCCAGAAAAACTGGTTGCCCCGTCCTCGTCTTCCACATCGGCGTCGACCGCGGAAAAACTTTCGAAAAAACCTGGGATCACTTCCTACTGCCCGCCCCGTTTGCCCGCGCCGTGATCCTCTTCGCTCCGCCCATCTACGTCCCTGCAGACGCCAACGCCGCTGTCCTCGAATCGAAGCACGCCGAAATGCAGGGCGAACTAGAACGCGTCCGCGACATCGCCGAATCCTGGTTTTCTCTTAGCGATTCAGACCGCCAAAACTTCCGCGCCGAATTTTCAAAATAGTAGGACAGACATTCCTGTCTGACTCTTGCTCTTGTCATCGTCCAAATGGCAAACCGTATATTTCAGCCTGCTTCGTGTTTCTTGATAGCCACTCAATTCCCAGCCCGCTCTCCCAGCTTTACCGGCACATCCAGCTTCTTTCCGCCCCGGTACACCGTTACGTTCACCGTATCCCCCGGCCTCTTCCGGTTCAAAACCAAATTCATATCCGATTGATCCGCAATCTTCTGTCCGTCAATCGCCACGATGACGTCCCCGCCGATCGTGATCCGCTGCATCCCCGCCAGCGCTTGCTGGTTACCGCCGTGCAACCCCGCCTCCGCCGCCGGCCCGCCCTGCTTTGCTTCTTCGATCAGCAATCCCTCTTGCACCGGCAGATCGAGAGCTTGCGAAAGCCATCCGCCCACCGACAGCGTCTGGACTCCGAGATATGCTTCCCGCACCCGCCCTTCCGTCATCAAATCGTGCGCGATTCTTTTTGCCGTATTAATCGGAATCGCAAACCCAATCCCCGCCGTAGTCCCGCTCGGCGTATAAATCGCCGAGTTGATCCCGATCACATCGCCATGCGAATCGAGCAGCGGCCCGCCCGAATTTCCCCGGTTGATCGCCGCATCCGTCTGAATCGCCTCGTCGATTAATGTCGTTTGGCTTGTCTGAACGTTCCTGCCAAGCGCGCTCACCACTCCGGTCGTCAGTGTGCTTTGAAATCCAAATGGGTTCCCGATCGCCAAGACTTTTTGTCCTACTTGCAACTTCGACGAATCTCCCAGCGTCAGCGCCTCCAACTTCTTGCCTTTCGGGTCGATTTTGACCAGCGCTACGTCGTTCCTCTGGTCTGCGCCGATAAACTTCGCCGGATACCGCGACTTGTCCCCAAGTACTACTTCGATGGATTGTGCTTCCTGCACCACGTGAAAATTCGTCAGAACATATCCCCGCGGATCGATCACAAATCCCGATCCCGCTCCTTCCACGGGCACGGGGTCCATGAAAAAATCATATTCCGTGGCCTTCGTCAGAATGTTCGCCACCGCCGGCGCCACTTCCCGGTAAACTCGCACGTTGATGGACTCATCGTCGGTCAGCCCCGCGTCTCGCGCCGCAACTTCCGTCGCTCCCGCAGGCTCCGCGGCTATTGGCAGTGCTTCCACCTTCCTCGGCTGCCGCTGCCCCCAGCGTCCTCCCGCCCAATACGCCCCCGAAATCAAAACCACCGCCACAATCGCCAATCGCACTGCGTTCGAAGCTTTTCCCGCGCTCATATTCCCAATCCTTCCCCGACTCCATCTAAATTCAAAGATACCACACGAAAATTCCGTGAAAGAATTTGCAGGTGCGGCGCTTCAGACCGCCCCCTATGCTCCCCTTTTAGACGCTCCCTGTCGCTCCTCGCCTCAACCTCTCCGCAAGTTCCTCCACCTGCCGTCTAGTAGCTTCCTTCGACCCAGTACAATCAATCTTTTCCGTAGCGTATTTCAATTTCTCCTCCGCGGGCATCTGCGCCGCAATCCTCCGCCGCGCCTCCACCTCGCTCATTCCCCGCGCAAGCAATCTCTCCACCTGCTGCTCCGGCGTGCACCACGCCACGACCAAGCCATCCAAATTCTTCTGATAGCCCGCCTCGACCAGAAGCGCCGCCTCCACAAATGCCGCATCCCTCACTCCATCTTTCTCGCACTCCGTGAATTGCCGCGCCATCTCCGCTTCTACCCGCGGATGCACAATCGCATTCAGCTTTTTCAACTTCTCCGGGTTCGCGAACACGACTGCGCCCAGCTTCCCCCGATCGATTCGCCCGTCCGCTCCAACGAAGCCATCTCCAAATTCGCGCACAATCTCCCCATAAGCCGGCTGCCCAGGCTCAATCAACATATGCCCCAGCGCATCCGCATCAATCACGCGAAATCCCAGCTCACGCAATACCGCCGCAATGGCGCTCTTGCCGCTAGCAATTCCGCCGGTAAGCCCGATTCGCTTCATTCTGTGTTTTATCGCGTGCCCGCGCCGCCAGGTCCGCCCGCCGAAATCGTCCGCGGAATCGCTTTTGCCCGCCGCATTCGCGCCGCCTTCACCGTATTGCTCATCAACATCGTAATCGTCATCGGCCCCACGCCACCAGGCACCGGCGTCAGCGCCCCCGCCGTATTCACCGCATCCGGATGCACATCCCCCACCAACGCATTCCCCTTCGCCCGGAATTTTTCCAAGCGGGCAGGGAAGTTCCTGAACAATCTTTCCGCCTCCGCCGCGTCCGTCACTCGATTCGTGCCCACATCAATCACCGCCGCGCCCGGCTTAATCCAATCCGCCTGTACAAACCCCGCCTTGCCCATCGCTGCGACCACAATGTCCGCTCCGCGCACAACGTCCGCAAGATTCTTCGTCTTCGAATGGCAAATCGTCACCGTCGCATTCGCATGCATCAGCAGCAGCGCCATCGGCTTGCCCACAATGTCACTCCGCCCCAACACCACCGCGTTCGCCCCCTCAATCGCAATCTCATTCCGCCGCAAAATCTCCATGCACCCCGCCGGCGTGCACGCCACCAGCCCCGGCCTCCCGCTCACCAACCTTCCCAAATTCACCGGATGAAAACCATCGACGTCTTTCGCCGGATCAACGGCTTCCAGCACTCTCTTCGTATCCACCTGCGCTGGCAAAGGCAGCTGTATCAAAATTCCGTCGGTATCGTTGTCTTTGTTCAAGTCTTCTACAATGGCGAGCATTCCCATGGTGCTAACACTTGCGTCCGGAGTCAAAAGCCCGCTCCCCATCCCCAACTGCTCGCAAGCCGCAATCTTGCTCTTCACATAAAGCTGCGAAGCCGGATTCTCCCCCACCAACACCGCCGCCAACCCCGGCCGTATCCCCGTCGACGACAAAATCGCCACCTCATCCTTCAACTCCGCAAAAATCGCATCCCGTATCTTCGTCCCATCCAAAATCTTCGCCGTCATTCGTTCCCCACCCTATTCTTTCGACCGCGCTTGCGCATTAATCCGTCATGCTACGCGTCAACCCGTAAAAACTGCGGTCAGTAAATTGTCCCCCACCTTGCCCCTCGCTGTCACGTTAGCTCAAGCCTGCGCAGCGCATCAGCCGCGGATTACTGCGCTAGATGGAATATAGCGGTCTGTCTAACTATTGTGATGTACACTCTCTGGACTCAGTCAACCATTTGGAGGCATATCTATGTGGCTCCGACTGCTTGCCCTGTCGCTGCTTCTGTCACATCGACTCCCCGCGCGCGCAGCAGGTGAACCTGCTGCCACCCCACAGAACGTAACTTATTGTCAGCTTGCGGCGGACCCTTCCGCATTCTCAGGAAAGCGAATACGCCTTCGTGCAATTTATTCATACATGTTTGAGGTTTCACGACTTAAATCGCCGACTTGCTGCCCAGGCCCCGATACGTTGATATGGGTGGATTTTGATGAGGAACTGGGAGCGAACTCCAGAAAGTTGTTTCACCAATTCCCGGAGGGTATGGGGGTGGTGCTTGCCGTCCTCGTCGGTAAGATTGAAACTGGCAAAGTCTATGGACCCTTTGGTGAACGAGTTCGCTTAGTTGTCGACCAAATCGAAAGGGTTGAGGAGAAGGCCAAACCTGGTAAAGGTCAAAATCCTTCGTGGGTTCCGCAGAATTGCAAATCTTCGGGCAATTCATCCGCACAGGCCGAGCGTTAGCTAGGCTCTCAAGTCCACATCTGCGGCGAACTAGCGATGGGGCGGCACACTGGCTCTTGAATAGTTTGAATGTATAGGCCTCGTGTCCCTCCGTCCGCTATTGACACATATAGATATGGCTTGATATAGATATGGACATGACCGAGATTGATCCTCAAAACTTTCTCCCGCTCAAAACCCATCGGTTCCACATCATGCTCTCTCTTGCCAGTGGAGAGCAGCACGGTTACGCAATCATGCAAGAAGTCCTCAATCGCACTACCGGAAAGGTGCGGCTCTGGCCAGCCACCCTCTACGGATCGATCAAGCGCCTCATCGAGGCCGAACTCATCGAAGAATCCGACGAGCGGCCCGCGCCGGAATTGGACGACGCGCGCCGGCGTTATTACCGCCTGACGGCCCTCGGCAGGCGTGTGCTCGACGCGGAATGCGAGCGCCTGCAGGAATTGGTTCGCACAATTCGGTTAAAGCAGGCCACGGTGACGGAATGAAGTTCGCATTGTGGATTTACCGACGTCTGGCCCAAGCGTTTCCCCACGAATTCAAATTGGCATATGGCACCGACGTCTTGCAACTCGGGGAGGACGTCGTAAAGGAGATTGCGAGTAGACACGGCGCCGCCGGCCTGATCCGTCTGATTGCGGACATCGCGATCCGCGTACCGCTTGAATATTTGAGCGAAATGCGCAGCGATATGCGATACGCGGGACGAGCACTGCTTAAGTCGCCCGGCTTCGCCCTGGTCGGCATCATTTCGATGGGACTCGGCATTGGGCTGGCGACAAACGTCTACAGCACAAAATGGGCGTTTGTATTTCGTGATCTGCCCGCCGCGGCCAATGCCAAAAGGTTGGTGATGCCTGAAAAACCTGTCTCATACTATTACCTGGAGCAATTTCGCCAGCAAAAGAACCTGTTCGCCGGAGTCGCCGCATTTCAGACCGGCGTTCCGTTCAACGTGACTCTCGAGGGCAACGCGCGACCCGAGCGCGTCTTTGGACAACTTGTATCCGCCGATTATTTTTCCGTCCTTGGCGTACAGCCGCAGCGTGGACGAGTGCTTGACCCCGAACTCGACAAGCCCGGTGACGCGCCCGATGTAGTGATCAGCGACCGTTTCTGGCGCAATCGCCTGAACTCCTCTCCCAATGCCGTCGGGCGAACACTTCGTCTGAATGGCCAAATCGCAACCATCGTGGGGATCACTCCGGAAAATTTCAATGGCGCCCTATCCGTGATTCCGGCTGAGCTGTTCGTTCCAGTCACGGTGCCCGCCGCGCTCGCTCCCGAACTCGCAAACGATGTTCTTCATCAACGCAATGCCAAGGAGTTCTTGGCAATGATCTGCCTGGCGCCGGGCGTCAATATTGAATCCGCGGAGGCCGCTCTCGACGCGATCACACGCCGACTCGACGAGCAAGATCCTTCGCTGCCGCCGCACACCGACAAAGGCCGGCGGGTAACTTTACTTCTTGCGGGCACCAGGGTGCCGATTCCGCGCGAATTGAAGCCCGTTTTGGCGGGCTTCTTTATCGCGCTCATGGGGTTGGTTCTTCTCCTTGCATGCACAAACCTCGCAAACATGCTCATCGCGCGCGGCGCCAATCGCCGAAAGGAGCTGGCGATTCGCCTGGCAGTAGGAGCCAGCCGTTTTCGGCTGATCCGCCAGATGATGAGCGAAGGTATTTTGCTCTCGCTGCTCGGTGGCTTGGCGGGATTCGCACTCGCGTATGCTCTCGGGGCGTTAAACTCTCACTTCACCCCGCCTATGGCGGTACCCATCGAATCCGATTTCAGCCTGGATTGGCGTGCGGGCATTTTTGCGTTTAGCGTCGCGATTTTGTGCGGCATCGGATTCAGCCTTGCTCCCGCCTTACAGGCGACAAAAACCGATTTGACGCCCGCGCTCAAAGAAGGCTCGGCGCTCCAGTTGCCGGGTTACCGACGCTTCGGTCTCCGCAACCTACTTATGGTGGTCCAGGTTGCGGCATCGCTCATGCTTCTGCTCATGACAGGGTTTCTGGTTATCGGCATAAGCAAGGGAAGCAACGTGGAGACCAAATTTGACCCGAACACAATGTATCTTTTGTCCGTCGATCCGGTGCGTGACGGCTACTCGCCCGAGAAAGCGCAGGCTTTTTTCGAGAAACTTCCCGAGCGTCTTAAGACGGCCAGCTCGGTGCGCAGCGTTGCGCTTGCGGCGCAGGAGCCCTTTTCGATTGAAGATGACGAAGATGCAACCCACCAACTGACTGTGGAGGACTCCGGCGAATCCACACGCGTGCAGCAGTCCGTGATCGAGGATACCGTGGGCGCGGGCTATTTTGCCGAACTCAGTGAGCCAGTGCTGGCCGGCCGAGAGTTTGATGAACGCGATGAACGGGGGCAGTCTGGTGGTTCGAATATTTCTTCTTTGTCCGCAGCGCTGCCCATAATCCTGAGTGAAACTGCCGAACGCAAACTTTTTGGAAATGGGAATGCCATCGGGAAGCGCGTTCGCGACGACAAGCAGACTTATGATGTGATCGGGGTGGCCCACGACCTAAAGAATGGGACCTGGATCAGCCAATCCATAGCTTATTTGCCGTTGACGACACGCGACTTTGCGCGGCCGCCCGCAGGAGGCATCACCATTCTGGCGCGGTCGGATGCAGGAACGAATGCGCTGAACGCCATTCAGAGCGAAATCGCACTCATCGATCCCACTCTGAACCTCTTCCACGTGCAAACACTCAATCAGTATCTGGATCGCAGCCGGTCCTCGACGCGATTCTCTGTCCAAACTTACGGCGGGATTGGCGTATTTGGCTTGATATTGGCTGCCATCGGCCTCGCCGGCATCACCGCTTATTCAGTGGCGCAAAGGCGCAAGGAGATCGCCATCCGCACGGCCCTCGGTGCAAGCAGATCGCAGGTACTGCGGCTAGTGCTGCGGGAAGGCACCGCGTTGGTAACCGTGGGAACGGTTTTGGGCTTTTTGGGCGCGCTGGCCATGGCAAAAATACTTTCTGCGCTGACCAACATTTTAGTCGAGGCCCTTAGAGTCGGCACCGACGATCTCCGCTTGCTGCTCGGCGCGCCGTTGCTGCTGGCAGCCGTGGCAATGCTCGCCTGTTACGTACCAGCTCGCCGATTGACTCAGATCGATCCGCTCAAAGCGCTCCGGGAGGAGTAGATGGCTTACCGATTCGTCCTCGCCGCGAGGGACCTCCTTTCTCCATCCGCGAATTTCCGCGCATGGCACCGGCCTCGACTTGTACGTGGCAAGCGCTTCCGCGTTATCCTTTTCTTCCCGTCCTCCGCCCCCCTTATAATCTCCCCATGTCGACCAGCCCCACTGCCCCCGCCCAGTCGCATCACCACCTCCGCATTCACTCCATCCACATCTACGTCCGCGACCAAGACCGAAGCCTCCGCTTCTACATCGACCAGCTCGGCTTCCATCTCGCCTACGACGCCAAGCTCCAATCCGGCGAACGCCTCGTAGCCGTCGCCCCTCCGGACGGCCAAGCCGTCCTTTCCCTCGTCGCCCCCAAGCCAGACTCCCAGGACTACAAACTTATCGGCCGCTCCACCCGCGTAGTCCTGATTACCGAAGACGTCCTCGCCAAATACCAGGAATGGTCCAGACGCGGAGTCCGCTTCCAACACACTCCCCGCCTCCGCCGTATCAAGTTCGACCCCGAAACGCGCACTGTCCGCAACGTCGCTGAATCTCCTCTGCTTGGCGAAGAAACGCCCATCTGGGGCGGCGTTTCCACCCGTTTCCGCGACCCCGACGGCAACACCTTCTCCCTCGTCAGTTTCGACGAAGTCACCCACGCCCTCGAAGCCCAGCGTCGCGCCACCGCCGCAAAGCTCGAACTCGAACGCCGCGCTACCCAGGAACTGGAAATCGCCAACGAAGTCCAGTGCCGCTTTTTTCCGCAAATCCGTCCGCCAATCCCCGCGCTCGATTATGCGGGTCACTGCTTTCCGGCGCGCGCCGTCGGCGGCGACTATTACGACTTCCTCGATTTCGGTCCTGGGCGTTTCGGCTTGGTCATCGGCGACGTTTCCGGCAAAGGCATCGCCGCCGCCCTTCTCATGGCCAATCTGCAAGCCAATCTCCGCAGCCAGTGCGCCATCTCTCTCGACGAGCCGCAGCGCCTCCTCCGAGCCGTCAATCAACTCTTCTCGCAAAACACGCCCGACGGCGCTTTCGCGACGCTCTTCTTCGCCGATTATCACGTCTCGAGCGGCCTTCTCCAGTACGTCAACTGCGGCCACCTCCCCGCGCTCATCCTCCGCCCTGACGATTCCATCGACCGCCTCGACCCCACTGCCACCGTCCTCGGCATTTTCAAAAAATGGGACTGCGAAATCGGCGAGCGCACTCTTTGCCCCGGCGACACCCTCGTGCTCTACACCGACGGCATCACCGAAGCCTTCAACGAAGCCCGCGAGGAATTCGGCGAAGCCCGCCTGATCGACTCCCTCCGCCGCCATCGCGCACAACCCTCCCAATCCTTGCTAGAAAATATCGTCGCCGACGTCCGCCAATTCGCCGCCCATGAGCAGCACGACGACCTCACGCTAATCATCGCCAAATCCTGCGCGCCGTAGCCCGCGCACGGCTTCGCCACGGTCTGCAAATATCAGCAGACACGAATCCCGCATCACTCCGCGCCATCTCCGCATGATTTTGGAAAATGAGGTTTGCCGTTCGTGCTAGCCGCAGCTCTACGCCCGCGTTACAATCTCTTCCGCCGCGCCGCAGAACCGGTCAATCTCATCCGTCGAAGTGTAAACATTCGAGCTCACTCGAATCCCGCTGATCCCCGGCGAGACGATCGGCACCACAAAAATGTTGTACTTCGCCAGCAACGCCTCGCTCAATTTTCCTGGCTCGATCGTATCGAAGTGAATCGTCCCAAACGCTCCGGAAAGGTCCGGTTCCAATCCAACCAGCACCTTGGCCCCAGAAACGTTCCCCAACCGTTCCGCCCAGCGATTCTTCAAATACCGCAACCGCGCGAATTTTCGTTCGTCGCCCATCTGCTCGTGAAACTCCAGCGCCTGCAAAATAGCATTGTGCAAGGCCGCCGGATGCGTCCCGATTTCTTCGTACTTGCGGATGTTTTTGTCCATCGAAGGCGGTGCCGCCATCAATGCCCAGTGTTTTTCAATGCGGTCTTTGCGCACATACAACATGCCAGTCCCAATCGGCGCCGAAAGCCACTTGTGCAGGCTCGATCCATAAAAATCGCAGTCCACATCGGTAAACTTGAACGGCACGTGCGCAAAGGCGTGCGCTCCGTCCACAATGCTGGTAATCCCGCGCTCCCGCGCCATCGCGCAAATCTCTTTGATGGGAAAGATCTGCCCTGTCATAAACACCACGTGCGACAAATGAATGACTTTCGTGCGCGGCGTGATGGCCTGTTCGAACATGCTCACCAAATCATTCGGGCTCTTCACCGGCACGCCAAAGTCCACCTGCTTCAGCACAATCTTTTCGCGCCGCTCGCGCTGCTGCCAAGTCGTGATCATCCGCGGATAGTCCTGACTCGTCGTCAGCACTTCGTCGCCGGGCGCCATGTCAATCCCAAACTGCGCGATCTGCAGGGACTCGCTCGCGTTTCGCGTGATCGCGATGCATTCCGGATCGGTGCTCCAGAGTGCTGCCAGCTTTTTCCGCACGTCTTCGACCTTCGGCTCCAGATCGTGCCACATGCGGTAAGCCGGCAGCCGGTTGCTATACCGTATCGCTTCGATCTCCGCTTCCAGCACGGACGTCGGCGCCGGCGCCACCCCGCCGTTGTTCAGGTTCAGAATCTGCGGATCGCGCACGTACGCGCTCCGGATCCCCGACCAGAATTTCTCGTCGCTCGCTACATCTTCCGGCGGCACATGCGCGTACGCCCGGTTCAGCAACCCGGCCACCACGATCGCTTCGGCTCCAAGCAGAAAATTACGACGATTCAATTGTGTTTGCATGGTTGTAAATTCGCACCAACCGCGTCGAATTGCAAGCATGGATTCTGCTGCCGGCTCTTGGACAGGCTCTCACACCGCCAGGGCCGACGCCACTATGGGCCGCGAGTCGTCGCACAGCCCTTTAGACGTGCTGCGAGACGCCCAAGACATTTCCGTCCGGGTCCTTGAACCACGCCACTTTGCTGCCGCCCGGCGCGGTCCAAATTCCCCGCTCCTTGTCCTGCACGAACGGATATTTCTCAAACACGACACCTCGCTTCGTGAGCCAGTCAACGATCGCCTCGATGTCATCCACTTCCCATCCCAGCACAGTGCTCTGCAGCGGAGTGAACGTAGGCATCTTCACAATCCGAATCGTGCTCTTGCCCGCGTGCATCACCAGCGCGAACTGATCCAGGCTCACAAACTCGAATCCCAGGTTTCCCTCATAAAAAGCGCGTGCCTTTTCGTAATCCTTGGTGAGAAGGAACCCAACCATGTTCATGGAAGCCAGCATTTTTTTCTCCTGACCGAACCGTTTCGGATTTTCAGTTGTCTCATATCTGAGACATACCATCAACGAGGGTTGTAAACTGCATAAGTCCCTAGCGGCAGTGAGCCGTTCATCGCAGAGGAAAACGGCGTGTCATTATTCGGCGACTTAGGAACGCGGAAGGAACTGGAAAGTAAGGCTAAGGCCGAAGGCCGCCTGCCGCCGGGGCAGTCGCTCACTCTCAAGTGGCCCGTGCTCCATTACGGCAGCATTCCGCACTTTGATCCGGCCAAATGGGACTTCCAGATTTCTGGCGAAGTCGAAGAACCCAAGCGATTGACCTGGAATGATTTTCGCGCGCTGCCGCAAACCGAAACTGTGTCGGACTTTCACTGCGTCACGCGCTGGAGCCGCCTCGACAATCGCTGGAAGGGCGTGCTTTTCACCGACATTATGAAGCTCGCCAAGCCAAAGCCTGCGGCACACTTCGCTTCGATTCTCGCCGAGGAAGGCTACACGGCGAACGTGCCGCTCGAAGATCTTTTGCACCAAAACGTGCTTTTCGCCTTCGAGCATGACGGCGAGCCCTTGACCGCCGAGCATGGCGGCCCGCTTCGCCTCATCGTTCCGCATCTCTATGCTTGGAAGAGCGTCAAGTGGGTTCGGGGCTTCGTGCTGCTCGACCATGACCGTCTAGGCTTCTGGGAACGCAACGGCTATCACGCCTACGGAGACCCGTGGAAAGAGCAGCGCTACTCTGGCCGCTGAATCGAAAGATTGCTAACCCATTGTTCTGTCACCTGACAACACTCACGCGCGCCCGGATTGCAGGGCGAGGCTGGCCCCGCCCTCTGCGTCGCAAGGATCCCCTCGAAAAAATCAGCGCCAGCGGAAAAGCTTCAGAGCCAACACAAAGCAGACCAGCAACCACGCCGCCAGCACGCCCATCTCCGGCGCCACGCGCGCCAGGTTTGCGCCCTGCAACATATTGGCGCGCAACGCATCGATCGCCGCGGTAAGCGGAAGCGCTTTAATGAGCGGCTGGACAATATCCGGAAATCGCTGCGCCGAGAAAAACACGCCGGAAGCAATCCACATCGGCAGCATCACGGCATTCATTAAACCCGAAGCCGCCTCGATCGTTTTTGCCCGGGACGCAAGCAACAATCCCATCGCGCTGAAGGACAATGAACCAAGCAGGCACACAACTCCCAAATCCAACAACGAACCGCGGACCGGAACATGGAAGATCCAGACTCCGAATCCCAGAACAATGCCCACTTCGAGCACCAGCATCAAAATGCGCGAGAACAGATACGAGAGCAAAAAGTATTGTTTCGGCATGGGAGTCGCGATCAATCGCTTCAAGAGTTTCTTGCGCCGTGCATCGACGACGGTAAAACCCATGCCCCAAATCGCACTGCCCATCAAATTCATTCCGATCAAGCCGGGAATGAGGAAATCGATGTACCGCGATCCGGGTTCGCGCAGAAAGTCATCGCGCGCGACAACAGGATCGACGCGTCCCGCGGCTTCTTGCACGGCGCGGTTCGCCAACATGCGCGCGTTGCGGCCTTCCGGATTCGTGTCGTCGTAGCGATAGACGACAGATCCGTTCGCGCCGGGAACGGCCAGCAACGCGACCTTGCCGGTGCGCAAAGCATCTTCGGCAGCCTGCATGTCGAGCTGCTGGACGGAGAGGAGCTTCTCGCGATCGAGAGACTTGGCGATCTGCGGCGTGGTCGTGACGATTTTCAACACTTCCGCCGGGCGGTTTCGGAATGCAATGCCCAGGCCCGCGGCGAGCAGAATGGGAAATGCGAAGATCCAGAAAAGCGCTTCGGGCTCGCGCATCGTTTCGAGGAAGCGCACGATCGTCAATTGCACGAGGGCGTGGTCCGCGAAGGGTTTTCCGCGAGGCCCTTTGCGCTCTGCTTCGCGCGCGCGAACACCGGCAATGGCTGTCGTCTCGCTCATGGCAGTAGCTCTATTTGATTACTCATCGCGGAGATGCCGTCCCGTCAGAGAGACGAACACATCCTCCAAGGTCGCCGAGTGCGTGCTGAGTTCGGTGAGCGGAATATTCTGGCGCGTTAATTCCGCGAGCAACGCTGGCACGGCCAAATGCAGTTCGGTGACTTGCATTTCGACGGTGCCGTTTTCGGCACGCACATCGCGGACGCCTTCGATGCGGCGCAGCGCCGGGAGATCGAGCGCGTGCGAGTTGGCGCCGGCTGAAAAAGCGACCAAATGTTCCGCGCAAATGGACGCGATCAGTTCGCGCGGCGTACCCAG
Source organism: Candidatus Acidiferrum sp. (assembly GCA_049794595.1). Lineage (GTDB taxonomy): Bacteria > Acidobacteriota > Terriglobia > Acidiferrales > UBA7541 > Acidiferrum. Next base: position 15,974 of record JBARCY010000441.1, read on the forward strand.
AGCGATTTGTTTGCCGTTATCCATGATGGCAACGCGCTCGCAGAGACGCTCGGCCTCGTCCATGTAATGCGTGGTGAGCAAAATAGTGCGCCCGGAGGATTTGAACTGCTCGATCAAATCCCAAAGCTGGCGGCGAGCCTGCGGATCGAGACCGGTGGTGGGCTCATCGAGAAAAAGAAAATCAGGATCACCGACGAGGGCGCACGCCAGCGCCAAACGCTGCTTTTGTCCGCCGGAGAGATTACCGACGCGCGAATTCTTTTTTTCTTCGAGCTGCACAAGCGCGATGGCCTCGTCGGCGCCTGGCCCTTGCTCAAAAAAGCTGCGGAACAGGCGGAGAGTCTCAAAAACGGTGAGTTTGTCGGAGAGCTGCGTATCTTGCAACTGAATGCCGAGGTGTTGACGGAGTTGCTTTGCATCGGAGTTCCAATGCATGCCGAGGAGTTCGACTTCGCCGGAATCTGGAGCCGTCAAGCCTTCGCAGATTTCGACGGTCGTTGTCTTGCCTGCACCGTTCGGGCCGAGAAGACCGAAGCATTCGCCCGCGCGCACCTCGAGGTCGAGACCGTTGACAGCGACGACGTCCTGGTAGGCCTTGCGAAGCCCAGTTACGCGCAGGGCGGCTCTAGAAGCGACTGCGGACATGAACTCAGTATCGCGTCTGGGAAGTGGAGATGCAACTTGCGACGGGTGGTCCGTTGGATTCGCATGGTTGTAGCGTCCCAATTTGCGGAGAGACGACACCATGACTGCCGTAAATCTGGAGTGCGGGAGCCTGGCTCCCGCCTTGTTCGCTGGCGCAGCGACACCATTGCGAAAGCGGCAGCACAGCTGCCGCACTCCACGTATGCCTTCACGCGATGGAGTGCATGGTGTTAATCTCGCTGCCGTTCGGGGGAGGACAGCCACGCGATGAGAAATTCTATCGGACGGATGGGTTTGGCGATTGCGGTTGTTTACGGCATTTCGATTTGCGCCGTGAGAGCGCAGCAGAGGGCGCCGCTTACGCAGGAGCAGCGGGATCAGCGAGTGCAGACGGAGGAGGAACTGGAATCGGTGGCCGTCATTGAGCGCAAGGTGATGGTACCGATGCGGGACGGCGTGCGGCTGGCGACGGATATTTATAGGCCGAAGAATGCCAGCGGGCCAGTGCCCATTATTTGGGTTCGCACGCCATACAATTTTAATTACTGGGACGTCCGGAACGGATTGCCGGCGGACATGCGAGCGGCGCTGACGGCAGTGAAGCGCGGGTATGCGTACGTGGTGCAGAACGAGCGTGGGCATTTTTTCTCGGAAGGGAACTATGACATTTTGGGCGCGCCGCGGACAGATGGAACGGACATGCTGGACTGGCTGAAATCGCAACCCTGGACGAACGGCAAAGTCGGCACGACGGGGTGCTCTTCGACGGCGGAATATCAGATGGGGATTGCCGCGATGGGGAATCCGGCGTATGCGGCGATGAATATTCAAAGCTTTGGCGCGGGGGTAGGACGCGTCGGACCATACTACGAACAAGGGAACTGGTATCGCGGCGGGGCTGTACAGATGCTGTTTATTACGTGGCTTTACGGAGAGCAAAACCAAGTGCGGCCGATGTTTCCGGCGAATACTTCGCAGGAAGATTTGATTCGCGCGTCGAAGGCGTTTGATCTGGCGCAGCAACTTCCGCCGGTGGACTGGTCCAAGGCGCTGTGGCATTTGCCGGAGCAGGATATTTTGAAGGCGGTGGATGCGCCGCACGGGATTTATGCGGACGCAATGCCGGTGCCGACGGGCGGGCGGATGATTCAGCGGACGCCGAACGATCCAGCCTGGTACAAGGGCGGGCTGTATCACGATGACATGCGGCTGAATCTCCCTGGGCTGTGGTTCATGACGTGGTATGACGTTTCGATTGGCCCAAATCTGGAGCTCTACAATCACGTGCGCAAAACCGCGGATCCGGAAATTGCCGATGAGCAGTGGGTGATTATTGCGCCAGTGGGGCACTGCGCGTATACGCGAGCGACCGAGGATACGGTGGTGGGCGAGCGAAGCATGGGAGATGCGCGGCTCGACTATCAGGATATTACGTACAGTTTTTTCGACCGATTTCTGAAGGGAGAGAAGAGCGCGAAGATCGATGCGATGCCGAAGGTGACGTATTACATGATGGGAGCGAACAAATGGGAAACTGCGGAGACATGGCCGCCTGCGGGCGCGCAGCCGATGACGATGTATTTGTCGAGCGCGGGGCGAGCGAATTCCTTGACGGGAGACGGGGCGCTGGTTATGGCTGCTCCTGCGGGGGATAAGCCGGATTCGTTTACCTACGATCCGATGAATCCCGTGCCGTCTTATGGCGGAAATGTGTGCTGTACGGGGACGGCCGTGCAGGCGGGAGCGTTTGACCAGCGGAAGATGGAGGCGCGGAACGACATTCTGGTGTACACGTCGGAGGCGTTCAAGGAAGGGACGGAGCTGAGCGGGCCGATTACGCCGACGCTTTACGTTTCGTCGGACGCGAAGGACACGGACTTCACAGTGAAAGTGATTGACGTGTATCCGGATGGGCGGGCTTACAACCTGGACGAATCGATCCAACGGCTGCGGTATCGCGATGGATACGATAAGCCGTTGGTGTGGATGGAGCCGGGGAAAGTGTACAAGGTGACGCTGCAGCCTGAACTCGAGCAATTATTTTGAGGCGGGGCATTCGCTAAGGATTGAGATTTCGAGCAGCAACTTTCCACGGTTCGACCGGAACTTGAATACTGGCGGGAACAATTATGATGAGGAGAAAGGCGTCGTGGCGCACAATGCGGTGCATCACTCGAAGCAGTATCCTTCGCAGGTGGTGGTGACAGTGATCAAGAAGTGATGCCCGCAAACTGAACACTTCAATATTGAAAACCCAAGAGCCCATCCTCCCCGACCCGGTCAGGGTAAACGCCAAACGAGGGCGGGACACCCGCGTTCGGCAGCGACGATTTGCAAAGATATGACCGTGGACGCCAGGTTCTGTCAATCGGCGGCGGCTTGAGGTTTGGTTGGGTCGATCTCGATGCGGCCCTTGAAATGGGCGCCGTCCTCGATGCTGATGCGAGCGGTGGAAATATCACCGGTGACCGATCCGTCCGTTTTGATGTCAACGCGGCCGCGGGCATGTACGTTGCCAACCACTATGCCGGAAACGACCACTTCACCCGCGTGAATTTCGGAATTCAGCTGGGCCGTGGGGCCGACGGTTAGTTCATGGCCGCTCAGCGAGATCGGGCCATCCACCCTGCCGTCAATTTGCAAGTCTTCCTGGCCGCTGACCTGCCCCTTGATTTGGATGCTTGCGCCGAGCCGGGCCGAACTGCGGACATTCGAACTGCCAAGGCGCGAGGCGGAAGGAACACTGAAAGGAACTGCCGGGGACGGTGAAACAGTCGCCGGCGAAGCGGCGGGTGGTTCTGCGACAGCTTGCTGTTTGGACCACATAAATGCCTCCCTTATTCGAACAAAAAGAATGGATGAAGCTCCGGGCGGGGGGAGCAAGGTGCTTGTACTTTAGACGGAGGGAGAGAATCGAAGCAAAACAGAAATGTGCCGGCGTGCGCACTCAAGAACCTGACCGCATGGACAGGCCAATTGC
>JBARCY010000442.1:0-1725 GCA_049794595.1 Candidatus Acidiferrum sp.
TTCCCTCCCTTTGAAAGAGGTGGATCGTGGTGACGTTGTAGCTGATTTCCAGGTGTCGACTCGCCGCTCTTGCTCTGCACTTTCTGAACCTCTTGCCCACACGCGGTGCATCGGTTCACTCCGCCATTCTGATTTGCATTAGCTTGGTCCAACTGCCGTTTATCGGAGGAAGTGAAATCTCCCAACCTCCTGCTCTCTAGGTCTCTGACCGCTTAGAACGTTTCGTTTGATAGCCGAACTTGCGTCGAGCGGCTTTGCGGTCGAACTGCCAATTGATTTTGACGTGGTCACTGTTCATCCGGCGATTCCACGCCCGGACTTCCTTACGTAAAGTCTTCAGATTGGGGATTCTCCTGGTGCCCAGGCATTGCCTGGAGAGGATGCCGATTTCGATCTCGGCCTGGTTGAGCCAGCTTCCGTGGGTCGGTGTGTAGTGGACTGTGAATCGGCCCCAGACTTCGCCGCCGACCTCTTCGCCGAGCAGGTCCGTGAGTGACTTGCGGCGATGGATATTCAGGTTGTCCATCACCAGGTGGATGGTTTCGGCTCTTGGGTACCGGAGGGCCAACTGAAAAATGACCCGCGCGAACTCAAACCCCGAACGATCCGGCGTGGGGAAAGTGAAGTGTCGGCCTGCTTTGGGTTCCACCGCGCAGAACACATTGGCCGTGCCGCAACGCTTGTATTCGTTATCGCGCCTTGCCTCACGCCCCGGCAGCGCCGGAGAGACAGGGCGAACGTCGGCGTGCAAGGTGACCGGCTTCTCATCCAGACATACGACGGGTTGTTGGGGATCGTAGGGTCGTTCATATGTCTCCAGAACATCCTCCATGTTGGCGATGTAGTCCTCATTGAGTTCGGCTACGCACCACATTTTTTTCCCGCCACGGCTTGAGGTCGTGGTGGAGCAGCAAAACCCTAACGGTCTCCCTTCCCACGCGCGGAACCAGTCGCCGTTTCACGGCTTCCTCGGCCACCAGCCGCACCGTCCAGCGAGCGCGTCCTTCCGGGGGATCGCTGCAAACCATGGCGATGATGCGTTGCCTTTGGTTGTCCTCCAGCAGCGCCGCCGCTCCGGGCCGCTCCTTTTCATAGAGCGCACGTTCGAGACCTCCTTCGAGGTAGCGATGCCCGACCTTCCGAATCGCCTGTGGGGTAAGCGGAATCGACGCGGAAATACGCGGCGCGCTGGCACCTTCGCCGAGTTGGGAAAGTGCTAAAGCGCGCAAGACGACTCGCACTGGTTGCACGCCTCCGCTCAGCAACGCCTTCAACTCTTTCTGATCCTTCTTGGTGACTTCGATCCGCAGGGCGGCACGGGCCATACCTAAGTATGCGCCAAAACATTCTCAATTGAAATTATTTTCTGAGAATCTTTTCAGGCGGTCATAGACCTAGAGAAGTCGGCTTGCGGGATCGCCGGTCCGTGCGAATTGTCGGCAAGCTGAACAAAGTGGAGCTTTGGAACTTGACGTGGCGATGGTCCAGTAACTTGAGACGCGCTCCAAGGATCGGTCGGATGCGGGAAACCGGTTATAATGGGCGCCAGGCTTATGGAAACGACGCGGACCAGATTGCTCTACAGCGTGGTTGGCTTCACAACCGCATATGTGCTGATGGGCACTCCGCCCGTGGCGGCGCAGGACGATTGCAAGATCTTGGAGAAGGTGACGGCGGACGCTTTTCGCAAGGTTCACACCATCCCCACTCACGTCTACACCACGT
>JBARCY010000443.1:0-26459 GCA_049794595.1 Candidatus Acidiferrum sp.
GTGCCCACTCCGGCATAGAGGTACTTGTCCCCGAAAGTCTTTTGCAACATGGCAAACATCGGCTCTCCTGTGCAGTGGCCGATGGCGACGTAGTCGAGTTTCCATTGCTCGCGCAGAGCCGTCGATAGGCGCGCAACCTCAGCGTCAGGAGCTTGCACCAGATGCAGCCCTCCAAACAGAATATGCACGTGCGGATCGACCTTGGTCACGGCTTCCAAGATTTTTTCGATGCCCGCGTGCGAACATCCGTCCACCACGATCAGACCGTCCGGCCCGCGAAGTGCCAGCGTGAGTTCATGAAGTTCCAGGGTCCCAAGGGTCTGCGAGATCGTCGGGACCAAATAGACTCCCGGCGCCACTTCGGTCGTGGAGTTCACAGGAACAAAATTTGCCTGAGGCCAGGGGCTGCCCCCCGGAAGCGTGGTCGGCGGATCTCCGTCGAAATACCGCATGTTGGCGGCCAGCGATTGTTCCTTGCGATAAAACGTGTTGGGCACTCCCTTTCCGAACAACCCGAAGGGTTCGTCCGGGGTATAAATTTTCACCGTCGGATTCACGCTCAATAGGTAGGTGAGGCCGCTGGTGTGGTCCGCGTGCCGGTGCGAAATAACCACGAAGTCCAGTTTTCGCAGGTCGGCGCCCATCGCTTTTACATTGTGCTCGAAAATTTGAGCATTGTTGCCGGTATCGAACAGAATCCGCTTGCCGCCGTACTCCACCAAAGCGGAATATCCCCAATCCTTTGTCACGTCCGGAGATTTGCTGAACGCGTCGTACAGGATTGTGACCCGATTGGCGGGCTCAGCCGCCCCAAGCAACGGCAGGAGTACGAGCATCAACCCAAGAGAAATCGAGCGGCGAATTTTCATGGAGTCCCCCTCGCGGATCGGATGGGAAGAAGTCGCCCGGCATTATAGCCCCGCCGCGGGACGAAAAGAACCGCGATGAGGCGGTTGGCCGACAGAATGGTTAGGGCGGGTGGAGCAGAGAATGCCGGCGGTGTGGGCGGGTAGCGCGCCCTACTGTCTTTCAGGGTGTGGATTTTACTCCCTTGCTGCGGGCAGGCGCTGCCAAATGGCCACCAATTTTAGTTCTACGCCTCCGATCTGCATGGGCGGAGCGCTCAACGTGAGGCGATCCTCGGAAAACTCAAAGTAGCGTTCCTGCTCTGTCCCTGTCCAGTTGGGGAATAGACTGATTGCGACGTGGTGAATGACTTTCTGCCCTCGGAGTTCATATTTGCCCGAGTACGAGCTGTAGGTGTCGAACGCAGCCAACTTTTCCTCGACGGGTGCCTGCAGATCGTCCGTCGAGGTGAAACCGGCGCGGCCAGCCTGCATGACCGAAACCGACATGTAGCCCTCGCCCGAGTAGAGCAGGCAGCCTGCGGCGTCCTTGCCGTACGGATAGCTTACGTCGCCCGTGGAAGTTCTGGCCTCCAGGGAAAGCAATCGCCAAGCACCGACAAATCGGTCCGTCGACATGGTGACACGCTCCTTTGGGTTTCCTCGTCGGACCGAAGAAGAGGACGGGACGTTTCCTCGCTTTACATAACGAGTGCCGCCCAAACCCGCACGTCACTCCCGCCAATCGCAGCTCAACCCCGTCCTCGGAGTTTTGTCAGCTCACTTTATTTCACCGGTACGAATCGAATGATCAGACCGGTGATCGCGTCATGCCACGCGTGCGTCATCATTCCAGGGCGCAGATTCTGCCGCACTTCCGCAAGAATCCCGAACATCAATCCGTAAACGCCGATGACCACCGTGGCTTTTCCGCCTTGATAGATGTGGCCCGCGCCAAACAACACCGCGGAGAGAATCACGCCAACAGGCGCGCTGTGTGTCCAGGCTACAAACTGGCGCTGCAAATAGCCACGGAAAATCGTCTCTTCGCAGATGCCCGCGGTGATGGCAAGAACGACCCAAAGAATCGATTCCAATATTCCCTGCGGAGCGAGAAGGCGCGCAGCCTCGGCCATTCCTTTAGCGCGAAGGAGCGAAGCCACAACACTCAGAATCAGGATGGCGGCGATCCAAAATCCGAACGCAATGCCGAAATCGCGGAAAAAATCAGACGCGCTTTTCCATCGTTCGCCGGCAATATCTCGAAAGGATTTTCCGCGGCGGCGCAGACCCCAATAAATGTACCCAAACATAAGCCATTCCCAGACCATCGTGGTCAGATAAAAAAGTAGCCGATTGGGATGGTGAACAGCACCCGCGCGATGGATGGAGAAGTATCCGGCAACGGCCACAGCGGCCATGATGAAGATGAGAAAGAAAGTGTGGAGCGCGCCGGCTACGGGCTCGAACCGCCGGATCGGAGATGCAGAACCGGTTTCCGGAAAAGGCTCGGTCACAAATCACCTCACGCGCACTTACGTCGCGCGAATTCTCTCACATTTCAGAAAATTCCTTGGCGGGTATTTGTGGCGTGCGGCAGCTCAGCTGCCGCTTTCGCGATCGCGCCATCCGGCTGGTTTAGCAGAGGCGAGCGGAAGCCAGACCGTGCGGAGAAATCCACAGGGAGCACCGTTACCTCTGCGCGTCCTGTACTTTTGGGCAGGCGATTTTCGTCTGGCTTGTGGGCCATGATGGGTTCTGCCCAGCGCGGGAACGACACAAGCAAACCGGAAATTGGGACCGGTCACAAGTGGCCGCTGTTGTCCGTGGTGTAGGCGCCAGGGAGAGTGCGGCCGCCATCGTTTCGAGTGAAAAACGTCGAGAGGGGAAAGTTTGGAGATGCTCCCGGAAATTCAAGATGCGCAGAATCATCCTTCTGCCGAGGAAGCCACTGGCTCGATTTCGCTGATCGATCTGGCGGAGACTCTCGATCAACACAAAATCTGGGTCGAAACGGCCGGAGAATCCGGAGTTAAAGCGGATCTCTGCGGCGTTAATCTTTCGCACTCCGACTTGACGGGAGTCAACTTGGAAGGCGCTTTTCTCCAGCGCGCCAATTTAATTGGCGCCGATCTCTCGATGGCCAATTTGCGCGGCGCTAGCCTCGTGCAAGCCGATTTGCGCGAAGCCAATCTTTTGGGCACTGAGCTCCGAGGCGCCAATTTGATGGGCGCAAATCTTTACGGCGCGGAAGGATTGTGGGTGGGCCGCCTTGGCGGAACGAATCTATTCGATGCCATTCTGCCGGAGACGATCGCAACCTTCGATAGCACTAAGGCGATCTCGGACGCGTCCAAGGTCGCTCGCTGGTTCTATTTTTTCATGCTCGGCGCGAGTCTCGCTTGCATCGCCCTAATTGGATTGACCACGGACGTGCGGCTCATCGTGGACGCTTCGGCCATCCCCATTGCAAGATTCCCGAAAATCATTTCGATGACCAGCTTCTATCTGGGCGCGCCGCTGGTGCTTTTTATCTTGTACTTGCGGTTTCATTTTTTGCTGCTGCGTTTGTGGGGAAGCATGGCTGGGCTGCCCGCGGTTTTCAAGGATGGCCAAACGCTGGAAAAAGACGGGCCGTGGTATTTGATGGGGCTGGTGCGGCGGCATTTTCGGTGGATGCGCGAAGGCCGCTCGCCATTTTGGGTTCTCGAGACGGTGGTGGCCACCGTGCTGGCGTATTGGATTGTGCCCGCAACTCTGTTCTTGTTCTGGCTTCGGTATTTGGTGCGGCAGGATTTTCGCGGGACGTTGCTGCACGCGTTTCTCTTGACGCTTTCCGTGGCGGCGGCGACCTGCGTGCCGACAATCGTTGCGCGCGTGCTGCAACCCGGTGATTTGCTTCGGCAAAAATCGAAAAATCTATTGCGGCTGAGCTTTGCAACCGCGCGTGTGGCGCTGCTAACCGGCTGCGCATTGCTGATTTTCTCGCTTGGTGTGAATCACGGATTGCCTTCCGACCGGAATGTCGATCCGCAATATTCGCCGACGAATTTATTGAGGTGGACTTCGGAAGCGATGCAATCCATCGGGTACAGGCCTTATGCGGAGCTGACGGAGTCGATGCTTTCCGGCCCGCCGCCGCATGGAAATTGGAGCGCTGAAGCGCTCCAGTCTGTCCCTGGAGCAAAGCTGAACGAAATGAATCTGCGTTTTGCGCGAGCCTACAAAGCTTATCTGGTGAACGCGAAACTGTGGCGCGCCAACTTGGAGGGTGCCTACCTTTCCGAGTCGGATCTCCGAGGAGCAAATTTGCGCGAAGCTGTTTTGCGAGACGCCATCCTCGACCGCGTAAAAGCGACCAACATCGTGATGGTGTCCGCCGACGCAAGGCGAGCCAACTTTACAGGCGCGGACCTGAGCGGCGCCGATCTTTCCTTTGCGACGCTGGAAAGCGCCGTGCTATCCAAGGCCAAGCTGGAAGGCGCCTCGTTGTACGCCGTAAATTTGCGCAACGCCCAATTGTTACGCGCCGATTTGACTCGCGCGGACATGCGTGACACGAAAATGGAGCGGGCTGTTCTCTCCTTCGCCACTTTGGCGCAGACGGATTTTTCTTCCGCTAAATTGGCCGAGGCAAACATGACGGGCGCTCAGTTCAAAGGAACGATTTTGATGGACGCGGACCTGCGAAACAGCGATTTGCGAGGTGCTTTTTTTGGCGGCGCGGTTCTTCGCGGAACGGAACTTAACGGCGCAAGTCTTGCAGGCGCGGATTTCCGCGGCGCGCTCGGTTTGACGGCAGAGCAAGTCTGCTCGACGCACGGGTGGCAGGCCGCGCAGTTCGATGGGGACGTCCTTGCACAAACGCAGAGCCTCTGCGGCGCGAAGCGCTAATATCTCGCAGCGTGTCAATTTAGTTGGTCGAATTGCGCAGCAAAATCAAAATAGTTAAACCTCCCGCGCCTTCCCCGAGCCTAACTCCTGGGCGGCCAGCCTTTTCCACTTTTCCGGCAACCGCGTGAATTTCCCAAGCCGGCCGGAACCACAGATACTTTTCCGCAGCTATCCACGGCAAATCCGAAACACTGTGCTAAGTTACATCTTCGCTTCAAGGTTTTTCGTCAAAGGAAAGTGGGCTGTGAGGTTCCTGTGATTTCAGCGTTACGATTTGGAATGGCTCGAGCAAAATTGCATCGAAAGGCAACGATGCGAAGATTTGCGAACTGGTTCAGGATGTATGGCGTGCTCTTGCTCGTTGCCGCAGTGCCGTGCGCCGCAAGGGCTCGAGATTCAAACCAGTCAATCGAGATGGCGCAATACACCGCGGTGGTGGAGGCGGGAAATCCACCGCAGATTCAGATCGAGCGAGAGCGCCAGGTGGTGTTTCAGTTCCCGGTGGTTGCCGGTATTGCTTCAGAGACGAGTCAGGAACATCTTTCTGGAATTAGCTATTCGTTGCAGAAGACGGCCGCGGGCGGCTATGAATTGAACGCTACCGCCAAAAGTACACTCTGGACCAACCGGCGATTCCAGTGGCGATTTTTTGCCGATCATGTGGAGTTTCAGCAGTTCGCCACTGGGCACGGCAAACTGGGGCGCTGCTATTTTTTGTCAAACGGAATTTCCAACCGCTGGGATAACGGCACCACCCAAGGCCACAGCTGGGACACGGCCATCTATGCCGACCGCTATTTTGCGGCCAATCCCAACCTCGCCGATCAGTTCGAATTCACTACTGCACTGCCGCAAATTCTCGGTTTCAGCGCCGGGCGCGAACAGGGCTCCGAGGAGGATTTTCGCCCCGAGCGCCTCACAGGAATCTTTGCGCCGCCGCCACTCTTTCTCGCATTTCACTTGAACAAAACTTGGACGAGCATCGGCATCGGCGCCAAGCCCGATGATTATCAGTTTCCGGCGTTCGAATATACCGGGTCACGCTACGCGGGAGCTTCTTTTTTTGTCGATTACATGGGCTATCGAAGCATCGACGGTGAATTTGCGTCGCCGGCTCTCTCGATCCATTTTGCCTTCAGCCCGCTGGACGCGTTGCAGCGCTATACGGCATGGCTCGACCAAAACGGATTCGGCACTGAAATGGTTAAACAGGATATTTACTGGCATCATTTGCCGATTTTTTGTGGATGGGCCGAGCAAACCGTGGAATCTGTACCGAACGGAGGAAAACCGAATGCACTCTCGACGCAAGCCAATTACGAGAAATGGCTCGCAATACTCGACGAACGCGGGCTCCCCGTTGGTACGGTAGTTATCGATGACAAATGGCAACAGGCCTATGGAACTTTTGAAGTCGACGAGAAAAAATGGCCCGATTTGAAAGGTTTTGTAGCTGCGCAGCACGGCCGGGGCCGCCATGTGTTGCTGTGGGTTCCAGTTGCACATGCGGAGGGTCTGCCCGCATCGTTGTGCGTCAACGATCAGGGAAAATGCGTCGTCGCCGACGTCGGCAAGCCCGCGTATGAAGATTATTTGCGCCCGCGGATACGACATCTGGTTCAGGACACGGGCATCGATGGATTTAAGGAAGACTGGGTGAGCGGGCCTGCCGTATCCGGCTTGCAACTCACTGGCGCCGCCTCCGGCATGAATTTTGTGCGGCGGTTTCAGTCCATTCTTTACACGGAAACTCATAAGTGGAAGCCCGACGCTATGGTTGAAACTCAGACCGCGAATGCGCTTTTTCGTGAGTCTTCGGATGTTATTCGACTGAACGATGTGTGGTACTCGAGCCGCAATGTGGCGGAAATGATGCGGCTGCGCGCGCGCATTGCTGAAATCACGGGCTGGCCGCTCGTCGATACCGACAATGCTTCCTCGACGAACCTCAAAGAGTGGTGGAACTATATGCAGGCGCAGCCGTCGATCGGCATTCCTGCCCTTTACTTCGTGACTCGAACAGAAACCACGCAGGAAAGTCCTCCACCGGAGGACTGGACGTATCTATCCGCCATTTGGCACCGGTACATAGATTCACTTCAGAACAAATAGCTGCAACAGCGGTTTATAAGATTTGATGTCAAGAGATCCATTGGGCTTCGACGGAAGGGGAAGAGACAGAGGCCTCTCTGCATGACCACTGTTTACTCCGGCTGTGCTTATTCGCGCTCGATAGAGACGAGGGCCGCGCTTGCGGCCGGCAGTTGGATGACGGTGACTCCATTTTCCATCGACAATGTTTCTTTTTGCGCGGCCGACCACGCGCCGCTTGCGCCGACTGGCACACCACCGAAAGTTGTGTCCGTGGTATCGTCAGCGCGGGGCGCGATCAGGCGAAGTGAGCTGGCGCCTTGCGCGTGTTGGTTCGGGTCGATCGTAAGATGAACGGCGCGATCTAAATTTTTGTTGATTGCCGCGACTTTAATTGCGCCCGTGCTGGTGCGCAGAACATAGGCCGTGAGCAGCGGCGCTGCTTCCAACTCTTCGAGCCGGCTCTCGACAAGCTGGCCCGCTCCAGCCTGCGCGAAAAGCAGCATCCCGTAAAAGATCGGCCGCGCCACGAATCCATTTTCGCGCGTGCCGGCAATGGGTGTGTACCAACCATAACCGCCGCCATGAAAGTTGATGCCCATACCGCCCGCGGATGCGAGCTGATACATGAGATCGGCGCCCCACAGCGCAGAGGCAAATGTGTCGCTGACGCCGGGCTTGCCGCCCTGGTAGCAGGAATTCGTTTCCGCTAGCCGGAAGGGCAAGCCAAAATCATGCATCACTTGCTTCATGCCTTCGAACTCGGCTTGTAGGTTGTGATTCGGATGGAGCAGCCGGTCGATGGTCATGGAAGGATCGGTCGGCGGGCCCTCCGCATAGTAATGCTGCGAGAGAAACGCGGCCTCGTGCTGGAACCGCTTCGCGAAAGGAACGAGCCATTCGGTGTTGTATGCCGTGTCTGGACCCGCGAACAGCGCCTTCGGAACCTTCGCGCGGATGGCTTGATAAAAGCGCTCCCATTCGCCGGCGAATTGCACGAAATCATAATCTGCCTTACGAATTTCGTTGCGATAGAAAAGGTCGGGCTCGTTGCAGAGCTGGAAGGCAATCAGCTTCGAGCCGGCCACGTCCATCACGTAAGCCGCTTCGTCCGCGGCGTCCTCGGGCGTGCCGGTGCCCATGTTCAGGCCATAAATCAGTTGCCAGCCGCAGGCATCGAGAAAATCGCGCAAATTGCGAATGGCCAGCGGGGTGATGCTTACTGGCGCCGGAGCTTGATGCCCGGTATCGGGACCGGCAGTCAATCCGAAGGCGATGGGATTCGCTTTGTCTCCCGTGCGCATGCTCTCCATGTTCGGCAGGTTGGACTGCTTTGCGGGATTAGGAGTCCAATAGCAATACTCGCTGGTGTTGCCTCCGATTCGCAAGACGCCCGAGGCGCCCAGCGTGCGAATAAACCCGGCCAGTTCCGTATTTTCACCGGAAAAGAAATTTGGATTGCCGAGTTGGGCCGATTCATAGCTGAGGCCAGTAAAGTCGTCGCCGATTTTGTTGCCGAGGCGGTCTGGGCGAAGAGTCAGCCGAAGCGAGGCGGCGGCGTTGGTTGCGGCAAGGGCAGACCTCCGCGGATATGTATAGGCGGTTGCAGCGGCGGCAGAGACACGAATAAAATCGCGGCGATTCATCGGAGTAAATTGCACCACAGCTTGCGATGGGAGGCAACCCTCAGTTACGCAAGCGCTGTCGTTGGCTAAAGACCGGTTTGAAGTTGCGTTACTCCTGCTCGGGATACCTGGACATCGTCTTCGGATTTGCCGCCGCTGAATGCGGCGATCAAATAGCCATTTTTGCCGCGCACGATGACACCGCCGGTCCATCCAAATTCTCCGGTCATCGGCGGGCGCACGTTGCTGCCGCTGTCTTTGAGGGTGTCCGCCATTTCCGCGGCTTTGGCGTAGGCAATTCCCAGCAAATTGGCGCCTTTATCTTTTTCCGTGGGTTCGTCCTTCATCCTGCCGAACACGGCCATTTTCGAACTCCACGATTGAATTTTGTCGCCGGCGAAATAAGCCACCACAGCGACTCCGCCGATCCCCAGCTCGTCCGCGCGTTTTTTCATCGCCGCCAAAGCTTGATCCGCGAGGCCGTCGAAAGGACTGACCATGAAGGGCCCGTGCCCGAACGCGGGATCCATTTCCGCGATGCTCGCGCGATAGCTTACGGAATCGGCCGTCGGAAAGTCGGGCGGAACTTTTTGTGTGACGTGACCGGTGGCGGCCCACTCCGTACCACGCTGAAACGTGGTGATGAATCCAACGTCGCTCAAGGCCGTGACGTCATGCCCTAGCGTCGTGTGAAAAATTCGTCCCTTACCGTAGCTTAGGACCATGAGCATGGGCTCATCGTGGCCGGTGCCGTGGTTGTTCGGGTCGGAATGAGCGGTCGCCAGCACGGTCATGTTTTGGCCGGGCCCGCGCAAGGTGGCGTAGAGTTCATCGGGAGCGTGCATCCAGACGCGCGGCAGGCCCTTCATAATCGGGTGTTCGGGTGCGCGAGTTTCCACTTGGAAGGGAAGACGATTTCCGTGGGAGCCAGCGGAGCCGGGAGAATTATCCGAGACGAGCTTGCCATCCTTGAAATACCACATTGGGCCGGATTTTTCCGAGCGGTTCCGCCAACCGCCGATGCCAATCATTTCGTTGAACGCCTTCCAATCGGGGAAAGAATTGTCCGCGGCGTGCACCGTCACCAGCCCTCCGCCGTTGTTTATGTATTGTTCGAACTGCTCGCGCAAGTTCGAGGGCCAATCCGGAGCATCGTAGTTCATCACGATCGCCTGGTAGCTGGCGAAATCAGGCTTGAAGTTGCCGAAGTCCTCGCCAAAGCGCGGCGAAGTGGCGACGCTGACCTGGAAAATTCCCGCGTCTTCGAGTTCTTTTTTCATCACGGGGGTTGTCAGTTGCCAGTTGTGGTAGGGACCGCCGCTTTCTCCGTCAATCAGGAGGATGCGTATCGGCTTGCTATTCGAGCGCGGAGGCGCAGCGTAAAGCCCCGCGCAAAGCGCCACATTCGATACGACCGTTAAAAAAATCCCTAATACGAGCTTTTTCATGCCGTCTCCTCGTTATGAAAAATCGTTCGTGCTTCATATCTCCGTTCAAGCATCCGACACTTCGGCCAGTGCACCCAATCGCCAGAACGCCTGTACTTAAACTAAACCATTGTACAGATGCCAAGACCCGCGCAGCAGCCTAGCCTGCGAACGACCAGCATATCTCTGAAGAACAGTTTAGGAGGTACCATGCGTACCCTGAAATTATTGCCTTTGGTCCTGGCGTTGGGTGCGATCCCTCTGGCTGCAGCCCCGCAGCAACAACCGGCGTTGACTGAGGTTGTGGACAAGATCGTGGCGCAAGAGCAGGTGGAAATGCAGTCGCTGCGGCAGTATTCGCCGATTGTGGAGACCTACATTCAGGTATTGCATTCTAACAAGGAGCTCGGCGAGGTCCCGAAGAGCGACCAGTATTTTCTCGGGCGGGCGGAGCTCGCGAAAGGCGTCGAGCTCGAGCCGTTGCTGAAGGGCACTCGCACCAAGCACAGTCTGTTCGACAGCGTTGGCAGCTTCTTCTCGATGGAATTTCTCCCGCGCGGTTTTCTGCAGATGATCTACCTGGACACCAACAATTTCGACCGAGCGCATTACAATTTCAAGTACGCCGGCCGCGAGTTCCTCGGTGAGGTACGCTGCCTGGTTTTCGATCTTGACCCAGTTTCGCCGAACGAGAGAGGGCGTTTCGTGGGCCGCATTTGGGTGGAGGATCAGGATTATCACATCGTACGCTTCAACGGCGGCTACAGCGGCAAGTCCAAGACCAGCTACTACTTCAATTTCGACAGTTGGCGCACGAACGCCGGAAAGAACGAGTGGCTCCCCTCCTACATTTATAGTGAAGAAGGCAGCAACGCGCAGGTGCAGTCCTTCCGGGCGCAGACGCGCCTTTGGAGCTATGCGCCCAACCACATTCCCGAGGAGCAGGAGTTAAGCAAGGTGACGGTCGAGACACTGAAGCCCGTTAAGGATCAGACGGAAATTGCCAACGACTACTCGCCGCTCGAGGAAAAACGCGCTTGGGGACGCCAAGCGGAAGACAACATAACAGCGAAGATGGAGCAGCTCGGGTTGATGGCTCCTGCCGGAGACGTGGACAAAGTGCTGGACACCGTGGTCAACAACCTCGAAGTCACCAACAATCTGGAAATCGAGCCCGAGGTCCGCTGCCGTGTGCTCATGACGTCGACTCTGGAGTCCTTCACGATTGGCCACACAATTGTCCTCAGCCGCGGCCTGGTCGATGTTCTTCCTGACGAGGCCAGCCTCGCGGCGATTCTTGCGCATGAGCTCGGCCACGTCGTCCTCGGACACCGCAGCATGGGTACGCAGTATGCGTTCTTCAACCGCCTGCGCTTCGACGAAAAAGAAACCTTCCATCATTTCGGATTTACGCACACACGGGAAGAGGAAGAAGCTGCAACCCAAGAGGGAATCAAACTGCTGAAGAATTCGCCTTACAAGGACCATCTCGCAAATGCACAACTGTTTCTTCAAGCGCTGAGCGACCGCTCGAAGGAAATCCCCAATCTTGTTAGCCCGCACCTGGGCAACCGCGTTACGCCAAGCTTGTCCGTCGCGTCCGCGGCGCAGAGCACGCAGACATCGCAGGCAACAGAAGGAAAACCAGCGGTCAACTTTGTCGCTGCCCTGCCGCTCGGCGGACGCGTCAAGGTCGAACCGTGGAACAATGAGTTGCGGCTGATGAAGTCCAAGCCGGTGGGCGCCGTGGCCGAAGATGAAGTGACGCCCTTCGAGGTTACGCCGTTCATGCTTTACTTAACGCGGCAAGGGGAGAGCGCGTCGGCGGAAGCGCCCGGCGCGGCGGCTGTTAAGGCCATCTCGGATACAAATATTCCTGACCCGAAGCCCTAGAAGATTTAAAAGGAGTCTTCGCGCGGAATTGGACGGGGAAGGGAACTGATCGTCTCTGCGGCTAAGGTTCCGGCCATTGCGACTGCGTAACTAGGTTCTTGACTTGTTGCGCAGCGCCGAGAGGATCCATCTCTGCAAAACGACCTTGCAATGAGGTTTGAGCTCGCGGAACTCGACGCCCATCCCCGCAGCAGGCTTGACGTAAATCACAGTCCCCTTAGACTCGAAGTACTCATTCTCATAAAAAATCTTCACGAAGACAGACGCTAGCTCCGCGTAGGGCGCGGGAGTTTCGAGGTAACAGCCGTGCAGGCTGATTTCCGTGACGCGCACGGAGACGCTTGCGCTGGGCGAACCTTCCGGGGCGATCTCGGCGCTCGCATCCATCGAAAACCGGAAACCGCGGCGGTCTGGGTTCATGCCCCTAGCCTAATGTATGGGCATTGGAATTGTCGCGCGCCGCATGAAGCGTGCGCTACGAATCGCATAACAGGGATCGTCCCACCGAGGGGCCATGGTCCATTACTGGTTAGCTAGATTGCATGTGTCTGGCAATGTGTTTGATAAGCAGTTGACTGATTTGTGTCAAACGATTGTCTGGCTATGGTGCCGGAAGGATACTTAGTTATATCGGAAACGGTTTGACTGCGGTGGGCGTAATGGTGCGCTTGTGCGGCCAGTCGAAGGCATTGAACGCAGAGCCCACGAGCGATTCTTCACCGGCAGAAGGAAGGCCTGCATTTTTCGATTGTCGGCAGAACCCGAGATTCTGTGGAGCATCGGCGAGTTTCAGCAGGCTCTGCCGAGGCCGGCGGAAGTACGGAGGGACATATCTTGACGAAAGACCGACGCAACCTGACGATTCTATCCGCCTTATTCGCCGCGACTTTTGCACTGGCAGCGCTTAACGGACAAGGCGCGCAAGCGAAAGTCGAAAACAAACTTAAAATTGGCTTTTCCATAGAAGACATGAAAGGCGAGCGCTGGCAGACGGACCTGGATTCCTTCAAGGCGCGGGCTGAGCAATTGGGGGCGGAAGTGATCTCCGCCGACGCTGGGGGAGACGATGCTCGTCAGTTCCAGCAAGTGCAGCACATGATCAAGGCAGGTATCAAAGTGCTCGTTTTAATGCCCCGCGATACCACCAAGGCCAGCCGGATGGTGGATGCCGCGAAGTCGGCTAATGTAAAAGTCATCAGTTACGATCGCCTGGTCTTGAATAGCGATGTCGATCTTTACGTGAGTTTTGACCGCCCAGAGATCGGCTGGATGCAGGCGGAATATCTCGTAAAACAGGCGCCCAAAGGGAATTATGTGCTGATCGCGGGATCCCCGCGCGACGAAGGTGCCAAGATTTTGCATGACGCACAGATGAGGGTTCTGCAGCCGTACATCGATCGCGGCGACATCAAGGTGATTGCGGATGGCTATACCAAAGATTGGCTGCCTTCCGAGGCGTATCTCTTCATGTTGAATGCAGTCGATTCAGCCCATGGTGACATCGCTGCTGTTCTCGCTTCTAATGATGGATTGGCGGGAGGCGCGATTCAGGCGCTCCGCGAACATCATCTGGACGGCAAAGTGTTGGTTTCCGGACAAGACGCGGATTTAGCGGCGGTCATTTGCATTGCCCAAGGCATACAAAGCATGACGGTCTACAAGCCAGTCGGAAATGAGGCGGTGGTCGCTGCCGAGGAAGCGGTTCGTCTGGCAAAGGGCGAAAAGACACGCGCGAACCGGACAATCAGCGATGGCAAGGGTGATGTGCCTGCCATCCTGCTGAAGCCCGTGCTCGTGACACGAGAAAATATCAAGACAACGGTGGTCAAAGACGGATTCCAGACCTTAAAAAGCATTAACCAGGCATTGTCCGCGGACCAGCAGATCAATTAAAGCAATTTGCCCGGGCGCCTTTAGGTTTTCGTTGAGCATGCGCTCGTTAAGCTTCCGTTGAGCGGCAGCGAGCAGCCGCCTCACACGTGGAGATTTCGCAGGTAAGGAACGCTAGCTTTCATCATGGGGAAATCCATCTCAACGAAATAGTTTTTCACGCCGCCGATCTTCGCCGCGGTGAAGATTCTTTTCCAGTCGAGCGTGCCTTGTCCCACCGGCACAATCTTTTTCGTGTTGGCATTCCAGCCCTGGACGTGCATGGAGATGAACCGGCCAGGGTATTTGCTGAGATAGTCGGCGGCGTCGAAGCCTTCGCTAATCGTGGAAACCTGGAACTGGAATTTAACGAGTTTGGGATCGAGAAGGCCGAAAAGCAAATCGTATGTGCGCTGGCCATCCACCGAGGAGGTCTCGAAATCCTCGTTGTGCAGGCCTTGTTGGATGCCTGCGGCCGCGGCGCGTTCCCCCATTTTGTTGTATTCGTCAGCGGCGCGTTTGACGTCATCCATCGTGGGATGCTTCGGACCGCCGAGGCTCGCGACCAGCATTTGCGTGAGACCGAGATCTTTGGCCCAGGCAATTCTGCCCTCCTGATCTTTGCGGAGTTCGTCCATGCCGAAATGCGAGCTAATGCATGTGACGCCCCAGTCGTTCAGCATTTTGCGAAGTTCGGAACCTTTGTATTTGGCGAGGCCGCCGAAGCCGGAATCGTCGTACCCCACTGGAGAGCACAGCTCGATGTGATGAAAACCGGCGGCAGCAAGCTGCTTGATTGTGCCGGGGAAATCCTTGGCGATCCCTTCTCTTACCGGCCAAGTTTGACAGCCGATGGGCAGGCCGAGAGGGTTGGCGCTGAGCTCGAAAGCGCTGGCCGAAAGAAAACTCGCCGCTGCGGCGGATGTCGCCGCATTTTTGATGAACGCTCTTCTCGAAATGTTCGACATGAATGCCTCCTTGTTTTTGCTTCGTCTCGTGACTATTTTTCTTCGCCAAAAAGCTTGATGTCTTCGGGCCCTTCTTGCAAAGGTCCGGTAACGCGGCCCTGCACCAGTTCGCGAATTTGCGCGACGATATCGGGATTCGCAAGAGTGGTGATATCGCCGGTATCCATGTGATTGGAAATCGCGGCCAGCACGCGGCGCATGATTTTGCCGGACCGTGTCTTAGGCATGTCCGGGACGACGTGAATCTGCTTGGGACGCGCGATCTTCCCGATCATGGTTTCGATGGTCGCGATCACTTTGTCTTTCACGGCTTTCGACGGCAAAACGCCGGGTTTCAGCGAAATGTAAACTTCTGGAACGCGTCCTTTGATTTCGTCCACAACGGGAACAACGGCGGCTTCGGCAATTTCCGTGATGCTCAGGCACGCCGACTCGACTTCCTTGGTGCCAAGGCGATGCCCGGCGACATTGATCACGTCATCGACGCGCCCGAGGATGCGGTAATAACCGTCAGCGGAAAGCACCGCGCCGTCCGCGGCGTAGTACGGCCAATCGTGCCAGTCCTTGCTCTCCGGATTTTTGCAATATTTTTTGTAGTATTGATTGACGAAACGCTCCGAGCTGCCCCAAATCGTTTGCATAATGCCCGGCCACGGATTACGAATACAAATATTCCCCGCTTTTCCCGATCCGGGTTTCACTTCTTCGCCATTTTCATCCCAGATGACTGGATAAATTCCGAGCACCGCGGGACCAGCGCTGCCCGGCTTCATGGGGTCGAGCGCAGGCTTGGTGCTGCAGAGAAATCCGCCCGTTTCGGTTTGCCACCATGTGTCGACTATAACTGCTTCGCCTTTACCTACCATTTCGTAATACCACCGCCACACTTCCGGCTCAATCGGTTCGCCGACGGTCGTCATGTGCTTGAAATGATAGTTGTATTTTCTCGGCTCATCGCCGCCCGCTTTGCGGAGCATGCGAATCGCCGTAGGCGAAGTGTGAAAAATGTTGACGTCAAGACGCTCGGCAATCCGCCAGGGACGCGCGGCATCCGGGAATTGCGGCACGCCTTCGTAAAGCACGCTCGTGGCGCCGAGGGCCAGCGGCCCATAAACAATGTAAGAGTGGCCGGTGATCCAGCCGATGTCAGCCATGCACCAGTAGACGTCTTCGAGATGAATGTCCTGGTAGTACTTGGAAGTGCCCGCGGCGTACGCGAGATAGCCGCCGGTGCGGTGCTGGCAGCCTTTCGGTTTGCCTGTTGTGCCGCTGGTGTACATCAGAAAAAGAGGAGCTTCGGCGTCTTGCGAGACAGGCTCCACGATTTGATTGCGGTAATCCTTCAGGACGTCGTCCACAAAGAAATCGCGGTCGATAATCATCGGGGATTCCGAGCGGTAGTGCCCTTGATAGCGCCGCCAGAAGAGAACCTTGTCGATCGGCTGTCCCTCTTTTTTCGCTGTTTCAACGGCAATGTCCGCGCTGGGCTTGTGGTCGACCCACTTTCCATTTCGGTGATATCCGTCCGCATAGATGAGCACGCGGCTGCCAGAATCGGCGGCGCGAAGTCCGCAGGCTTCTCCGCTGAAACCTCCGAAGACCACGGAGTGAACGACGCCGAGCCGCGCGCACGCCAGCATGGTGATGGGCAGCTCGGGAATCATCGGCATGTGAATGGTGACGCGGTCCCCGGCATTGAGACCCGCAAAATCGCGCAACATGGCCGCGACTTCATTCACGCGCTTGTAGAGTTCCTGATAGGTGATGACCGTGGCGGATTCGTTTTCAGGTTCTGGAACAAAGATCAGCGCGGCTTTGTTTTTGTGTTTCTTGAGATGACGGTCCACACAGTTGTAGCAAGCATTCAGCTTGCCCCCGACAAACCATTTCCAGAACGGCGGATTGGAAGTGTCGAGAGTTTTCCGCCACGGCTTGTCCCAATCGAGAAGCTTGGCGTACAGATCGAAACATTTCGGAAAATTCTTCTCACTGAATTTCTTGACAAAAGCGTGATCGGAAAGATTGGCCTGCGCCTTGAATTTCTTGGAGGGATAAAAATAGTCCTCTTCCTTCCAATGAACCGCAATTTGAGCTTCCGTGACACTCTTCGCCGAGCGTGAGGCTGCGATCTTGCTGGTTTTCTTGACCCGGGTCTTGGCCACGGCGGCGGCTCCCATCCATGTGTAATTGACGCAAGCCAAGATACAACGAAAAGCCGATGCCGCGAAACAGGCTGCATGCCTGCGGCACGGTCTCCGGTCTTAACCGCCGGGAAACTGGAGCGCGGCCGGGAATCGTGATACAAAGCGGGCTTGACCATCGCACACGCTATTTTTCTTTTTTTCGCCGCCATGCTGGGCGGCGCGATCAATGCCGTCGCCGGTGGCGGAAGCTTTATTTCTTTTCCCGCGTTGCTTTTCACGGGGATGGCGCCCGTTCCCGCGAATGCCACGAACACGCTGGCGCTTTGGGTCGGTGTGACAGCGAGCGGCGGAGCGTACCGGAGCCGATTCAACATTTCGCGCCGCGTCCTGATTCCGCTTATCGCCGCGGGAGTGATCGGCGGGCTCAGCGGTGCTTTCCTGCTGATTCACACTCCCGCGCAAACTTTTTTGAAAGTGTTGCCGTGGCTGCTGTTAGGCGCGACACTTTTGTTCGCGTTTGGCAAACACCTGACCGGCCGAATTTCCGTCAGTGTTTCCCGCGATGCGAGCAGCGCGGCGTTGGCGGGCGCGGCAATTTTCGAACTGGGGGTGGCCGTCTACGGCGGGTATTTCGGCGGTGGAATCGGCATCATGAATTTGGCGATGCTCTCCGCCTTGGGCATGACGGACATCCACGCCATGAACGCTTTGAAAGTGGTGCTCGGCGGGGTGATCAACGGCGTGGCCACGATTACGTTTGTAATTACCGGCGCGATCGTGTGGCCTGAAGCGATCGTCATGATCGCGGGAGCGATTGTGGGCGGCTATTTCGCGGCGCATTTCGCGCAGAAGCTGCCGCAGACTTGGATCAGGAGCTTCGTGATTCTGGTGGGGACAGGAATGACGATCTACTTTTTTGTGCGCGCATACCGATGAAGCGTGATGCGGAACGGATTGCCGTGGCAATGTGCTTGACATCTTCGAGGCAGAATAAGGAAACTCTCCACACCGTGAGTTGGCAAGAGTTCCCCGGTTTCATCCCCTGGTGCAAGCGGTCCACAAACGCAACGAGGAGGAAAATATGAAAACGAATTATGCGGCGGTGGTTGTCTCGGCCATTGCGTATTGGCTTCTCGGCGCGGTTTGGTACGGATTGCTATTCAACAAACCGTGGATGGCGCTCGAGCACATGACGGATGCGCAGGCGAAATCGATGAATCCGGTATTGCCGTACATCATTACATTTGCGCTCAATTTGCTGATTGCGTTCGTGCTGGCGCAGATTTGCGGCTGGCGAAACGCGAATACGGCCGCGCGCGGCGCCGCAGTTGGGATTTTTTTGTGGATTGGAATTGTCGGCCCAATTGTCTACACCACGTACATGTACGAAATGCGGCCGATGCATCTGTTTGCGATTAATGAGTTTTTCCCGCTCGTCGGTTTATGTTTGATGGGAGCAATTCTAGGGGCGTGGACGAAAAAAACCGTCTAACAAAATCGCAGCTAAAATGTTATATGGCGCGGCAATGCAGAGATGGCACGACGCGCCGTGCCCCTACAAGGGCTTCCCGCGGATGGAAGCGTCAACGATCTGGATGGTGTGAACAACCCGAGTCCGGCTGCCGAGACGAGCCAAAGAGGATCGCAGTTGCAAGAGACAACCGGGATTTCCGGTGGCGACGACTTCAGCGTTGAGCGGGGCGATGAGTTCGGCTTTGCGGTCGCCGAGGGCATTGGCAGCGTCCGGTTGGACAAGATTGTAGATGCCGGCGGAACCGCAGCAAATAGCGCTTTCCGGAATTTCGCTTAGCTCGAGTCCGGGAATATTCGCGAGCAGTTGACGGGGTTGCGAGCGAACGCCTTGTGCGTGTTGCAGATGGCAGGAATCGTGGAATGCCACGCGGAGGCGCAACGGATTCCTTGCTGCCCGCGGAGGCAGCTCAGTGAGTACTTCCGTGACGTCCTTGCACTTTGCGGCGAAAGCTTTCGCGCGGTTAGCGTAGTTCGGATCGTCGCGCAGCAAGTGGCCATATTCCTTTACGTTTGAGCCGCAGCCTGCGGCGTTGGTGACGATAGTGTCGACGTTGGCGCGTTCGAACACTTCAATGGTTTTTCTTGCCAGCGCAAGCGCGCGGTCTTCTTCGCCTGCGTGAATCATCAGCGCGCCGCAGCACGGTTGTTCTTCCGGCGTGACAACTTCGCAGCCCTCGGCTGCGAGGACGCGCGCCGTTGCAATGTTTACCTGCGGCAAAAATTCGCGCTGCACGCATCCAAGCAGAAGGCCCACACGCTTGCGCTTCTCCCCTTGAGCCGCCGTGATTTCAGGAATGGATTCTGAGCGACCGAGCACGGGCATAAGCGTTTCCATCGCGCTTAACTTTTTCGGAAGAAGCCGGAGAATCCCGGCTTTGCGTAGGAGAGTTTGCAAGCCTGATCTTTGGTAGACCAGCAGAGGCCAACGAAGAAGGCGGAGGCGATCGGGGCGCGGGAATAGCGCGAAAATTATCCGTCGATGAAGTTTTTCAAAAAACGAGCGCGGATGATGGCGTTCGATTTGCGCGCGCGTGGCTTCGATCAATTTGCCGTAGTCGACGCCGGAAGGGCAGGCCGTCATACAGGCCATGCAGCCGAGGCAGGAATCAAAGTGGCTGACCCATTGCGGATTGATCGTTGCAACCCCTTCGCTGGCGATTTTCATGAGATAGATGCGGCCACGCGGCGAGTCCATCTCTTCATTCCAAAGAACATACGTAGGGCATACCGGCAAGCAAAAGCCGCAGTGAACGCACTTATCGATGATTTCCGTCGAAGGCGGATGATGCGCGTCGAATGCGTTTGAAGTCGAAGCCATAGAAGCGAGTTAAGTTTCCAGCAGTGACCTTAACCGAAGCGTGTCTCCCGATGCAAACGGCGCTATTTGGCCGGCGCGAGCGGAGTTTGGCGAAGGTCATCGATGTTTTTCAAGATGGTGGCGACGAGGGATTCGGTGACGGCCTGGCCCTTTTCGCGTGTGGCCAGCGTAGGGTCGCCCCAGGCACCGGTGGGAGAGTAGGTGCCTTTACCGTGTGGATCGCGCGTAAGAGGGCCGCGTTTGTCGGGACTCAGATCACGAGCGGCTTTATTCATGCGGACAGACTCGGGCGCGATGTAGAGCATCATGGAAGTTTCGATTTCGTCAGCGTGGCTGCCGCCGGATTGGCGGACTTTCTTCTCAACTGGATCATCTTGGGTGAGGTCCGTGTAGCCGAGAAGGATTCCGTCTTTGGCGAGATCTGCGGCGGCTTGGGCGAGCGGATGAAGCGTGGAGATTCCCGTGTTAAGAATGTAGAAGCGGCGGGGGCCGTAGTGGGCGAGCGAATGGACGATGTCCGTAAACTCGGCGCGCGAAGTGTCGAAGCCGAGAGACGTCGAACCGGGATATTCGAGGAAAGCGGGATAGAAGCTGTAGTTGATGGTCGGAGCGACAACAACGTTTTGCGGAGCGGCGGCGAGCACGCGCTTCTTGAGATATTCGGCCATCAGGAAATCGTTGTTGAGCTGGAGATGGCGGCCATGCTCCTTGGATTCTGCGCCAAGAGCGATAACGACGACGGCGTCGGGCGTGAGGACGCGCTCCGCTTCATCCCAAGAGAGCGTTTCCAGAAGGACGGCCGAGTTTGCATGAGCTAGTTGCGGAGCAGCGGGGCTAGCTGCGGATTGAGGGAAAGCGGTTTCCGTAGCGATGCCGAGCAGGAAGAGCAGCGGAGCGATGCGCAACAATGGGTGACGTTTCATGATGTTCATGGACGGGAGGCTCCTTTCAAATGCCGCCGACGAAGCGGCCGGGATTCAGTGTGTTATTTGGATCGAACTGAGTTTTCACGGCGCGCATCAGGGGAAGAGCGTCGCCGGGTTGGCCCCACGCGTCGATGGCCGGCATTGCCGAGGGCCGGTGATGGATAACGAGGGAACCGCCCGCGCGCTCGAGCTCGCGGCGAAGATCCGAAAGCGCCGCGTGAAGATTCTCCAGTTTCGCTTCCATGCGAAGCCAGGCGATGCCCGTGGCTTGCATCGTTAGTTTCCATGGCGTTTTATGAGTGCTTTGAAGGCGTTGTACGATCTCGATGGTGCGAGCGGTAGCGTTTGGAAGCATCGTGATTTTTGCCAAGGCTATGGACGAAGAGTCGGTAAAATTCCAGAGCTCTTGCGATGCATTCCAGGCCGATCCAGAACCTTCGCTAACTGGAGCAGCGGCGACGAGTTCGCGCATCTGCGCTTCCTGTGCGTCAATTCCTGTTTCCGTGCCTTCAAAGAGAATATCCACGATGGGATCAGCATCGTTAGCGACGCGCGCTTGTAGCGACGTGTGCGCCAGCTTGGAATCCTGGACGGCGAGAATAAGGCGCTGCATATTTTCGAGATTTCCTGCGGAGACGGAGAGCGTCTTTGCGCGATGCGGAAGCGGGTGGACGCGGAAGACAGCGCGCGTGATCACGCCGAGAGTGCCGAGAGCGCCGGTGACGAGTTTGGGGAGATCGTAGCCAGCGACATTTTTGACGACTTTGCCGCCGCTAGAAGCGAGAGTGCCATCGGCGAGAGCGATGGTTACTCCGATGATGAGATCGCGGAGCGGCCCAAATCGGAGGCGGAGCCAACCACTGTCATTCGTTGAGAGCACGCCGCCGATCGTCGCTTGCGCAGGCCAAAGAGGATCGAACGCAAGGCGCTGGCCATGTTGAGCGAGGGCGGATTGCAATTTCTGAAGGGTGCATCCTGCTTCGACGCTTACGGTGAGGTCGGCCCAGACGTGCTCGATAATTTTGTCGAGGCGCGCCATAGAAAGAATGACGTCGGCGCGCGCAGGCGGATTACCCCAAGAGAGCTTGGTGCCGCCGCCGCGCGGAATTACCGCAAGATTTGCGGAATTCGCAATCCGCAGAACAGCGGCAAGTTGTTGTTCGTTGGCGGGTGCGAGGACAAGCTGCGGTTGCACGCCACAAACCGCGTCGGCTACAGTGGCCGCTCGAACGGAATCGGGAGCCAGAATCGCGCGAAATTCGTTTTCGATGTCGAGCGGGGCAGTGGACATTTGCGAGAACTCAGTACATTACAACAGTAACGCGCCGTCAAGGTGCGCTCCGACAACCAGCCTACCGGCCGGAGCAGGAGCGAAAGACAAACCAAACTAGACCTGACCGGCGAGTTGTTTTTCCGATCAACGCCGATGAATGTCAGGTAGCTCTGTGGCGACCCGTTTCGTAACTGAATGAGTTTAAGAAACGTCTATCCCATTAGGCCCTGCGGAATGCAAATCAGCGAAGCTGTGCAACGGAGAACCGCCGGTTCTTGCTCGGACGGAGGGAAAGCATGATCATCCATACGCGACTAGGCTTCTTCCTATTTGTATCGATGTTCTGCACTTCGGTGGCTGCAGCTCAAGAGTCCAGCCCACCGGCTCAACCGGCCGCCGATACGATCCATCTCGATGTGGTTGTGACTCCGAAGTCCGGGCCGCCAGTCAGCGACCTGCAGCAGCAGGATTTCACAATTCTGGATAATAAGGCGGCGCAGACTATCCAGTCATTCCGGGCCGTGCACGAGCGCGATGCTCCGATTGAGGTTGTCCTGGTTGTGGATGATGTGAACACCGGACTTGCAAACATCGCTTACGAACGATCAGAGATCGACAAATTCCTGAAGACCGATGAGGGACGACTTGCGCACCCGATCGCCCTAGCCTTTCTTACGGATGCGGGCATCAAGGTTCAAAACGATTTCTCGAGTGATGGCAACGCACTCAGCGCCGCGTTGGATCAGTACACGCTCGGATTGCATTCGATTCTCCGCTCCGGTGGCATCTACAGCGCCATCGAACGTTTCCAGACTTCCATGCAAGCGCTGCTTCAGCTTGCGGGGCGCGAGGCTGCACGGCCCGGGCGCAAGATGATTGTGTGGGTTTCTCCTGGATGGCCGATCCTCTCCGGGCCCGGCGTCGAGCAACAGATGGACGCAAAGCAAGAACAACGGATCTTCGACGATGTAGTGAAGATGTCGACTGTGTTGCGCGAAGGCCGCATCACTCTCTACAGCATCGATCCTCTCGGCAGCGCTGACTTCGGAGGGCGCGCCTTCCGTTGGGAGGCGTTCACCAAAGGAATCAGCAAACCTAACCAGGCCGACTGGGGAGATTTAGGTTTACAGGTAATCGCCACGCAGAGCGGCGGCCTCGTTCTCACAGCCAGCAACGACATTACCGGCTCCGTCCAAAAATGCGTGGCCGATTCGCAGGCTTATTACGAGATTTCCTTTACCCCCTCCTTGGACGAAAAGCGAGAGACCTATCATCGTCTGGAAGTCCGTCTTGCAGACCATAAGCTGACTGCGCGTACTCGCCAGGGCTATTACGTGAAGCCGTAGCTGCGCCAACGACGCGATGGTTGCTGGAGACGAAATCCTTGGTGAGATTTCTGGTTAACCGTAACCACGCCCCCCCTCGTTTTTCATAAGTGTTGATTCTAAATAACTTAGTTTCTTTGTAAGTGGCTTAGAATCATATCGTTGCGGAGATTTCTGTAAGTGTTGATTCTACATGGGTTACAGTTGCGCTAAAATTGGGCATATTTTGAGGCAGCCGAGAATCCCGATCAGCCAAATCGCTGGCTGGCACGGGCTGGATCTGTGCGGGCAGGCATTGCAGCGGCCGCGAAAAGCGCACAGGCTGAAACCTGTGCTACCCCAAAGCAAAAACGCCAATCAGGGGGATTGGCGTTCCAGGGCACGAGGCGCAATGTTGCTCGATTGGCATTATGAATGGAGAGTTATCGATTGTCAAGCGAGGAACGATGAAAAGGCTGAGAGTGCCAAGTTAGAGGTCTGCGTTCGGAGGTCTGAGTTTAGAATCGACGAGGCGAGGGTCTAACGATGAAGCTCAACAAGAAATTCAGGGCTAAGTTGCGGAAAAGCAGGGTTAAGGGCGGTTGGACTTATGTGGTGTGGCCTGGCTCGGTGAAGTTTTTCGGGACGCGTGGCTTGGTCAAGGTCCGGGGCAAGATTGATGGCCATCCGTTTCGGAGCTCGTTTATGGCGATGGGAGCGGCATCCACATGCTGCCGATAAAGACAGAGATACGCAAGGTGATCGGGAAGGAAGCAGGCGACACCGTCGGTGTGGTGTTGGAAGAGCGGATCGATAAACGCTCGTGAGACAGAGTCTCGGCCTCGAAGACATGGCTGGGCATCTGGCCGTACATGGCGGTGGTGGGGCGTGGTCAGTTTTTTTGAAGAGGCTGTAGCAGGGGCGGCGTCTGATCCGGATAATCGCGCAAATACTGCTCTATGGGCTCGTTGCGCATCACGACTCGGAATCCCCGGCGGGAATTGACGTCGATAGTTTTCTGTAAATCCAATTCTTCGAAGCCGATCACCTGCTCGACGGATTTCGTGCCGCTTTCATCGAGCATCGTGAAATGGACCTGGCCGTCGAGGAACCAGTAGTCGTTCACGCTATACACCGTGCCGTCCTTCAGAAAGAGCTGCGCGAGCGGGTGCTCATCCAAGCCATAGACATAAACACGGGTCGCGTACGTCAGGGGCGGGGCGAGATAATGTTCGAACGTATAGCTGGAAAGGAACCAATCGTTGCAGCCGAATTCCCAGCCCCAAATCGGACCGCAGTACACCCACCAAGAGGAGCCAAAAGCCGCGCCAAAATTGAAGAATGGAGCGCGATCGATGAAAGGGCGCCTAAAAATTGAGAAGGGGCGCTCCGGGAGGCCATGCCCGGCGTGAAAAAACATTGTGCGTGAAGCCGGCGCTGGCGCAGAAACGATATGCGGCGTGCCTACACGGCCGCCCGTTCTGAAGTGACCGCCACCGCCAGGGTGGCCGACTCGCTGCGCTAACGCATTGGGGGTCTGAAACCAAGCGCAGGCCAGCACGCAGACAGCAAGAATCAAGATTCTTCTCGCGGTTGAAAGACGAAGGACTACGAGCACCATTGGGTTACCCTCCTTGCAGCATCCAGGCAGAGCTGCGAGGATCACGCGAATCCGCTATCGGTAAGTCTAATACTTTGAGGGCTGAATTGCATCACGCGTGGCGTGACGGCGCGGCCTGGCTGGCGGAGGAGCGGAGAGGTCAGCGCTCGTGAGATGTAGACCCGGCCCCGAAAAGCCGGGCCTAGAGATGCGGTTACTGCATAAGACACTCTTGCGGTTTCTCTCGTGTCTAGATATTATCTAGATATGCTCCAGTTCCATTGGGATGAACGGAAAAACAGGGGCAATCGTGTCAAGCATGGAGAGTGGTTTGAGGAATCTCAGAGCGTTTTCCAGGATCCGCAGGCACGCTTATTTTGCGATCCAGAACATTCGGAGGATGAGGAGCGGTTCGTCTTCCTCGGAGTGAGCTGAGCGGCAAGGATTTTGATCGTCGTGCACTGTTACGACGACTCTGAGGACTTGATTTGGATTATTTCCGCACGGAAAGCGATCAGGAAGGAGGTTCGATTCTATGAAGAAGGAATATGATTTTTCGAAGATAAAGGAAGCGAAGAACCCTTACGCGGGGAAGAAGAAGGCGGTAGGAATCAACTTGAGTCCGGCGGTGGTGGATTATTTCAAGGGGTTGGCGGAGGAGACGGGACTGCCTTATCAGAAGCTGATCGATCTTTATTTGCTCGATTGCGCGAAGAAGCGGAAGAAACTGACTATGAGGTGGGTGGCGTAGCGGGGGCGCTGAAGGAGGAGATGTTTGAAGGTACTCACCAGGTCTCGATGCGGAGTCCGTCGACTTCTTTGAAATGATCATCGCGCGTGGCTAGGGGCAAAGCGTACTGCACTGCGCATGCGGCGATCCAGATGTCATTCTCGGGAATAGGCCGGCCTTTCAAACGCAAACGATCTTTGATCTGACCGTAGTGTCTGGCTGTCTCCGCATCGCAGCTCAGAACTGAAGCTGACGAGGCGAACTCTTCAATGCGCATTTCGTTGGAGGCCGCTTGAGCTGACTTGCGAGCGCCGAAGTGAAGCTCGCCTAAAACGGTGCTGGAGACAAAGAGCTCAGACTTGGCGACGTGTTCAGTAACTACTCTCTCGCCGGAGAATAAAGCGATGACCACGTTTGTATCGAGCAGGACCTTACCAGGCATTCGGGTCGATCTTTTCGCAGCCTTCCTCGATAGCGCGCGACATGGCATCGAGATCGGCAGGATCAATGCAACCAGCGAAGCGCATGAGGTTCCGCCCCGGCGTTCCGGTGGGTTCAGTCAGGCAGCGCGCGAAGTCCAGAACCTTGCGTTGGTGAGGAGCGTCCAAGCGGTCCACTTGCTCGATAATTTCGTCTTTGACTGTCTTTTTCACAATGAAATCAATGTAGGTAACGGCATCCTCAATGTCAAGGGGGGCATTTTGACGCCGCTATTCAGGGAGAGAACGCTGGCGTCTGTCACCTAGACGTAGAAGGCAGTCATTTTGAACTTCCATCAGCGCGTGAAGCATCGCGATCTCATTGAATTCGGTTTCGCTCGGTGGCGGAGCGTCAGGTTCCAATAGAAAATCACAGAGCACTTCCAAGGCAAGACCGAATTCGCGATGCTCGAGGAACTCATCGAACAGGGCGCCAAACGTTTCCTCTCTAGGTCCTTTTGGAAAGATGCGACGCAGCACTTCCAACCGTGTGCGCAACACAGCCCAGTGAGCTTCCCGGCTTTGCCAGTTGAATGGCAT
>JBARCY010000444.1:0-4586 GCA_049794595.1 Candidatus Acidiferrum sp.
CTTTAACCAGCGGCTTTGCGCATATTTCTTCTCCAAATCGCCGATCGTTGTTAGCGCGGCATCCCTCTTGCCCAGCTTGTTTTCCGCGTAAGCCTTCCAATACATCGCCGCGTCCGTCTGCGGCCCACTCATCCCCACAAGCTCACTGAATTTGGCGTCCGCTTGGTCATAGCGGTCTTCATCCAGCGCTTCGCGCCCGTCGCTATAGAGTTCGTCGAGCCGTTCGAGCCGCTCCTGTTCCTGGTCTTTCTTTTCTTGTTCCCGGTCGCGTATTTCTTGCTCGCGATCTCGTTTTTCTTGCTCTTTATCGCGCGCTTCCTGATCGCGATCCTGGCTGTCCAGGTCCTGCCATGCCGCCCCCGCAATTCGCGCGAGGCCTGGAGCACGCGCAGCTTTCGCGAATCCCGGGCCAATCAGCAATGCCGCCGCGATGATCCACACTTTTGTTCCTCTGCTTGTTCGTTCGCCAATGTTCATGCCTTATTCCTCTCTCTTATTTCCGAATCCGTCGCTGCAGGCGCGGAAATTGCCGTCCCCTGCTTTTTTTGCAATTCCTGGCCGACCACTCGAACTTTGAACAAAATTCCATGTGCCTCGATGCGTTTTTGCAGCGATTCCAACTTCGCGGGAGTCAACTCGTCCGGGCTGTGCGCCACGTCCGTCAGCACGCGCTCGAGGTCGTCCAACACACTGGCCAGTGCTGCGTCGCCATCGTGTTCGGCCGTTTCGCGGTACAGCCGGTTGGTATCCAGCAAGTCTTCGGCCCGCCGCTGTTCCGCGGAGATGTTGATTTCCTTTTGCCCGCGTTCCGCAGGCGCGGCGTTCGCCAATTCCATCAAAACCATTTCTGATTTTCCAAGGTGTTCGCCGACTGCCAAAACGAGCACCCGTTGCCGCACTTGCGCCACGCTCGCGGGTGGCGTTCCGGGCTCAGGCTTCTTTGTCCAACGCCCCGCGATAAACGCTGCCATCACGATGCCCGCCATCGCTCCGATGGCCACCCAGCGGCGCGGTTCAAACCAAGCTCGCCACCCGCGCCCCGCCTTCTCCGGTAAGCGCGGCGCAATCTGCTGCCACACGGTGCGTCCGTACTCCGGGCCGCGCTCGGGAACCGGCATATTGTCAAGCGCGCTGAGCACCGCCTCGATGCGGTCGAGTTCCGTGCGGCAGGCCGTGCAGCTCGTCAAATGTTCGGCAATAGCTTCGCGTTGCGTAACTTCTCCTTCTCGATAAGCAATCAATTCTTCTTCTGTCAGATGTTTCATAGTTCCGTTCCTCTGGGTTCCGGCGCCGCTCCGGCGGCTTTTGCTTGCAGCGCGCCCCGCGCTCCCACATAGGGTTCCAAAGCCCGGCGCAGTTTCTGCACCGAGCGAAAAACCGTGTTCTTCGCCGCGCTCGTCGTCGATTTCAACACCGTGGCAATTTCCTCGATCGCGCAGCCCTCCCAATGTCGCATCACGAAAGCCGTCCGTTCCGAAGCACTCAACTCTTTGAGCGCCTCTTCCATTTTTTCCCTCAGTTCCGTGTTCA
Source organism: Candidatus Acidiferrum sp. (assembly GCA_049794595.1). Classification (GTDB taxonomy): domain Bacteria; phylum Acidobacteriota; class Terriglobia; order Acidiferrales; family UBA7541; genus Acidiferrum. The sequence goes on from JBARCY010000444.1 coordinate 1,531, forward strand.
CTGCCAGCCGGTCGGGAGTCGGCCTCTCATCGGGTGCCAAATCCAGCGGATCCTGTTCCTGCTCTTCCGCCAGACTGCTCGGCGTACTGCGCCTCGCGTCCTCGCTTCGTTTTTGCCGCATGCGATCGATCGCGTAATTCGCCGCAATCCTGTAAGCCCAAGTTCCAAAGTTCGCGCGCGATCCGAACTGCCCCAGGTTCCGGTAAGCCCGCAAGAAAGCTTCCTGCACCACTTCCTCGGCGTCCTGCTCGTTCCCCGTCATGCGGTAGGCCAGCCGGAAAAGCTGCTGGCTGTGCCTCTCCACCAGCACGCGGAAAGCATCGCGCTCGCCCGCGAGCGTGCGCTCGACAGCGATGGCATCGCTCTCTCGGGCCGCGCTCTGGGCTGCTTCGCGGTCTTGCATGCTGCCGGCGCTTTCGCTCATCCGAATCATTAGACAGGAAACGGCCTTTGCGGTTAGGTGCGGGATGTCCGAATTCGGACAGTTCCGTGGCTACTTTATAGGGTTGGCTGTAAGTGCGGCAATATCATAAGGCTGGGCAGGTGCCAGCCCACCCGGCATCTGTTTCGAAACCAAACAGTCTCGTTTCTCGTACGGGTTGTCACTGCCAAGCGGGCAGCTCGAACGTGCCGAAACTCACCGTCGTTGCCTCTTTACTTCAGTACTTCAGTACTTCTTTACTTCGCCCTTTTGCTTACTCATACCTCAGCGCCACTATGGGATCTACCTTCGTCGCCCGTCGACCGGGGAAGTAACCTGCGATTAGTGCCACGATGGACAGTGCCGCCACTGCCACGACGAGAGTCACGCTATCGTGAGGACCGATCGCGAACAATAGTTGCTGGAGCAGTCTTGTGACTGCCACTGATATGGCTATACCCGCGAGGAGACCGACAGCGACAACGGAAATAACGTCGAGCATGACCAGCCGGAGGATTGAACCCGGTTCCGCCCCCAGTGCCATGCGGATTCCGAACTCTCTTTGCCTCTGTGCAACGACGTAGCTGACCGTGCCGTAGAGACCGATGACCGCCAGCAATAATGCCAAGGAACCAAAGAAGCCGGAAAGCTGGGCGAGCAGGCGCTCCTGGACCATCGAGTCGCTTACCTGCTGTGCCAGCGTGTGAAACTCGAGGGTAATCGCGGGACTCACAGAGGCTACCGCCGCCTGGACCGCCGAGATGAGCGCTGTAGGTCGTAGTGCGGTGCGCAACTCGAGCGCACCCGCCAAACCGAGGTCGGGAGCCTGAGTGGCAGGGAAAAAGACCGTGGGATGAATCTCCTCGCGCAGTGACACGTACTTGGCATTCCGGACGACACCCACAACCTCGATCGGCGGTCCGGGTTGCCCCGCAACGCCGTCAATCCAGAACGTCCTGCCAACGGGATCCAGGCCTGGAAAGAAGCGGCGTGCCGCCGTCTGGTCAATGATCGCCACCATAGGAGAGGTAGCTGTGTCGCTGCCATTGAAGTCGCGGCCCGCCACGAATTGCATTCGCAACGTTCCAAAATATTCAGGCGAGACGTTGACGGACATAGACAGAGATTCCGCATCTGTGAAGCCTTTGGACCACTCTGTGTAAACGTTATGTGCCCCGTAGCTCACTTCGGCAGGTGTCACGGATGAGCGGCTCGCAGAAAGGACGCCAGGAAGAGCCCGCAGCTGGTTCTCGATTCGGTCGAGTACGGCGGGACGCTGATCTCGAGGTATTTTCGCCGGCCACAAGTCGGCATACACGATTAGGACATTGTTGCGATCAAAGCCGGGATCGAGCGTCGCCAGCTTCGCGAAACTACGCAACAACAATCCAGCGGCCACCAAAAGCACCAGCGAAAACGCTACCTGCGACGCCACGATCAACTTGCGGCTCCGAAACCGAGCCGGACGGTCCAATTCGACCGTTCGGATACCTTTCATGGCCGAGATCAGCGATACACTTGTGGACCGGAGGGTGGGGAGGATGCCAAACAGGGCCACGGTGAGAATGGCAACCGCTGCGGTGAATCCAAGAACACGGCCATCGAGCGAGAGATCGAGAAACACTGGGATGTTCCCGAGCGCGTAGAAACTGTGAAATGAGATACTGCGAATCAGAAGAACAGTGCCCCAGCGCGCAAAAAGAAGTCCGACGATCGCGCCCATCAGAGAAATCAGCATGCATTCCGTAAGGAGTTGCTTGATTAACCGCCAACGGCTTGCGCCTAGTGCTTGCCTTACCGCGATCTCCTTTTCGCGCACAACGGCACGGGTTAGCATCAGGCTGGCGACGTTTGCGCAGGCAATGAGCAGCACGAGGCCCACAATGGCCATCAGAACCCGCAAGGGCTGGTCGAATTGCTGCCGCAAGGTAAACGAAGTGCCTGTCGAAGCTGAAGTCGCAACCAGCTTCTCCTTCACAAAGCTCCGCTGCTCGTCCGCGGGCCAGTATTGGGACAAAGCGGCAGTGAATATGCGAGGGGAAAGTGCCTGGAGTCGGGCGCTCAATTGGGCTCGGCTGATGCCGGGCTTGATCCGGCCGGCCACGTTCAGCCACCACATGGAGCGCGCTTCCAGTGATTGTATACCAGAGATCTCCACAGTGCAGATCGGCACAAAGATTTCGGACTCTCGACCCACGTCCATTCCATAAAAGCCAGGCGGAGCGACGCCGATGATTTCAAAGGGATGGTAATCGAGCGACAGGGTACCGCCAACGGCGCTACTTGCGCCGCCATAGTGACCTTGCCAGAACCCATAGCTTAGAAGAACCACCGGGGGGCAGCCGCGGTGGTCGTCAGACCCTGTAATCAAGCGTCCGGCAGCCGGACGGAGCCCTAAGGTCGTGAAGAAGTCACCACTCACAAACGACCCGTCCGCGGGCTGTACTGTTCCACCTCTGGCGAGATCGAAGTGGTTATTACTCCAAGCGAACACGCCCGAAAAAACATTCTGTTGATCTCGTACTTGTTCCCACAGAGGGTTGCTGAAGGAGGGCGAGGCTCCGCCGTCCCACAGGAAAGAAAGAAGATTGCTGAAGCTGGCCGGACCTCCGCCGGCGTAGCGGGGATCTTGCCT
>JBARCY010000445.1:0-11098 GCA_049794595.1 Candidatus Acidiferrum sp.
GCGCGGGCATCCCTTGGCCATCGGGAGTCAGCACCACGCGCTTTGGTCCCATGCCCATATGCGTGAAAAGCGAAGCGGACCCTGGGCCGCCGTTATAGACGAAGCTCACAGGCCGCTTGGCGGGATCAGCGACACCATCCTTGGTGTAAGCAACGTAAAACATCGTTGCCTTCACCGTCCCGTCGTCCGCCTTGATGTTATACGTCGCGGCCGTCGCCGTGTAGTTGATCACTTGCCCGCCGATGCGCGCGGAGTGATGTGTCACAACGGACTTCTCTTCCGGCGCCGGAGGATGCTGCGCTTGCTTATCGTGCGCGCCTTCGCTCTGAGCCGCTGCTTGCTCCGCTGGCGGACGGGTGCGCTCCCGCATCTGTGGCGGCCGCTGCCCTTCTGGAATCGTTTGTTGCTGTGCCGCAGCCGTGCCCAAGCCAAATAACATGACAATTCCCGCGAGAACGCACCTGTCTCTCCACATTTCTCTTCTCTCCTTTTTCATGCAAGACATTATTCGGGCAACCACGGGTGCAGAAAAATTCCGGGAGAATCCGTCCACTCGCCCGAAACATTCCGTAGGACGCGCAGCACACTGTCCGAGTTTCATTTGGATAGAAATAGAAACGAGAGCCCGCGCAAGCGCTGAAAGGATGGCGAACCTCAAGAGAACAAGAGGTGCAGGAAGGCCGGCAAAAAATCAGTGAAGCGCTGCGGCTAAAGTTTTAATCAACAATGGTTCTTGTTCGGCAAAAACAGTGCGAAGATCCAAAATCAAACGTTTACTCTCCACCCGGGCAATCACCGAATTACCTGCGGGTGCCCGGCGTAGCCGCCGTTCGAGCTGCGCTGCGGAGTAACGGACGCTGGCGATGCGAATAATTTTTGTCGGAAGCACTTGCGTAGGCGTCGAGCCTCCTCCCGCCAGGGATGTGCCATCTACGATCTCGATCTCCACTTCATCGAGCGGCAGCTCGGGCCGAAGTTCGCGCAACAAATTTTCGGAGCGTCGTCTGATCTCCTGCACGCTCGTTCGAATCATCCGCAACGCCGGAACTTCGTCCCAAGCGCCGCGCAAGTATGCGCCGAGAGTCACTTCCAGCGCTGCCGTCGTAAGCTTGTCCACGCGCAGCGCGCGGAAAAGAGGATGCCGGCGCACGCGCGTCACAAGGTCCAGCTTTCCGGCGATGATGCCCGCTTGCGGTCCGCCCAGGAGTTTGTCGCCGCTAAACATCACGATGGAAACCCCTGCGTCAACGCTCTGGCGAACTATGGGTTCGCTAATCCCGCTCGCAGACAGCTCTACGAGACAGCCCGACCCAAGATCTTCAACGAGGGGCAGTCCCGTCCGCTGGCTGAGCGCCGCCAACTCTTCCAGTGCCGGCTTTTCCGCAAAACCACTAATCCGAAAATTGGACGGATGCACGCGCAGCAGCAACTTCGTCTTTTCATTGATAGCATTTTCGTAGTCCGCCAAGCGCGTGCGGTTCGTTGTTCCGACTTCTCTCAGCACCGCTCCGCTTTCCGCCATGATTTCCGGAATGCGGAAGCCGTCACCAATTTCAATCAGCTCCCCGCGCGAAACAATGACCTCGCCGCCCTTTGCCAGCGCCGCCAGCACGAGCAACACCGCCGCAGCGCAATTGTTGACCACCACTGCCGTTTCCGCGCCCGTGAGCCGTTCCAACAACGACGACGTATGCACGTCCCTCTTGCCCCGCTCACCTGCCTCCAAGTCATACTCAAGATTGGTGTACTGCGTCGCCGTCCGCCGAAACTCTTCCACCACCGCCGCAGGAAGCGGAGCTCGTCCCAGATTCGTGTGCAGCACAACCCCCGTGGCGTTGATCACCGGCTGCAACGAGCGCGCAAGAATGCGCTCCACGACGGAACTGATCTGTTCCTCAAGAGAAGCCGGGTCGGCGACAAGAACTGCAAGCTCGCCCACCATCGTGAATTTAATCTGTTCGGTAATGCGCGAGCGCAGCTCGGCGAGAACTGTACGGGTCACCTCCACGAGCAGAGTTCGATCGACACGCCCTGCGAGGGCTGCGAGCCGGGGCTGGGCAAGAAGTTCGTCAACCGAAGGAATGTGGCGCAGTAACTCCGCCTGCTCGGAGGAAAGTGTCTGTTTTGCGCGGGCTTCCATGCCCTTATTTCAGCACAGCGCCTCTTCGTGGGCAATGACGCATTCTGGCGCCCGACCGCGGGCCGATTGGTCTAAACCTAGCGATGACGGTGGGATACACAATCCGCAGCGCAACACACCACGCTGGTTGACGGCCTCGCTCTGTCCTCCTAGCATGATACTTCAAGGGGCACCTCCATCCATGGCGACCATCGACGAGGATCTGGGCCAACTCGAGCGCGACATCCGCCAGCTCAAGATCGAATACGACCAGTATTTCGGCGGCGGCAGAAAACGCCCCCCCACGGAAATCGAATGGCGCATCGAATCGACCATCAAACGTTACGGCGAGCGCGGCGGCGACTTGAAATACGGCCAGCGCTTTCGCCTGAACAACCTCACGCAGACCTACTCCAAGTACAAAGACATTTTTCGCAAGAAGACGCAGCAGAAGGAAGAGGGCAGCGTCCAGCGTCACTTCGGCGCGGCCGCCAAAGCCATCGAGGCCGAACGCGCGCAGAAGCGGCCCAAGACCCAGCCCCAAGATCAGCCGCCCACGCCTCTCGAAGCCCCCGCGCCGGCCGCCGCAGGAGCCTTCCGCGTAACTTGCTCCGAGCCGGAACGTGAAAGCGAAAAGGTCGACCAGCTCTACCAGGCCTTCGTGCAAGCGAAGCAACAAGCCGGAGAACAGACTGCAAAGCTTTCGCGCTCGAGCTTCAACGAGTTCGTCTTGAAAAAGACGAAAGACCTCCAAAAGCAAAAAAAATGCCGCGATGTCGAGTATGTTGTCGAAGTCGTCGACGGCCAGGTGAAGCTCAAAGCTCTCGTAAAGGCTTGAGAATTCCGCGGACTCCCGGGTCTCTGTCCTTCGCTAAGCTTCCGGATTGTTGATGCCGCGGGTTTTTCTTTTCTGGCGCCGCTCTTCCATTTCTATCCCCGATACCTCATCCGCGGCCTTTGCGCTTTGCGAATTACCCCCGAGCGCATAAACTGTTGTGCTTTTCTTTTTCCGGAGGAATCCATGGCGGTGCAACGCGCGCTCATCAGCGTGTTTGATAAATCAGGAATCGTCGAGTTTGCGAAACGCCTTGCCGCTTTGCAGATCGAAATTCTTTCAACGGGCGGCACTTCCAAGCTGCTGCGCGAAGCCGGAGTGCCGGTTCGCGACGTCGCCGACTTTACCGGATGGCCCGAGATGCTCGGTGGCCGCGTGAAAACGCTCCATCCAAAGGTCCATGGCGGCTTGCTCTACCGCCGCAAAAATCCCGATGACCAAAAACAGGCCGCTGAGCACGGCATCGCGCCCATCGATCTCGTCGTCGTAAATCTCTATCCCTTCGAAGCGACGGCCGCGAAACAAGGTTTGGCGGCGGAGGAGTTGATCGAAAACATTGATATCGGCGGACCCACCATGTTGCGCTCCGCCGCAAAAAACTTCGAAAGCGTCACGGTCGTCACCGATCCGGACGATTACGCGCGCGTCGCCGAAGAACTTGAAACCGCCCGCGAGACTTCCCATGCCACGCGCCTTGATCTCGCCCGCAAGGTGTTTGCTACCACGTCCCGGTACGATGGCCTGATCGCCACCGAACTCGAGCGTCTTTCAATCGCTGAGGGCCACTTGGAACTCGGTGAGAAACCGTTGCTGCCCGAACGCGTCCACGTCGCGTTACGAAAGAAAGACTCGCTGCGTTACGGCGAAAACCCGCACCAGGCCGCGGCGCTCTATGTCCCCGCCGCAACCGCACCAACTGGTCTTGCCGCCGCAAAACAACTCCAGGGCAAAGAGCTTTCCTACAACAATTACGTCGACCTCGAAGCGGCACGAAGCCTCGCCGCCGAATTCAGCCAGCCCGCCGCCATCATCGTCAAACACAACAATCCCTGTGGAACAGCCGAGCGAAAAACTCTTTTGGATGCTTACCTAAGTGCACTTGCGTGCGACCCGGTTTCCGCGTTCGGCGGCGTAATGGCCTTCAATCGCGTGGTCGACGCCGCGACGGCCGAGGAAATAGCAAAGCTTTTCGCCGAATGCATTGCCGCTCCAGGCTTCGACGAAAAGGCAAAATCCATCTTCGCCGCGAAAAAGAATCTCCGCCTGCTCGAGCTGCCGCCCGGCGGACTCGAACCCGAGCGCCATTTGCAGCTCAAACGCATCCTCGGTGGAATGCTGGTGCAGCAGCCGGACCTCGGTGAAATCAAGGACGATCAACTCCGCATAGTGACAAAGCGCGCTCCCACCCCCGCCGAAATGCAAACCATGCGCTTCGGCTGGAAAGTCTGCAAGCACGTCAAATCCAACGCCATCGTCTTCGCCAAAGACGGTGCGACGCTCGGCGTGGGCGCCGGCCAAATGAGCCGCGTCGATTCCGTCAAGCTCGCCGTGATGAAGGCGAAGTCCTCACTGGCAGGCAGCGTAGTCGCATCCGACGCGTTTTTCCCTTTCCCCGACGGAGTCGAAGAAGCCGCAAAAGCCGGCGCCGTCGCGGTCATTCAGCCTGGAGGCTCGGTCCGCGATAACGAAGTGATTGCCGCCGCCGACCGCCTCGGAATGGCCATGGTCTTCACCGGCATCCGCCATTTCCTCCACTAAGCGATACTGCGACGGGTACATCAACCGGCAACTCTCGAACTACGGTTCAACGCTTCGGAGTTTTCTTGCATCTTAGAAGTGGGTGCGTTTGGGCCCTGGAAACGCCTGAATTTCGCTTTTGACCGCGTTCCAGCCGCATGGGATACTTTTTGTTTCCGGGGCACCTATGAACCTACGAAGATCTAGCTTCGCGATATTCATCTCCAGCTTGTTGGCCTGCGCGGCCAGCGCCCAAACTTCTCCGGGCGTGCAAGTGCAGAGCCCCGCCCCGCCTCAATCCGACTCGAGCGCCACCACTCCACAAACGGAGTTGGCGCCTTCTCCACAAGCGGACGCTTACTACAATTACTCGCTGGGGCATCTCTTCGAGATCCAATACGAATCGACCAACGATGCCGAATACGCCACGAAAGCCATCGACGCCTACAAAAAAGCCTACGCCCTCGATCCCAAGTCGCCCGTCATCGGCGAACGCCTTGCCGAAATGTACTGGGAATCGCAGCGCACCAACGAGGCCATCACCGAAGCCCAGACTCTTCTCAAGCAGAATCCGAACGATCTGCCGACGCGGCGGCTTCTTGGCCGCATCTATCTGCGCCAGCTGGGCGAATTGACTTCGACCGCGCAATCCGATATGGCCGAACGCGCCATCGAACAATACAAAGAAGTCTACCGCCTGGACCCCACCGATGCGGAGTCCGCTCTCTGGCTTGCGCGGCTCTATCGCTTGCGCAATGAGCACGACAAGGCCGAGGAAGTCCTGCGCAGCCTTCTGAAAGAAGATCCCGAGAACGAAGCCGCGGTAGAGCAGCTCACGCAACTTCTCCTCGATGAAGGTAAGTCCGACGATGCCGTTTCGCTTCTTGAAGGAATCACCGGCCGCAATCCTTCCCCCACGCTGCTTGATCTTCTAGGCGATGCCTATTCGCAAAACCACGATCTGCCCAAGGCCGAAGCGGCTTACCGCAAAGCCGCGGACCTCGATCCCTCCGAGTCAAGCCATCTGCGCGGCCTGGGCCAGACGCTGCTCGCCGAAGAAAAATATTCGGACGCTCTCACCGTGTATCAGAAGCTCTCGGACTTGATGCCCGACGATGCCGACGTGTATCTCCGCCTTGGACAGATTTACCGCGAACTGAATAAACTGGATCTGGCGGAACAAAGTCTGTTGAAGGCTCGCCAATACGAACCCGGAAGTCCCGAGGTCATGTACAACGAAGCGATGTTGTACGAGGCGCAGGGGCGCTACGACGATGCGATTCGCGTTCTCTCCGATGCCGTAACTGGCCTCAAGTCCGGTTCCACCGTCCTGCCCTCTCGCCGCCGCTCGCTGGCCATTTTGTATCAGCAACTCGGCCAGCTCTACCGCGACGCCCAGAATTTTCCCGCCGCCATTAACACCTACGCGGAGCTCGGCAACCTTGGCGATGAAGAGGACAGCCGCGCCCGCGTTCTCATCATGGACACTTACCGCGCCGAAAAAAATTTGCCAAAGGCGCTGGAAGCCGGCAAAGCAGCCGTGACGAAGTACCCCAGCGATCCCGGCATCGTCACTTCCAACGCGCTGCTGCTGGGTGAAAACGGCCAGACCGATGAAGCCGTCAAAATCCTTCAGGGACAGCTCACCAAAACACCCGCGGATCGCGACACTTATTTGAACATCGCTCAAGTCTACGAGCGCAACCATCGTTACGAAGAAGCCGAGCAAAGCGCGCTGGCCGCCGAAGCACTTCCCGGTCCTCCCCGAGACAATGAGATGACCTGGTTTATGCTAGGCGCCATCTACGAACGCCAAAAGTTTTACGACCGCGCCGAAATCGAATTTAAGAAAGCTCTGGCCGTGAATCCGCGCGACGCCGCTGTCCTCAACTACTACGGCTACATGCTCGGCGATCTCGGTATTCGCCTGGATGAAGCCCAATCGCTCGTCCAGCGCGCCCTGAAGGAGGAGCCGAACAGCGGCGCCTATCTCGATAGTCTGGGCTGGATTTATTACCGCGAAAATAAACTCGCCGACGCCGAAGCCACGCTGCGCAAAGCCGTCCAATTTGAAGGCCACGACGCCACCATTCGCTCCCATCTCGCCGATGTCTACGCCAAATCCGGCCGCATGGATCTCGCGGCGACCCAGTGGGAAAAGTCCCTCGAAGAATGGCGCCATTCTCTCCCGGCCGATGTCGAAAACGATAAAGTGGCCGCCATCGAAAAGAAGCTTTCCGAGGTAAAGCACCGCGTCGCGCAGAAATCTTCGCCCGAAGACGCGAAACCGCAATAAGCCGCATGCGCGAAGTTCGCATCCCCGCGTTTGCTAAAATCAATCTCCGCCTCGAAATTCTCGGCAAACGGTTCGACGGATTTCACGAACTGCGTACTATTTTTCAGAGCGTTTCGTTGCACGACCAGCTGCATCTGCGCGCTTCCAAGAAGCCGGGCATTTCGTTATCCATCCAGGGAAACGCCGCTCTTTCCAGCGAACCCTTCCAAAAAAATCTCGTATACCGCGCTGTGGATGCTCTCCGCCATGAACTCAAAATTCGCTCGGGCGTCGATATCGAACTTCACAAAAACATTCCCGCGGGCCGCGGCTTGGGGGGCGGTTCAAGTGACGCCGCCGCCGCCCTCGTCGGCTATTTGCGCTTGACCGGCCGCAAGCTGCCGCTCCCTCAACTCCTCGAAATCTCCTCTTCTCTGGGCGCCGACGTCCCCTTTTTCCTCTTCGGAGGCCGCGCCCTCGGCGTCAGCCGCGGCAACGAAATCTACCCGCTCCCCGACATCCCAAAAGTTTCCGTTCTCGTCGTTTCACCCCGCGACATCCACGTTCCCACTCTCGATGCCTACCGCTGGCTGAAAGCCCGCCCACTGACATTGACAAAACCGGCCGCAGACCCTAAACTTTGGAGATTCTGTGCTCTATGTTGGAGCGCGCAGGAAAGCGCCCTCTCGAATGACTTCGAGCGGCCCGTCTTCCGGCGTCACCCCCGTCTTGAGAAAATCAAGCGGGTCTTGCTCCAACGAGGAGCCGCAGAAGCCTCGCTGGCGGGTAGCGGTTCGGCGGTGTTTGGTGTTTTCCCGAGCCCAGCGTTGGCGCGCCGAGCCGCTGTTGGGTTTCCGGACGATCAGACCTTTGTTTGCGAGTCACTCTCGCGCGACAGGTACGTTCGTAAAATGCAGGGCACTCGCTGAACCAGATTGGTGTCCTCGTATGGCCTCCGTTGATCCGCGGCGTCTCCACAGAACCTTTTAAGCCTCGAACTCGATTCCAGGCGAAGAAGTGTGCGGGCCCAGAAGCGGAATGGATGGAGCGCGAGTGTCGTGAACGACGACCGGTTTAAAATTTTCTCGGGGACCGCGAATCTGCCGCTGGCGGAGAGCATCTGCCACCATCTCGAAGTGCCGCTGGGCAAAGCCAGACTGGGACGCTTCAGCGACGGCGAGATTTATTTCCAGATTCTAGAAAACGTGCGCGGCGCCGACGTCTTCGTCGTCCAGCCGTGCTGCTATCCCGTGGACAACCATCTCTTCGAGTTGCTCTTGATGATTGACGCTTTCAAGCGCGCCTCCGCCTGGCGCATCACGGCTGTGCTGCCCTACTACTGCTACGCGCGCCAGGACCGCAAAGACAAGCCGCGCGTCCCAATATCAGCAAAGCTTGTCGCGGATCTTCTCGAAACCGCCGGCGCAAGCCGCGCCTTGACGCTGGACCTGCACGCGCCGCAAATTCAGGGCTATTTCGACGTTCCGGTCGATCACTTGTACGGCTCGCCCGTCCTCGTCGAACACTTCCGCCAATTGGACCTGCCGAATTTGACCGTCGTCTCTCCCGACGCTGGCGGCGTCGAGCGCGCTCGCTTCTTTGCGAAAAAACTCGATGCTCCCCTGGCCATCGTCGATAAGCGCCGCGTCGATGTCGACGTCAGCGAGGTGATGAACCTCATCGGCGACGTTCGCGGCCGCAGCACCCTGATCGTGGACGACATTATCGATACGGCGGGCACTCTCGTAAAAACCGCCGAAGCCCTGATGCGCGAAGGCGCCACTCAGGTCTTTGCCGCTTGCACCCACGCCGTGCTTTCCGGCCCGGCTATCGAACGCATCAAGAACTCGTGCATCACCGAAGTGGTCGCCACCGACTCCGTCCCGCTCGGCGAAGCCGCCAAGGGCATGGGCAAAATCAAAGTTTTGAGTGTCGCAAGCCTGCTCGCCCGCGGCATTCGTTCGATCCACGAGGAAACTTCGATCAGCGAGCTCTTTATTTAGGTTTTGTGGGACAGACTTCAGTCTGTCGTCTGGTGGAAGTCAAAGATTTCACGGAAGGAAAGAAAGTATGGCTCAGACTCAGATTATCGTAGAAGGAGCGCCCCGCTCCGATCGGGGCAAGAACGAAGCTCGCCGCTTGCGTCAAACCGGCAAAGTTCCCGCCGTTTTATACGGCGGCAAAGGCGAAGCCATCACGCTCGCGCTAAATGCCAAGCAGGTCGGTGCGATTCTCCGCTCCGCCAGCGGCCACAACACGCTCTTTCAGGTGGACCTCGCCGGCAAGCACGAGCCCGCCATCCTCAAAGACTGGCAGGTCGATCCGCTCAGCGGCAATCTCCTCCATGTCGATCTTCTCCGCGTGGCCATGGACGTTCGCATGCGCGTCAAGGTTCCCGTCCATACTTTCGGCGAGGCTGCCGGTGTCAAGCAGCAGGGCGGCGTTTTCGAAGTCGTCACCCGCGAAGTCGAAATCGAATGCTTGCCCGCCGAAATTCCCACCGAATTCAAGGTGGACGTCGTCGGCCTCATGCTCAACCAGCAGCTTCGCGCCAAAGAACTGCCCATAGACACCGCGAAGATGAAGCTGATCACCGATCCAGAGCGCGTCCTCGCTCACGTCGTCGCTCTCAAGGTCGAAGAAGAGAAACCGGTCGAAGCCGTCGCCGCCGAAGCTGCAACGCCTGCCGAGCCCGAAGTCATCAAGAAGGGCAAGAAGGAAGTTGAAGGCGAAGAAGGCGCCGAAGCCGAAGCCAAGCCGGAAAAGGCCGAAAAGGGCGAGAAGAAAAAGTAGTGCGGCAACTTGTTTATCGCGGCGGCTCGCGTCAATCGGGTCGCCGAGCAGAGGCCTATGCGGCTCATCGTCGGTCTTGGGAATCCTGATCCGGAGTACCAATGGACGCCGCATAACCTCGGTTTTATGGCCGTCGACGAACTCGCGAATCGCGGTTCGATTCGCGTCGAGCGCCCCGAAGGCAAAGCGCACGTAGGCCGCGGCAAGTTGGCAGGCGAAGACGTGCTGCTGGCGAAGCCGCAAACGTACATGAATCTCAGCGGCATCTCGGTTCGAGAATTGCTGCAAAAGTACGAGTTGGGCCCGGCCGACTTGTTGGTGATGTGGGATGAAGTGCAACTGCCGTTCGGCACGATTCGCATCGACCGCAAAGGCAGCGGTGGCAGCCACAACGGCGCGAATTCGGTGATCAGCGCCGTCGGCACGCAGGATTTTTTCCGCCTGCGATTGGGTTGCGGCCCGGATCATCCGCTGAGCAGCCGCAAGGAATTCGTTCTTCGGCCGATGAAAAAGGCCGAACTCGAAGTGGCTGCGGAAATGGTCGGCGAAGCCGCCGACGTTGTCGAGATGCTCCTCGCGAAGGGCATCGAAACGGCCATGAACAAGTTCAACCGGCGCAAGCCGCCGGAAGCGGAAGAGCCGGAAGAAGAGTGAGAGAGTTTTTCCGGGCTTGCACCTGGAACAGATTTTGCTGTGCCGCCGATACCCTCGGCGCAAAGAGGAAAGAGGTCATCATGGAAGAACGTCTGTACGATCTGATTTTCATCGCCCGCCCGGCCACGCCGGAGGACGAAATCAAAAAGGTTATCACCGGCATCGAACATACTTGCGCCGAAAAAGGCGCGAAGATCGAAAAGACCGAGCACTGCGGCACGCGCAAGCTCGCCTACCGCGTCGCCAAGCATCGCGAGGGCATCTACATCTATCAGCAAATTCGCACCAATCACGCTGAACTCATTGCCGAGCTCGAGCGCCGCCTCCGCGTCCAGGACGTGGTCATCAAGTATCTGACCGTGCGCCTCGACGAAGATCTCAAACGCCAGAAGAAACTCGGCGGCAAGCGCGAACAGCGTGCCGCGCGCCGTCCACGCCGCAGCGCGCCCGCACCTGCGCCAACTCCAGCCCCAGCCCCCGCTCACGAATCGGCCGCGGCCAGCTGATCTTGGTTTTTCGTGTTTCGACTTTAGTTTTTTTCGTTCTTAGAAAGAAAGGCAGGAAGTTATGTCCGAGGAACCAAAGCAAGCACAGTCTCACAGTGGACCGCCGCGTCGCGAAGGCGGCTCAGGCGGCCATGGCGGTCCGGGCGGCGGCCACGGTGGTCCCCGGCGCGAAGGCGGCC
>JBARCY010000446.1:0-14974 GCA_049794595.1 Candidatus Acidiferrum sp.
CGACCTTCTGGTGGCAAGTCTCAGAGAAAATCAACGTGACGCTCAGGGAGTCGATCCTGCGCGCCTCGCAAGGCGAATTCGTTCGCTGGGATACGGAAATCTACGGACGCGCTAGCGGCAAGGAGACGATCATCATCGACGCCTCGCTCATGCCGGTGAAGGACGACCAAGGGAACGTGGTCTTCATCACCGCTGAGGGTCGCGATATCACCGAGAAAAAGGCGCACGAGCGCGAAATCGCTCGCCAACGCGAAGAATTGGCGGAACTCGATAAGCTGAAGACGCAGTTTTTCGCCAATATCAGCCATGAGTTTCGCACGCCGCTGACCTTGATGATGGGGCCGCTGGAAGATGCACTGGCGGCGAAAGAAGGGTTGTCCGCCTCAAACCGAGAGTGTTTGGAGCTCGCACATCGCAATTCTTTGCGCCTATTGAAACTCGTAAACACTCTTCTCGATTTTTCGCGGATAGAAGCAGGCCGTATGCAAGCCTCATATGAGCCCACCGATTTAGATGTTCTGACGACAGAACTCGCCAGCGTGTTCCGCTCTGCTATCGAGCGAGAAGGAATGCGGCTGGTCATTCAATGCCCCACCCTTCCGGAGAAGGTCTTTGTCGATCGAGAAATGTGGGAAAAGGTCGTTCTCAATCTCTTGTCAAATGCGTTCAAATTCACCTTCGAAGGCGAGATTGAGGTTTCACTGCGGCAGGTTGATTCGTCTGTAGAGATGCGCGTGCGCGACACGGGGACGGGGATTCCAGCAAGCGAGATTCCCCGGTTATTTGAACGTTTCCACCGAGTCAAGGAGGCGCGCGGACGATCCTATGAAGGCAGCGGAATCGGACTCGCGCTCGTGCAGGAGTTGGTCAAGCTGCATGGTGGCGGCGTGCGAGTCGAAAGCGAAATGGATCGTGGGAGCATTTTTATAGTCACTATTCCTCTCGGCAAGGATCACTTGCCTTCCGATCGAATAGGCGGTGCGCGCGACCTGGCGTCAACCGGGACGGGTAGTAAGGCGTACGTGGAAGAAGCTCTCCGGTGGCTGCCGGAACGGCAAAACGCTGGCGAAAACGTTCAAGCCGCGTCTCCGTTTTCACCTTCGGAACCCATTTCAAATTCCACACAGGAACGCGAGCAAGCCCCCCGCATTCTGGTCGCAGACGACAATGCGGACATGCGCGATTATGTTCACCGACTTCTGCGCGGACAATATGATGTTAGAGCGGTGGCGGATGGTGAATCGGCCCTTAAGAATGCGCGTGAGCAACACCCGGACCTGATTCTTTCGGACATCATGATGCCGCGATTGGATGGCTTCGAACTATTGCGGAGGGTGCGCGCCGACCAGGATCTGAAAAGCATTCCAGTCATTCTGCTTTCGGCCCGTGCTGGAGAAGAGTCGCGTATCGAGGGACTGGATGCCGGAGCCGATGACTATCTTGTGAAGCCATTTTCCGCTCGCGAGCTACTGGCCCGCGTAGGGACACACATCGCAATGGCAAAAATTCGCCGCGAAGCAGCAGACCAGTTTCGCACTCTGTCCGAACGTCTCGACGCGGAAGTTCGTCTGCGAACCAAGGAACTGCAGCAGCGTAATGTGGAGGTCGTGGAACAGTCTGAGATGCTTCGAGAGCTCTCCAGCCGCATGCTAAAGACTCAGGATGAGGAGCGGCGACGCATGGCACGCGAACTGCATGATAGCGCTGGACAAATCATAACCGCTCTAGGCATGGGGATGGCCAATATCGGTCAAAAGGTCAGGCAGAATCCTCCTTTGGCGAAGGCTCTCGAAGAGAATCAGGATCTGCTTCAACAATTAAACAAAGAGATTCGCACGATGTCCTATCTGCTTCATCCGCCTCTGCTGGACGAGAATGGCTTATCCGATGCCATTCGTTGGTACACCCAGGGGTTGGCCCAACGCAGCGGGCTGAATATTGAAGTGACTGCCTCCGAGAGTTTTGGCCGGCTCGATGCCGACATGGAACTGGCAATTTTTAGAATCGTACAGGAGTGCCTCACGAACATTCACCGGCACTCCGGCAGTAAGACGGCCATGATCCGTCTTTCGCGCAGCCCAAATACAGTTTTCGTCGAAGTGCAGGATGAGGGCAACGGAATATCAGAGGAGAAGTTGGCGGGAATGAAAGGGCGGTCAGGGGTTGGAATCGCTGGAATGCGGGAAAGAGTGCGGCACTTTGGAGGGACTCTCGACATCGTATCAAATGGGGACGGAACGAAAATCGCGGCGTCATTGCCGATTCCGGTTCGGGAGGACTCGACCGTAGATGGTTTGGGGGAACGGTCTGCGACGGCTTAATTCTTCAGTGTTACGGGCTAACAGCATGTGGATCTTAGTTGCAGACGACAACGATATCGATCGGACAGGTGTAAATGACATCCTGCGGTCGGAGGAAGGCTGAGGTTTCCCACAGGTTACCGTTCCGAAGGTCGCCCCGGATTGCGTTATCGTCTCGGCGACTCCGTCCCGCCATTCTCTTGCAAAGTTCTTTAGCCTTCGCAGCTGTATGAGCTCTCTGGGAGTTTTTCAGCAAAACTATGTGCTGGTTCCGGGACTCGCTCGTCTCCTGAACTTGCAAAGGCCTCTTGCGTAGTGAGGGCAGAAGGCCATATTGTGTGCGTCTGGGATGTAAACGTTTGCTGGCTCATCTTGCCGCGTTGGATCACGGATCTGTAAGGCTGCGCTTGGCCTAAGCTTGGAAGGCTCGTCTACTTTGAAGCGGACCAGCTGCTGCCTGGTGCTTCTTGGACGCCGCGAGGCGGCCATGAGACTTTTCCGGAATGCAGGCTTCTGCTTGCAGACGAGGGCTGTATCGCCTTCGCGCGTAGCGCGAGCCCCAAAGGTGTGACCAACGATGACTAAGCAGTGGAATCGCCGGGAGTTATTAGCGCAACTTGCGGGCGTTTCTGCGGGGATACTCCTGCCGCAGGGGGATGCCTCCGCCAGTCAGCCTCTGCGCGTTGTCGGAGAAGACTGCGAGCTGCGAGTCACTTCTGTAAGTGAGAATACCCTCCGCCTCAGTGTCCTTCCCATCAAACGCGGCACGTCGAGCAGCATTCCGTCTGATGGCTCCCTCGTTCAAACATCGTGGGGCACTCCGGCCGCCGCAATCCGCGGCCTATTCCAATCGCAAACTGTCGGAACTGGAAAAATGAAGGTGCGTATTGCTCCGAACCCGCTCACGTTCACCGTTACAACTGCTGAAGGACAGACGATCCAGCATCTCTCCCTCGATGAAGAGACCGGCGTCATTTCCTTCCTGACCGGAGATTCACCACTGTTGGGCCTCGGAGAAGGCGGGCCGCAATTCGACCGGCGCGGCTCAACCGACCGCATGAAGAGCGGGCAAGGTGGCTATCAGCTGCCAACGCACGGCGGCCGAGTACCAATCCCCTGGGTAATCGGAACGGACGGCTGGGCGATGTTTTTCCACCAGCCCTTCGGTACGTTTGATTTTATGGGCGAGCAGAGTAAATTCGTGCCAGCGAGCCCGCAATCCGCTCTGCCGCTCGATATCTTTTTCGTCTCTTCACGCGATCCCGCCACGATTATGCGCGAGTACGCCCGTCTAACAGGGCGTGCCGAGATGCCACCACTTTGGAGTTTGGGCTATCAGCAATCGCATCGCACTTTAGCCAGCCGCGATGAGGTGCTCTCCGAAGCCAAAACTTTCCGCGAGAAGAAGCTTCCCTGCGACGCATTGATCTATTTGGGCACTGGATTCTGTCCCTCGGGTTGGAACACAGAGAACGGGTCTTTTGCATGGAATTCGCGCGTGTTTCCCGATCCAAAGGAAATCCTGGCTGAACTCCATCGAGATAATTTCCGAGTCGTGTTTCACGCCGTGATTCTAACAGACAAGCTCCGAGGCACTGTCCGCGACGCTTGCGAACTCTCAAAATTCGATGAAGCGCAAGCGAGCTGTTATTGGGACGCTCATCGCAAGGATTTTGCCCTCGGCATAGATGGCTGGTGGCCCGACGAAGGCGACCCGCTGGATATTGCTTCACGCCTGACTCGCAACCGAATGTATTGGGAGGG
The DNA here is from genome assembly GCA_049794595.1 of Candidatus Acidiferrum sp. Taxonomy (GTDB): domain Bacteria; phylum Acidobacteriota; class Terriglobia; order Acidiferrales; family UBA7541; genus Acidiferrum. The sequence goes on from JBARCY010000446.1 coordinate 4,065, forward strand.
CCCTCAACTCGATAGGCCGAATGAGCGGCCGTACGCGCTGCATCGCAACGGCTATGCAGGCATGCAGCGATATGGCTCGTTTCTTTGGTCTGGAGACGTCTATTCCACATGGGAAACGCTTAAAACTCATATTCCCATCGCGCTCAATACGGCGCTGACGGGAATTCCTTATTGGGGCACGGACATCGGCGGCTTCGTGCCCACCAAGGAGTTTACAGCGGAGCTTTACCTTCGTTGGTTTCAGTTCGGCGCTTTTTGTCCGCTGTTTCGCTGTCACGGACGCGCCTGGAAACTCCGCCTGCCCTGGGGATGGAACACCGGCGACCCCGGCCCTACGGAAATTAACAATTACAATGGCGCGGCGATTCCAGATTCCAGCCAGCTGCACAATGAGCAAGTTGAGCCCATCTGCCGCAAGTATCTGGAGCTGCGTTACCGAATGCTGCCCTATCTTTACAGCGCCGTGCACGAATGCGCCACTACCGGTATGCCCATTATCCGCGCACTTTGGTTACACTACCCGGATGATCCAAAGGCTGTCGCCTGCGGCGATCAATATTTGTGGGGGAAAAATGTGCTTGTGGCGCCCGTGATGGAAAAAGGCGCGGAAACGCGGCAGGTTTATTTGCCCGCAGGCGGCTGGTACGACTTTTGGACGGGCGAATTCGTCCAAGGCGGCGAAATCAGCCGCAAGGTGGACCTCGAGACCATCCCTCTTTACGTACGGGCAGGTTCGATTTTGCCCCTCGGCCCTGTGAAACAATTCACCGGCGAAAAAGTCGACCAACCGCTCTCCGTTTCCATTTATCCCCGCGCGGACGCTTCCTTCTTGCTTTACGAAGATGACGGCAGTTCCTTCAACTATCGCAAGGGAGAGTGGATGGGGGTCCAAATGGACTGGCATGACGCGACTCGGACGCTGACTCTACGCCTCTCGCCGGGCTCCCGCATGCTCCCTCCACTCCGCAGAAAATTAGAGGTAAGCCTCGAGCCACAAACTCGTTCGGTGGTGTTCGACGGAAACCCTCTTAAAGTCTCGTTCTGAGGGAGTTTCGATAGTTCCTGAGATTGCGCCGCGTTCTCGTGAATAGTTCGAGGGACCGCCGCTCGGGGTGTGGAGCGCGGTCCCTCGACGTGCCCTTCAAATCAGTCTAGAAGTAGAGCTTTCCTCCCAATTGCCACCATCTCGGGAGCGTCTGGGCGGTCACCTCGCCAAAGTTGCCTTGAGATATGTCGCCCTGGATGTTCTGGAAATTGGCGTGATTGAACAGGTTGTAGAACTCAAAACGGAATTGAAAAACGAGTCGCTCGGTAATATGCGTGTTCTTGTAGAGCGTCATATCCGTCTCTACAAAGGCCGGATTGCGGAAGGCGTTGTACTTTTCGTTGCCATTTGTGCCAGCGGTCGGCACGGTAAATTGGCCGGCGGTGAACACTCCGGTGGTATAAGCAGTGGAGGAAGCCCCCTGCTGGTAATTGGTCACGTCTGGAAAGCTAAAGTTATCTCCATTGGCCAGGTAGTCCCCAGTTTTGGTAGTTTGCGCATTTGCGCCCGCGACGTAGTTTGCGCCGTTGTATGCGGCGGACGTAAACACCGTGAACGGATAACCCGTCTGGTAAACACTGGTCCCGCTCACGCCCCACCCGCTCGTCGCGTGCCCGACAAACCCCGTACCGCCGTTCAAGCCCGGTTGCTCATAGTTGAAGCTCGCGGAGATGCGATTGGGCACATCCCAAGGCGAGGGTCCGTAGAACGCCCCAGGATCCTCCGGGGTTGGATATTTACTACCGTCGTCCTTGGAAGAAGAGCGTGTATAGGAAACGTCAAAGTACCCCCGGCTCGCTCTGGCCTTGAGGTCGACTGTCACGGCTTCATAGTTAGCGTACCGATTGTTCTGGGTATAGGCGATTTGACCAAAACTTGGATTGGGTCGCGGCGGGGAAGACCCGAGGGGTAACCCAATCAAAGCTCCCGGAAGTTCATTGATGTCAACTCCATAGGAGACTAGACCGCCCGCGTTGCCATTGCCAACGAGATTGGAAGTATGGGAGCCGCTGTAGAGCGCTGAGGCAACGAAGCGGCTGCCAAGCCTATGTTCGAGCGTACCTGACCAAATGTATGCGGTAGGAGACGCAATGTTGGGATCGATTCCCCCAATTCCTAAGTCGGCTCCCGGAATTCCTCCGGCAGCGTCCAAACAAGGAGCCACAGGACATAAAGCTGTGCCAGCCAACTGCGGAAATACGAATCCGAATGGCGGCGTGCTGCTGGTACCTTGGATGAACACGGGTTGGGTCCCCGGCGGATTGGCTGCGAAGAAAGTAGGATTAATCAGCCCTGGCGGGTTGCCTCGAAATTCCTCCTGAATATTCGCGGGTGTTAGCCAATTAGAGAACATCCCGAACCCGCCACGTAACAGCCAGTTCCCTGTTCCGGTGATATCCCAAGCAGCGCCGATCCGCGGAGTGTAGGCTTTGGGCGTACTTGCCAATGCGTTGTGAGTCGGTTTGGCAACGCCACCAGCAACTTGGTCTTGGAAGGTCGAGCCAGAGCCAAGATAGAAATTGCCAAAGACTGTCGTGGGTGATTTGGAATACGGATTTCCCTGATCGTCAAAACGGAAGCCCAGCGTCACAGTCAGATTCCGCCGCGCTTTCCAAGTATCCTCTGCAAATATGCCCCACGTTTTCGAGGCCGCGTCCCAACTCCAAAGCTGTTGCTGGCCGGTTATGGGGCTGTACATCACGCCGCTCTCTGTCAGTGGCGCATCTTGAGCCAGCGATAATAGGTTATTGAAGCTGAAAGCGGGGTGGGACCAGGGCCCCTGAAATGGCTCGACATCATCACCGTAGAGACCTTCATAGCCCACCTTGATGACGTGAGCTCCACGGACATGGGTCAAGACATCGCGCCAGTGATAGTTATGTTGGATAAAATCGCCCTGCGCGAACCCCAGCCCATATCCGACGCTTTGCCCTGTAACGCTGATTCCAGGAATGCTGAAGTCACCGGTTTCGTCATTCTTGCCCTCGATACGATTCTGGGCAAAAATCGCTTCATTCAGAGTTGTCGGGCTGAAGTCGTGCGTCCAGTTCACCTGCAAAGCGCGCTCCCAGTAATTATTCGTAGTCGAGAATTGGGGGATGACGTTCGGAGCGGGGTTGGCTTGCAGCGTACGGAAAAAGCTGCCGTAGATGCGATCTTTGCTGAAATATTTGTCCACGCGAACGAAGTACTGCGTGCCGTTGATGATGTTGGAGGAGTTGAAAGTGCCGCTATCAATCATCGCAGTCGAGCAAGGCAAGTTATTGGTTGCCGCTGTTCCGCAAGTGCCTGGGAAAATGTTGTTGGCTGTGTCAATCACAGTACTGCCGCCAACGTGAGTGGGTACGTACGTATTCAGTATCTTGGTTCCAAAATTGCCCGGATAGTTGGTACTCGCCCAAGACGCAAACGCCGGATCCGCAAATGTCACTACCGAGTTGCCCGTAGAAGCAGAAGAACGCAGTGCCTCTATGCCAAAGAAAAAGAAGAATTGGTGATGAGGAATAATTGGCCCACCGACTGTTCCGGACAGATTGTTGCTGTGGAACGGAGAGTAGGGATGGTCGTCGCCGGGCAACGAATACTTGGCATACATCGATTGATAGTTGAAATAGTCGCTGGCCATGCCGTGAAATTGATCCCCGCCGGACTTTGTGGTCATAGCAACCTGGAGTCCGCTGCCGCGCCCGTACTCGCTGGAATAGGTGTTGACCTGATTGTTCGATTCTTGAATGACGTCGGGATTCGGCGTGAGATTTAAGACTCCCTGTCGAACGCTGCTCGTGACGTCCAGCCCGTCGACGATCCACATATTCGCAACGGTTCCTTGACCGTTCGCGCTTACGTCAACCGCCTCTTCCGTGGAGAAGTTGCCTGCATTAGAACCCGGAGTACCCGAAGCGACCCCTGGACCGCCTGCGAGTCCCAGGCCAGTGACGCCGGGCGCGATGGTGGACAGCGAGAGCATATTGCGGCTCGCCATCGGCAGGGTAGACAACTCCTGCGTTTGGAGTGTCTGCTGATTGCGTGTCTCGGTAACGTTGACCAGCGGATTCTCCGCAGTGACCGTCACCGATTCCGTCGATGCTCCAACCTTGACCCCCATGGGTACGGTCAGGTTTTGGTTCGTCTCAAGCGTGACAGTCGTGCGTGATGTCGAAAAACCCTTTGATTCCGCAGAAATCTGGTAAGACCCGGGAGCCAAACTTAGAAAGCGGTAGCCACCCTCGGCGTCCGTTGTCGTGCTCGCCGTAACATGGGTCGCAAGGTTCTCCAGCGTGACTTTCGCCTGAGCGACCGCCGCGCCGCTCGGGTCTGTGACGCTTCCTTGAATGTTTGCCGTGTATTGCGCCCAAGTCGACGCGGCCAAGAGTAGAACGGTGACAAGCAAACGGAAGGACCAGCCAAGAAGTAATCTCACTTGCATGCCTCTCCACCCCCCAATAATGTGAGTAAACATTTTACAGAACAATTTCCCTGTAAACGTTTTCTCAGCTGCCACAGATATATGTCAGTTGAAATTTGCTGTCAAGCTTTTTCTAATGGTTTTGTATTAGCGGCGCCAGGGAACTGCTTCTGCGCTCGCCGCGGCTCTCGGGTTAGGTTTTAGACCAGCCTCGGTTGGGGACCCGGCCGATTCCTTCCTTCAGCGTCACGAGCTCATTGCTGGGGAGCTCTTTGAACCACTCAACAAGCCCGTTGGGCCAGTGCACCTCTACGGTTGCCGAAGTGTATTTTCCGAGGCCGAAGTGCAGCCGCGAATCGTTACAGGAGTAGAAACTCGACTGGCTCAAAACGCTCTGGGCCTGTGTTTTCCCGCCATAATGGGCAAGAACCCGCGCCCCAATGGCGCTCCGATTGGATTTAACGCCTTCCAACTTGACCTTGATCCAGTTCTGTTTTCCGCGGAGATCGTTGCGCAAAAGCGACGGGTTTTCGTTCAGGTTGATGATCACCATGTCGATGTCGCCGTCATTGTCAAAATCCCCAAACGCGCATCCCCGGCTGCAGTGTGCCGCCGCGACGCCAGGTCCGGCGGCCTCCATGAGCTCTTCGAACGTGCCATTCCCCAGATTGCGAAATACTGCCCGTGGCGTCTTGTTGGGGTACTGCGGCAGCTTTTCCCCGACTTCCGGGTAAACGTTCCCCGTAACCATGAATAAGTCCGGGTATCCATCATTGTCCAGATCGACGATTCCGGCGCCCCAGCAGATATAACGCGTCTCCACACCCACGTGAGATGTGCGTGTGACGTCATCGAAATTCCCTTTGCCGTCATTGTGATACAGCACGTTCGCATCGTCCGCGAAATGCGTCTTGAAGAGATCGAGGTGACCATCAAGGTCGTAATCCCCTACCCCCACTCCCATCCCCGCCTGTTCCTCACCGTCGTCGCTCAGCGCGACTCCTCGCACCACGCCCTCTTCGCGAAAGGTTCCGTCATGATTGTTCATAAAAAGCAGGCTGGGGGTCGAGTCGCACGCCACGTAAATGTCGGGCCATCCGTCTTCATCCAAGTCCGCCGCCACGACGGTCATGCCGTAGCACTTCGTCGATTGCGCGATCCTCGCCTCCTGGCTGACGTCCGTAAACGTTCCGTCACCATTGTTGCGATAGAGCGAATGATGTCCCGTCGGAAGTCCGCGCGGTCCGCACTCCACTGGAATCCCTTTCCAATTGCAATTTGTGTTGGCTCCCGGGACCGGCGCGTGTTCAAAAGAAAACCCCACATAGTTCGAAATAAACAAGTCGAGGTGCCCATCACGGTTGTAATCCAGAAAGCTGCATCCCGCGCCCCACCGCGGCCGCTCGTTCAGAAGCCCCGCGTCTTTCGTAACGTTCGTAAACGTTCCATCGCCATTGTTGCGGTAAAGAATGTTTTGCCCGAAGTAAGTGCAAAAAATATCCTCAAACCCGTCGTTGTTGTAATCCCCGATGCACACGCCGCAAGCCCATCCCACAGAATGGAGACCCGTTTTTTCCGTAACGTCGGTGAACGTGCCGTCGCGATTGTTCTTGTACAACCGGTTCGTCGCCTCGGGCGGTGCGCCTTCCAGCCTTGTTCCGCAAAGCAGAAAAATATCCATCCAGCCATCGTTGTCGTAGTCGATAAAAGCGCAGCCGCACCCTGTCGATTCCAGAATGTATTTCTTGCTGTTCACGCCGCCATAGATTGTCGGCTCTCGCAGTCCCGCAGCCTCGGCCACATCGACGAAGTGCGCATTGAACGGGTGGCCCGACGGGGCCTGCCGGGGCAGAGGTTTCGCTTTGTGGGCCGCAACACCCTGGCCCAGCAGCCGTTCGGCGGTAATCGTCATCGCCGACCCGAGAGACAAACCCAAAAACGCCCGTCGGGAATAGCTCATTCTGATAGGTCTCCTGTTAGGCGCAATGGTGCGCCATCCGGCCATGCTTCTCTCATCAATTTGTGCGCAAACGATTCCCTGAATTCCATGCAAACTCCGCGAGATGTCCCTAGGGGTTGCCGCTAAGGTTGCTTCGGCGCCGTGTCCTCTTCAAATATTTTGTAGCGGTATCGTTCCCGGTCTTCCTGCGTCGCTTCTTCGCGCAGGCTTGCCAAGCGTTTCAGCAGTTCTGGAATTTCTTTATTCTGCCCGGTTTTCCTCAGCGCCTGGATCAGCCGATACACCGCCGTTTGGTCCTTGGGATCGCTGGCCAACACCTTCCGGCACTGCTCGATCGCCTTCTGATACTCCCCCGTTTGCATGTACAGCTTTGCCAGAACACCGCGCGCCGCCGCCAGCGTCGGCTGCAGCGCGACCGCTCTCTGCGCCGACTTCATCGCTAACCGAAATTCCGGCGTCCCCGTATCCACTCCCTGCTGCGATAAGACGTCCGCCTGTAAGTAAAGCAGCAACGGATCGTCCGGCTTCCTCTTCAGTTTTTCCTGGACCGACGTCAGCGCATGGTCCAGATCATTCTCCTGCACCGCCACCAACCCTTGCGCCGCCGTGCTCAACGACTGGTTCGGATTCAACTCGTACGCCTTCTCAAAATCAGCCTCCGCCTTGTCGTACTGCGCCAGCTGCACGTACAGCACTCCGCGCGCAACATAGAGGTCGTCTGCTTTCGGCTGCAACACCAACCCCTCCGTGATCACGTCAATCCCCACTTGAAACGATTCGTGCGAAAAACAAATGTTCGCAAAATCCAAATATAAGCTGATATTTTTCGGGTTAAGCAAAAGCGCCTGGCGCAACGCGCTCACCGCATGCGGCGTATCGCCCGTGTCCTCATAAGCCCTCGAGGCGAGATCGAGCGTATTAGCATCCACATCCTTCGAGTCCAGCAGTGGCTGCAGCGTGGCCAGCGCGTCTTGGGATTTGTGATCCATCAATTGAATCGATGCCAGCAGCACATGTTCGCGCGGGTCGTCCGGGCGAAGCGCCAGCGCCTTCTGAAAAATCGCAGCCGCGTCGTCAAGCTTCTTTAGTTTTACGAGACAAGTTGCGTAAGCATGTAACGCGTCGATCTGCGAGTCCAGCAGCTCACCCGCTTTCTCAAAATGCGTGACCGCCCCCGTGCAGTCTCCCCCGCGGTAATCCAGCACGGCGAGCATGGCGTGCGCCGTCGGATTGTCCGGACGCGCAGCGAGGAGCCGCTTCAGTAGCGGCACAGCGCTTTGGTTCCCCGCCTGATACTCAATCTGAGAGGCTCCCGCCAGCGCGGCTACATCGTTCGGAGAAATTTTCAGTGCGTGCCCAAATGCCGCCAGAGCCTCTTTACTGCTTCCTTTATTGACTAGCGCAATCCCCTGCAGCGTCCACAATTGCGCATTGTCCGGCGAAACTTGTAGCGCCGCTCGGCTCAATTCCACCGCTTTGTCGTAGTCTCTGGCCCTAAGTGCCGTCGTAATCGGCTCGATTTGCCTCTCTGTGGTTTGGCTAAGAGCCAGCTTCGGACCAGCCAACAGAAGGATGGCTAGAGCAAACTTCCCCCGCCGCACGCTCTTGGGTCCCGTCAGTAATCGTCGCATCTTCGCCAACACAGGATACTGCATCCGGGAAATCGATTACAGCAACTGTTTGACCCGGCGCCTTTCTCGCGCTATACATATCTCGAGTGAGAAAACGCTTGCTGAGATTCATCTCCCTAAGAGGCGGTTCCCGACGCTCCTCCCTCTTAATCGGATGACCACTCCCAGCAAACCCGCTCAGGAGGCTTCCCTATGAGCACCAAAACCAGGCGCCAATTCCTCAAATCAACAGCCGTTTCCGCCGCCGGTCTCATGGCGATGCGTTCCGTTCCCGCGTGGGGCGACCCGTCCGTCACCGTCGCCGTCACGCCTCCCCTCTCCGTTTTCGGCTATTCACAAGTCCAGCTCCTCGAAGGCCACTTCCGGACTCAATTCGACGAGAACCACAAGTTATTCCTTCATCTCGACGAAGATGGCTTGCTCAAACCTTTCCGCGAACGCGAAGGTCTTCCGGCTCCGGGGCCCGATATGGGCGGCTGGTACGACAACGCCGACGACTTCAACGAGAAAGATAACTTTCACGGCTTCATTCCCGGCCATACTTTCGGTCAGTATCTTTCCGGGTTGGCGCGCGCCTATGCCGCCACGGGCTCCAAGCCCACCCAGGAAAAGATTCATCGCCTCGTGCGCGCCTTTTCCGCGACCGTCGAGCCCCAGGGAAAGTTTTACGTCGACTACCGCCTTCCGGCCTACACCTTCGACAAAACGAACTGCGGCCTGATCGACGCCCATGAATTTGCCGCCGATCCCATCGCTCTAGAAGTTCTCAAACGCGCCACCGACGCCGTTCTTCCCTATCTGCCCGAAAAAGCCCTGAGCCGCGCCGAACAAGAAGCCCGCCCGCACAAATCCATTGCCTACACCTGGGACGAAACGTACACGCTGCCCGAAAATTTCTTTCTCGCCTATCGCCGCAGCGGCGACACGCGCTACCGCGATTTGGCGGAACGTTTCATTTATCACGGGTACTACGATCCTCTCGCCGAAAATCACAATGCCCTTCCCGGCATGCATGCCTACAGCCACGTAAATACTTTAAGTTCCGCCATGCAAGCGTATTTGGTTCTCGGCGACGAAAAATATCTTCGCGCCGCGACAAACGGCCTTCGCATGGTTCAGGAACAAAGTTACGCCACCGGTGGATGGGGCCCGAACGAAGCCTTCGTCGTACCGGGTAAAGGACTTCTCGCCGCAAGCCTCGGCACCACTCGCTCCGATTTCGAAACTCCCTGTGGCGCCTACGGACAATTCAAAATCACTCGCTATTTGCTGCGCGTCACTCGCGATTCCCGCTACGGCGATAGCATGGAACAAGTGCTCTACAACACCATCGCGGGCGCCAAACCACTTCTTCCCGACGGCACCAGCTTCTACTACTCCGACTACAATAACGACGACGCCAAAAAGGTCTATTACAAGGACAAATGGCCTTGCTGCTCCGGCACTTTTCCGCAACTCACTGCCGATTACGGCATCAGCTCCTACTACCCTTCGAAGGAAGGGATCTACGTAAATCTCTTCATTCCTTCCCGCGTAAGCTGGCAGCAAGGCGGCACGCATTGCACTCTTACGCAAAAAACCAGCTATCCCACTTCAAACACAACTCAGCTTGAAGTGGAAATGGCTCGGCCAGAGAAGTTCACGATTTACTTGCGGGTGCCCGAATGGTCAGACGCAAAAACGCGCATTTCCATCAATGGCAAACGTGCGGAAGGTGACCCCGTCGCTGGAAAATTCTTTGAATTGTCTCGCACTTGGAAGAATGGCGACCGCATCGAGTATGAAATCTCTATTCCTCTTCGCCTGCAACAGGTGGATCCGGAGAACCCGCAAATCGTGGCCCTCCGCCGCGGGCCGCTAGCACTATTTGCCACGGGCAACTTGCCTGCAACTTTCTCTCGAGCGCAACTCCTGGCCGCTTCCCAATCTTCCGCGGACTCTTTTGTCGAAACGGATCGCGGAAAAATCACCTTCCGGCCGTTTGATACCATCGGTGACGATCCTTATCGCCTCTACCACAAAATAGAAGCGTAGAGTCCGCGCCGCGCAGAGCCGTAGTTTCAAACTGTCGCTTCCCGGCGCGTCGTGTTTCCCTTACGCTCGAAGCACCGGCGTCCACACCTGCATCGGTGTCGCCGCTCGATTCGCCCAGGCGTAGTAAGGGATAAACCTCAATTCCACCTGCTTGATTTCGGGTTTTTTGGTTGTGTAACGCTGATAGAGAGCCTCGCTCGAAGCGGACTTATCCATAACCGATCCTCTGTGTTTCAACACCATGACTCCGCCCAGCAAATCGTTCTGGAATTCCTCCTCGAAATTCGAGGAACGCTCTGGCCGCACATCCACGGAAACGTCGAACAATCCCACTCCTTCCGGCTGATCAAGTTGTTCGAGACAATACACCAGCGGGCCACGCTGCAGCGCAACACGCCCGTAGTCATCCACGACGCGCGGGTTCGCTTCGATCACTTGCGGCGCCATGGCGAACTTCACGCTAATCGCATCGCCCGCCGACCAGCGCCGCCGCAAAGCTAAATACTTCCCCGGAACCGCTCCTTCGACCGCCTTTCCATTCACTGCAACTTCCGTACTGTGCGACCACCCGGGCACTCGTAGATAAAACGTGAACTCTGTCGACTTCGCCGGTGTCACCGAAATTTCCGTAGCACCATCCCACGGAAACTTCGTCTTCTGTGCAACCTTCAGACCCGTTCCATCCTCCAGATGCCAGTCCAGCTCCGAATTGTCATACAAATGCAGGTACAGCCCATCCTTGCTGGTGCTGTAGAAATATCCTGGTAACGATGCAAAGGTGCGCTCCAAATTCGGCGGGCAGCACGTCGTGTCGTACCACGGATTACGAATCTT
>JBARCY010000447.1:0-5357 GCA_049794595.1 Candidatus Acidiferrum sp.
AGTGAGGAAACTGCAAACCACTCCCTCAACAAAACCTTTAGAGAATTGACGTGGTGGAGTGGGCTGGGTAAGATCAAGTTCACAGTGCCGGAAAGCACTGAATCTTTTTGTCGGAGGCGCCTGTGAATACTTCAGTCGAATTCGTGCAGTGCGGGTGTGTCTCCGGCGAAGCCACGTCCTAGTCGAACGATTTCTCCGCGAGACCTTCTCGCTCACTTGTTCTTCCCAAACTGAATCACTGCGCTCGCTGGACGAGGAAAACGCTTGTTCAGGAGTTCCGTTACAGCGAGGGCACAGCCGCGCTGTGCGGGCGAATCTTGCCCGAATTGCGCGTACAAGGCTGCCTTCGGGCAGCAGGAGGATTTTCAGGTGTTTATCGAGAATTTAGGTTGGGACGCGTATTTTAAAGCGCTGTGGAATTCGGCGGAAACCGAGAACTGTGTTCCGGCGCGTGTGGTGTCGCAGCAACGCGGTATGTGGCGGGTGGCTGGGGAGTTCGAAGAATGTTGGGCCGAAGCTTCCGGGAGACTCCGCAAAGCTTCCGAGGAAGGCGGGGATTGGCCGGCTGTCGGCGATTGGGTCGGCGCAGAAATTCGCGCCGGGCAAACGATGGCAGAGATTCAGTGGGTTTTGCCGCGGCGCAGCCGATTTGTTCGGAAAGTTGCGGGCAAACAGGTCGCAGAACAAGTGATCGCGGCGAACATTGACGCCGCCTTGATCGTGGCGGGGCTGGACGGCGATTTCAACGTGCGCCGCATCGAGCGATATCTGGCGCAGTGCTGGGAATCCGGCGCGCGCCCGGCGATTGTCTTGAACAAGACTGATGCGTGCGCGGACTTTCGAAAACGCGCAGCGGAGACGGAACGAATTGCCGTGGGCGTTCCGGTTTTTCTGGTCAGCGGAAAAACCGGGCAAGGCCTGGATGCGCTGGAGGAGCATTTCAAGAAAGGGCAAACAATTGTGGTTCTTGGATCGTCTGGAGTGGGGAAGTCCACTTTGGTGAATTGCTTGCTGCAAGAGGAACGGCAGGCCACGCACGCGGTGCGGGAAAGCGACAGCCGCGGGCGCCACACTACAACCTCGCGGCAACTGTTTATGCTTTCGAGCGGCGCGATGGTCATTGATACGCCTGGTTTGCGCGAACTCCAATTGTGGAACGCGGGAGAAGGACTGTTCCAAACCTTTGCGGACATTGACGAACTTGCGGCGCAATGCAGATTCGGCGATTGCCGCCACGAGAATGAACCGGGCTGCGCCGTGCAAGCAGCGCTTGGGTCAGGCATAATTGATACGGGACGATTGGAAAGTTGGCGGAAGCTCCAATGCGAACAGGAATTCCTCTTGAGAAAGATTAATCCCCAAGCTCGCCAAGCTGAAAAGAAACGTGTTAAAGTGATAATGCGTCAAGTGAAAGATAAGTATCAAAATCGGGACAAGGGTAAGCAATAAAAACAATTATGCCGGACTTGTTGTTGAACTTGGAATTGGCTCGCCGTGTGGAACTTGCCGAAGCGCAAGCCGCAGTCGAATGCGCGGAAGCTCTCGGGCGGTTCCGGCCGGGAAGTGAAGCAGCGGTCAGGCGCCTCGCGGGCGGATTTGCCGTTTATTGCGGCAAGGGTTCACCCATTACACAAGCTGTGGGGATGGGCCTCGACGGGCCGGTTAGTAAAGAAGAGTTCGACTTGCTGGAAGAGTTTTACCGCGGGCGCGGCGAACCAGTGCGCGTCGAAACGTCTCCGCTGGCGGACGCGTCCTTCATCGAGCAGTTCGGCCAGCGCGGGTATCGCGTGACGGAGTTTTCGAATGTCATGGTCCGGCGGGTGAGTCCCGACGAGGCGTGCCCAGAGCCGGCCGAGGGGATAACGATCGAGAAGGTGGGGAAAGACAAGATCGATCTATGGACGCTGACGGTTTCGCAGGGATTCGCGGAAAAATTTCCGGTTTCGCAGGAGCTCCTCGAAGTGATGAAGTTGTTCGCGTTTGGGCCGAAGACAGAGTGTTATTTGGCGCGGGTGGAAGGGAAGATCGCGGGGGGCGGAACGCTCGCGCTGCACGATGGTGTCGCGGGATTGTTTGGGGCCAGCACGCTGCCCGTGGCGCGAAAACGCGGCGTGCAAACGGCGCTGTTGCAAAGACGGCTCGCGCGAGCCTCTCAGGCGGGGAGCGATCTCGCGGTCAGCATCGCGCAGCCTGGCAGTATTTCGCAGCGCAATATCGCGCGGCAGGGGTTCCGAGTGCTTTACACGCGCGTAAAGTTCGAGAAAGCTTTCGCATGAGGGCCCTCGCGGGATTGCGGTTTTATCTCCCCACTCGCTTGTGGATGAATTCGACGATGTCTTGCGTCGATGTCCCGGGCAAGAAGATTTCGGCGATGCCGGAGGCTTTCATCGCGGGGATGTCCGCTTCCGGAATGATGCCGCCGACGAGCACGGTTACGTCGGTCATGCCTTTTTCGCGGAGCAGATTCATGAGCTGCGGGCAGATGGTGTTGTGCGCGCCGGACAAGATCGAGAGGCCGATGACGTCGACGTCTTCCTGGACTGCCGCGGAGGCGATCATCTCGGGAGTCTGGCGCAGGCCGGTGTAGATTACTTCCATACCGGCGTCGCGCAGGGCGCGGGCGATGATCTTGGCGCCACGGTCGTGGCCATCCAAGCCGGGTTTGGCGATTAGCACTCTAATTTTCTTTTCCGACATTCTTCTCTGTGCCCTCTGTGTCCAACGTGGTCTCTCTGCGAGCCTCTGCGATGCTCTGCGCCTCTGCGTTACATTTTCTTTGTAGTGCCAAACATAACGCCGAATCTCATCTTTGAGAACCGGGACGTTAAAGTTGATCAGCAGTCCGATTGGAGATTGCGATAACCGAAGATAGATAAGCATCACTGTCTCATGAATAGGGGCGATAGCGTCGATAGACTTGATTTCCACGACTACGCGCTTGTCTACGAGGAAATCCAGACGGTAGCCACATTCCAGTTTGAGGTCTTTGTAAACGAGAGGAACGGGTTTTTGCCGATCATAGGGAATGCCCCGCAATGAAAACTCCTTGGCGAGGCATTCTTCATAGACAGCCTCCAGCAAGCCAGGCCCAAGACTGCGGTGAATGTCGATCGCAGCTCCGATGACGGCGTGAGTTAATTCCAGGTCTCTCATCGAGTTAAAAGACAGAGAAAAGATAACGCAGAGACGCAGAGTACGCAAAGGCTCGCAGAGAGGCCCGAATCAGTGTTAAGCCCGCGAAATAGAATGGTTAGAAACCCACAAGCGCAATAATCACGTGATGGCAACTTCTTCGTAAGTGCCGAAAACTTCGCGGAGGGCGTCGCAGACTTCGCCTACGGTGGCATAGGCTTTGACGGCGTCGAACAGGAAGGGCATTAGGTTGTCTTTGCCTTGGGCGGCTTTGCGCAGAGCGGCGAGGCGTCGATCGACTTCGGCTTTGGAGCGATCGGCGCGCAGCTTTGAAAGGCGCTGGGCCTGGCGGTGGGCGACCGTCTCGTCGATTTGCAGGATGTCCAGAGGCTTTTCTTGCGTGACGTAATCGTTTACGCCGACAATGATTTTTTCCTTTTTGTCCACGGCCACTTGATAGCGGTAGGAAGCTTCGGCGATTTCACGCTGCGGATAGCTGCGTTCAATGGCTGGGACCATTCCGCCCATGGCGTCGATTTTGTGGATGTAATCCCACGCGCCGCGCTCGATTTCGTTCGTGAGCGTTTCGACAAAATAGGAGCCTCCGAGGGGATCGACCGTATTGGTCACGCCGGTTTCGTGAGCGATGATTTGCTGCGTGCGGAGCGCGATGGTGGCCGCGAACTCGGTTGGCAGCGCCCAAGCTTCGTCCAGCGAATTGGTGTGCAGGGATTGCGTGCCGCCCAGAACGGCGGCGAGCGCCTGAATTGCGGTGCGCACTACGTTGTTGTACGGCTGCTGCGCGGTCAACGAACAGCCCGCCGTTTGCGTGTGGAAGCGCAGCGCCCAAGTGCGCGGATTCTTCGCCTGATAGCGCTCGACCATCGCTTTGTGCCAGATGCGGCGCGCCGCGCGGTACTTGGCGATTTCCTCGAAGAAGTCATTGTGGGCGTTGAAAAAGAAAGAAAGCTGGGGAACGAATTCGTCGACGTGCAGGCCGCGGCGCATTCCATATTCAACGTATTCCATTCCATCGCGCAGCGTGAAGGCTAATTCCTGAATCGCGGTCGAGCCGGCTTCGCGAATGTGATAACCGCTGATCGAAATGGTGTTGAATTTCGGCGTGTTTTTGACGCCAAATTCGAACGTGTCGATCACCAGCCGCATCGACGGCTCGGGCGGATAGATGTACTCCTTTTGTGCGATGTATTCCTTCAGGATATCGTTTTGCAGCGTGCCGGAGATTTTTTTCCAGTCCGCGCCCTGCTTTTCCGCAACGGCGAGATACATTGCCCAGATGACCGCCGCAGGCGAATTGATGGTCATCGAGGTAGTGACGTTGGCGAGAGGAATTTGATCGAAGAGCACTTCCATGTCCGCAAGGGAGCTGATAGCTACGCCGCATTTTCCGACTTCGCCTTCGGCGAGCGGGTGGTCGGAGTCATAGCCCATCAAAGTTGGAAGATCGAACGCGGTTGAGAGGCCCGTCTGTCCTTGTGCCAGAAGGTAGCGAAAGCGTTGATTGGTGTCTTCCGCAGTGCCGAAGCCGGCAAACTGGCGCATCGTCCAGAGCCTGCCGCGATGCATGGTGGAATGAATCCCCCGGGTGTAAGGAGGCTCGCCGGGAAAGCCCAGGTCGCGGTTCGGGTCCCAGCCGGGGAGATCAGCGGGCGAGTATAGCCGCCGGATCGGAAATCCTGAGATCGTGGTGAATTCGGCTTGGCGTTCGTGGGTTTTTTCGAGTGTGGGGCGGAGCGTATTCTCTTCCCAAGCGTGTTCTCTGGCAGAAGGCTCGCGTTGCGCGTTTGTAGCGTCGGCTGGCGCGATGGTCGGGACCGAACTCTTGACGTCGTCGCTCATGCTCTGACGCTCTCCACTTGTCCTCGTCCCGATGCGCTCTTCGAAAGAACGCTGGTTAGGCCCTCACGGCCTTTGCGCTGGCCGGTTCTGGCGGAGGAGGAGGGATTCGAACCCCCGAGGCCCTTTCGAGCCTAACGGTTTTCAAGACCGCCGGTTTCAACCGCTCACCCACTCCTCCGTTTTCAATTCTAACGTATTCCGCCAGTGAGCGGCCAAATTGCTACGATAATCTGAGGCTAGAAATTACCGTTGGCCTCCATCCGGAATGCTTTTGAATAGATCTTCCATGCCGACCACCTTCCCGTGGAGCGTCCCAGGGATCAAGGTCTCGCGTTCGACTTCGCCGGACTGGGCGTCGGCGATGG
>JBARCY010000448.1:0-2047 GCA_049794595.1 Candidatus Acidiferrum sp.
GTGCTTGGCATCTGCAATGGCTTCCAGATTCTGCTCGAAGCGGGTTTGCTTCCCGGCGCGATGATGCGCAACAGCGGACTGCGCTATATTTGCCGGCCCGTTCACATTCGTGTAGAGCAAACCGACACGCCGTTCACACACGCCGCGAAGGCCGGCCAAATACTTACTGTCCCCATCGCGCACAACGACGGCAATTACACGTGCGATGAAGCAACGCTCGCGGACCTCGAAAAGAATCGTCAGGTCGTCTTTCGTTACACCACGCCGGACGGATCGGATGACGTTGCGGGCAATCCTAACGGTTCGATGAATAATATCGCCGGCATTTGCAATCGCGAGCGCAACGTGACCGGACTGATGCCTCACCCTGAGCGCGCCGTGGAATCCGCTCTGGGTTCTTCCGACGGACTGGTTGTTTTCATGTCCATGGTCGAAGCTCTCACGGGCGCTGCAAAGGCCACAGCGTGAAGGTGACGGGGGGTTTATCGAAGAAATTCCGGCGGGGCTCAAACCTGTTTCGATTTGAGAGATTCGATGAATGAAGAACTCTCTGAACTGAGCTACGAGGACTTTGTTCGCGCACGGAACTTGTACTGGCAGCAAGAGGCCGCGAAAAATGCCGGGAAGGACGCGCCTTCCGGGGAAAACGGCGTTACAACGCCTGGCTCCGGCGGCGATGCCGGCAATTTCATGCTGTATTCGCCCGGACCGGAAGGGGTTTTCGCCGTCTTTGAAGATTCTGGCCGATCCGGCTGGTTCTATCTTTACGACGAGGCGCCAAAGAAAATCCTGAAGTGCGCGCACATCTACGACCGTTCGAAAGTCACTGTCGATGAGGATCTGGTGGACATTGGCTGGGCGGCGGACGGCAGTGCCTGCGGCCTTGCCGTGTGGGGCGAATTTCGGGCCTTTCTGGGAGTCTCGAGAGACCTGGAAATGCGAAAGCCCGTGATGGACTCCGAAGAACGCGGCATTCCTGCGAGCGATTGGCCCGCTGGATTTGATCGTTACCTTGAAAAGAAAATCGACTGAAGGACCGCGAACCACACAAATGGCTACCGCTAGCGCCGAAATCAAAGTGACTCCGGAAATCGCCACCGAACATGGCGTGACACGCGACGAATACGCGCGCATTCAGCAAATTCTCGGCCGCGATCCCAACATCACCGAACTCGGCATTTTCAGCGTTATGTGGAGCGAGCACTGCTCCTACAAATCGAGCAAAGTCCACCTCAAGCGGCTGCCCACCCACGGAAAACTCGTCGTGCAGGGTCCTGGCGAAAACGCTGGCGTCGTGGACATTGGCGACGGTCTGGTTGCCGCGTTCAAAATCGAATCGCACAATCACCCCAGCTATGTCGAACCCTTTCAGGGCGCTACGACCGGGGTGGGGGGCATCCTCCGCGACATTTTCACAATGGGGGCGCGGCCAATTGCGATTCTCGATTCGCTGCGCTTCGGCGAAATTTCTCCGGGCAAAGGCACAAGCAACGAAGACGCCGCCAAGAATCGCCGCATTCTCGACGGGGTAATTCGCGGAGTCGGACACTACGGAAATTGTTTTGGCGTCCCAACCATCGGCGGCGAAGTTGGGTTCGAGGCATGCTATTCGCAAAATCCCCTCGTCAACGCCCTCGCCCTTGGCATCGCGCGCAAGGAAGAGATCTTCCTTGCGAAAGCGAAGGGCATCGGCAATCCCGTGATTTACGTCGGCGCAAAAACGGGCCGCGACGGCATTCACGGCGCCTCGCTCCTCGCCTCTGCCGAGTTCACGGAAGAATCCAAGCAAAAACGCCCCAACGTGCAAGTGGGCGACCCCTTCATGGAAAAGCTCCTGCTTGAAGCCTGTCTCGAAGCCATGCAGACCGGCGCGGTTGTGGCCATTCAGGACATGGGAGCCGCCGGCCTCACCTGCTCGACGATGGAAATGGCCTCGCGCGGCGGCACGGGCATCGAAATCGATCTTGCCAAAGTTCCACAACGCGAAACGGGCATGTCCCCTTATGAAATCATGCTCAGCGAATCGCAGGAGCGCATGCTGCTCGTC
>JBARCY010000449.1:0-1746 GCA_049794595.1 Candidatus Acidiferrum sp.
GTGTCCTCTGTGTTTAAATCCCATCACAGACGATGGCAGCCAAACCCATGCTCGTTCTCGGAATCATGTCCGGCACTTCCGCCGATGGCATCGACGTCGCCCTCGCGCGCATTTCCGGCGCGCCGCCACATCTCGACGCAAAGCTGCTCGCCCACACTTGTAGCAAGTTCCCTCCTGCCATTCGCAAAGAGATCCTCCGTGTTGCCGATCAACATCCCATCACCGCCGGCGCACTCAGCCAGTTGAATTTTCGCTTGGGAGAACTTTTCGCGGACGCCGCGCTCGCCGCCTGCCGCAAATTCCGTGTTTCACCAAAACGCATTGCGCTCATCGGCAGCCACGGCCAAACCATTTTTCACCAAGGAAAGTCCGCGCCTTATTTCGGCCGTCCAACTGCCTCGACACTGCAAATCGGGGAGCCATCGGTCATCGCCGCTCGCACCGGCATCACCACCGTCGCAGATTTTCGTCCCGCCGACGTTGCTCTCGGCGGCCAGGGCGCCCCGCTCGTCCCGTATGCCGACTATCTTCTCTATCGCCACGAAAAACTCGCCCGAGTTTCGTTGAATCTCGGCGGCATCGCGAACATTACTGTTATTCCCGCCGCCGCAAAGGCTAAACGCATTTTCGCTTTCGACACCGGCCCGGCCAATATGCTGATCGACGCGCTCGTCGCGCATTTTACGCATGGCCGCCAGCGCTTCGACAAAGACGCTCGCATCGCACAAACTGGCCGCCCCATCCCCGCGCTTCTCGATGAACTGATGCGCGATCCCTATCTACAGCTCGTTCCTCCCAAATCCACGGGCCGCGAATATTACGGACATGCGTACCTGAAAAAAGTCCTCGCCCTCGGCAAAAAACATCGCGCCAAGCCCGCCGATTTCGTCCGCGCCGCCACAATTTTCACAGCGCTCTCTGTCGTCGACGCGCTCAATCGCTTCGTCCTCCCCAAAACAAAAATCCATCAACTCATCGTCTCCGGCGGCGGCGCCCGCAATCCTCTCCTTGTCGCGCAACTTTCCGCGGCCCTCCGCAACATCGAGATGCTTCCCTCTTCGCAGTTAGGCATCCCGGAAGACGCGAAAGAAGCCTTCGCCTTCGCCCTCCTCGCCTACGAGACTCTTCATCGCCGCCCTGGAAACCTTCCCTCCGCCACCGGCGCGCACGCCCCCGCCATTCTCGGTAAAATCTCCTATGCCACTTCCCGATAGCGCCTCACACTCTCCGCGAACTCTGCGCCGTCTCTGCGTCCTCTGCGTTCAATCCTTTCTCCTTCTTTTCGTTTTGGCAGGCTGCGGCCATCGCAACACAAACGATCCCTCGTCTCTAACCTTCCTTATCGAATCCAATCCCACCAATCTCGACCCACGCTACGCCACCGACTCGCAATCACAGAGAATCGACGGCCTGCTCTTCAGCAGCCTCCTCGAGCGCGACGACCAAATGAATTTTCGCGGTGACCTGGCCGAATCCTGGAGCGCGCCCGACCCGCTCACCTACATTTTCCACCTCCGCTCTGGCGTTCATTTCCACGATGGAAGCCCGCTCACCTCCGCCGACGTCAAGTACACGTTCGAGTCCATCCTGAATCCCGCCACGCGTTCGCCCAAGCGCGGCGCGTTCCGCATGGTCGCGAGCATCGACACGCCTGACGCCGCCACCGTCATCTTCCATCTCACCGAGCCATACGCTTCCTTCCTTTGGAATCTCGCTCGCCCCGCCGTCGGCATCATTCCTCATGAC
>JBARCY010000450.1:0-7491 GCA_049794595.1 Candidatus Acidiferrum sp.
TTGTGGACAACGTTATGTACGTCACGGGTCCAAACTGGGCGGCGGCGCTGGATGTGCATACCGGGCGCAGGCTTTGGAGCTGGGACCGCGAGATCCCCACGGATTATCACAATATTGGTTTCGGGCGGGTGAGCCGTGGACCTGCGGTGCTGGACGACAAATTGTATGTGGCGACACTGGATTGTTATTTGGTCGCTCTGGACTTGAAGAGCGGGGCGGAACGCTGGAGCACGAAAGTCGGCGACTACAAGTTGGGCTACAGCATGACGGTGGCGCCACTGGCGATTGAAGGAAAGATTGTGGTGGGAGTGAGCGGCGGGGAGGCGGGCATCCGCGGTTTCCTCGATGCGTACGACGCGAAGACGGGAAAGCGAGCCTGGAGATTCTGGACCATTCCCGGTCCAGGCGAACCGGGACACGAAACTTGGGCCGATGGGAGCTGGAAAACCGCAGGCGGGCCGACTTGGGTGACGGGAGCGTACGACCCGGAATTGAAGCTGGTGTATTGGGGAGTCGGCAATCCGAGCCCAGACTGGAATGGAGACGCACGCGAGGGCGACAACCTGTATACCTGCTCGTTCCTCGCTTTGGATGGCGAGACGGGCAAGCTGCGCTGGCATTTTCAATTCACGCCGCACGACACGCATGATTGGGACGCCGCGCACACGCCAGTGTTATTCAACGCGAAGATTGATGGACGTGAACGCAAGTTGATTGCGAGCGCGAACCGGAATGCGTTTTACTACGTGCTGGATCGGGAGACCGGCGAATTCGTCGCGGGCCAGCCGTATGCGAAGGAGACGTGGGCGCGCGGGCTGGATGCAAAAGGGCGGCCAATCCTGACGGCGAATGCCGTGCCGACGGAGAAGGGCACACTCATCTGGCCAAACTTGAACGGAGCGACGGTCTGGTTCAGCCCATCGTACAGTCCACAAACGGGGCTTTTTTACGTAGCAGTGCGCGAAATCGGTTCCGTGTACTTCAAGCGAGAGTCGGAATTCAAACCAGGAACGTTTTACGCGGGAGGCGGTGAGGATGAGCTGCCGCCAGACGATGCGTGGGGCGAGATTCGAGCGCTGGATGCCACGACGGGAGAGACGCGATGGACTTTTCGGTTGCATACGCCGCCGTGGGCGGGCGTGATGTCGACAGCAGGCGGCCTGGTTTTTTCCGGATCGGACGAGGGCAATTTTTATGCGCTCGATGCGCGGACAGGAAAAGCGTTGTGGGATTTTCAGACGGGCGGCACGATTGCTGCTAATCCAATTTCGTTCACTGTGGACGGCAAGCAGCGGATCGCAATCAGCGCCGATCGCGTGCTCTACATCTTCGGTCTTTAAGTCCGCGATTCCTGCAAAAGTGATAAGCAGCAGCTACCCCGGCTAAGTTTCCACAAAATTCAATGCTGGCGCAGAGTACGATTGCGCGGCATGATACAAAAGAAACGAAAAAGGAACGGAGGAGATTTTATGAGAATGGACATTCGCGCTGTTTCCGCGCTCGGGGGGTTCCTGATTTTGCCTGCGTTGCTCCCGGCGCAGATTACGCATGGGCAGAAACCGCAGCTTCCTGCGCCTTACGCGACAAAATCCGCGGGTAATGGACCGGATAAGGAAGCGCCCCCCGAGGGTTTTCTTCCCACAGTGCCGCAAGGCTTCCGCATCAACGTATTTGCGTCGGACTTCAAGACGCCGCGCTGGATGATGGTGGCGCCGAACGGAGATATTTTTCTGGCGGAAAATGGAGGCGACAAGGTGGACATCCTGCGCGATCCGGAGCACACCGGAGGCGCGACAGTGCGGGAAGTGTTCGCAAGCGGGCTGCGGCGGCCCTTTGGAATTGCGTTCCACGACGACTACGTTTATGTGGGGGACACGAACGAACTTTTGCGATTTAAATACGATCCGAAGACCTCGAAAAGGCTCGGCGAAGGCGAGCACTTGATGAGCTTTCCCGGCGGAGGGCACAGCACGCGCTCGGTCGCTATTGCGCCGGACGGCGAGCATCTGTTTGTTTCGGTTGGCTCGGGCTCCAACATCGGAGTAGGCGAGCCGCCGATTCGCGCGGCGATTACGATTTGCGATCTGGATGGAAAGAATGCGCGGCTTTACGCAACAGGGCTGCGGAATCCCGTGGGATTGGCGATCGAGCCGGTTACCGGAGAAGTGTGGACAAGCGTCAACGAACGCGACGAGCTGGGTGACAATCTTCCGCCGGATTATTTCACTTCGGTGAAGGACGGCGGGTTTTACGGCTGGCCGTACAGCTACATCGGGAGCAACGTGGATAGCCGGGTGAAGCCGCAGAAACCAGAACTCGTAGCGCGAGCGATTATTCCGGATGTTTTGCTGGGTGCGCATGTGGCTCCTTTGCAATTCGCGTTTTATACCGGAAAGCAATTTCCAGAGAGCTATTGGGGCGGCGCGTTTATTGCGGAGCACGGCTCATGGAACCGGGCGACGCGCGCGGGATACCAGATTGCGTTTGTGGCGTTCAAGGACGGGCAACCCTCATCCGATCCCGTGCCGTTTATGACGGGGCTGGTGCCAAATCCGCTCGGGCCGGATGTCTATGGCCGACCCGTGGGAGTTGCGGTTGCGCCGGACGGATCGCTGCTCGTTGCCGACGATGGCGCCGGAAAGATCTATCGCATCTCGGTGGCGAAGTAAGGCCCGGGACTAATTCACAGTCAGCGTCAATTGAATCGGCTGCAACTGAAGCGCCTGGCCGTTTACGGATTTTGCGGCTGGCGAGACCACAATGTTGGACATCCCTTGCGGCGTGACGATCTGCGGAGGAGGAGGAGTTGTAATAGCGGAACTTCCGCCGCCGCAACCTGCTGCGCCAAACATCGTTCCCATCACTAAAAATACGACTGTTGTGCCTAGCCCGCCGCCAAATGCGAGCCGTCTTGCATAATTATCGGAATCGCGTTCGGCGCCGAATTTGAACGCGAGCAGAAGAAGCAGGAGAATGCCCGCGGTCACACCCGGCCATACGCGGAGAGCAGGGAAAGGCGTGAGGCGCGGAAAATATGAGAAGGGCAGAATTCCGCTGCCGCTGGAGGCACCGCTCGTAGTGACGGAAACCATGAAGGGAGTCGGGCTGCCATTTGAAATTTGCAGCGTGGATGGTCCCTGAATGGTCGCGCCAACGGGCGCGCCACTGTACGCGAGAGAAACGATGCCGGTGAAGCCGGCGCCGGGCGTGATCTGGAGATTGAACTGAGCAGTCTGACCCGCGCTGATGGTTGCCGATGTAGAGCCGGAAGGGGCTGCGCCAAAAGTCAGTGCGGGATTGGCGAAGCCGCCCAGATTGATGACTTGAGGAGAATTAGTCGCGTCATCCGTTAAGGTGACGGCGGCGCCTCGCGCGCCAGTCGCCAGCGGCGCAAAACTAATGCCGATCGTGCAGGTGGCGTTCACAGTGTAGGCAGTGGCAGTGCAGCCGTTGGTCATGCTGAAGTCGCCGCCGTTTGCTCCCCCGAGAACGACAGAAGAAATATGCAGCGTGGCTCCGCCAGAGCTCGTCACTGTGACATTTTGCGGGCCAATGGCCGTACCTTGGGTAATGGCCGCAAAGGAAACGCTGGTCGTGGAGAAGGAAACAGCGGGCGACGTGGGTGGAACGGGCGTGGCCGCGCCACTGACTTGGATGGACTGAGGAGAATTCGGGGCGTCGTCCGTGATGGAAATGATCGCAGAACGCTGACCGGCGGCAAGAGGCGTGAAAGTTAAGGTGATAGTGCAGCCGGCGTTTGTCGCATAGGGGCCGCTGCAGCCGTTCGTCATCGTGAAGTCGCCAGTGTTGTTGCCGGCGAGGGTCACGGATGAAATGTGAAGGGTTGCATTACCGGAGTTCGTGACGCCGACAGTTATCGGACTGCTCGTAGCGCCTTGTATGGTGGAGGGGAAACTGACTGGGTTGGGCGTCACAGTTACGGCGGGAGCGGGCGGAGGCGGAGCGGTTCCCGCGCCGGTGAGAGTCACGGATTGCGGGCTGCCAGTGGCATTGTCTGTAATTGAGAGGGTGGCTTGCTGCGAGCCGGTAGCCGTGGGTAGGAAAGTGATGCTGATGGAACAAAACTTTGTGGGTTGAAGCACGGAGGGAGTTTGGCAGGTGTCCGTTTCCTGGAATTGGCCGGGATCCGCGCCGCCGAGTGAAATGGAATCCACGCTAAGAGCTTGAGCGCCGTTGCTGGTGAGCGTGACCGTTTGAGGCAGGCTCGGCGAGCCGGTCTGAATCGAGCCGAAAGAAAGGCTTGAAGCGGAGAGCGAAACGGACGGGCCGCTGACGCCTTGCTGGCCAGGAGGAATGCTGAAAGAGAGGGCACCATTGATTTGCTGGATCGTGAATGGGGAGTTGGCGGTCGGAACAAAGTAGCCGGTTTGCGGATCGACCGTGTAGGCGATGGCCGTGTTTTGGTCCGTGCCAAATCCGTAGTTGAAAGAGCCCGTGGGGTCAGCGTAGTAGGGTGGAACCGTAGTGTAGCCGGGGAGAGGAGAGCTAGACGTTTCGGTGAGCTGTCCGGTTTGCAGATTCACGGAGTAAATGTTTACGACGATGGGATTTTCGAGATCCGACGTGGCGACGTATAAGAAAGCTCCCGTGCTGTCGATCCAGAGGCTTTGGGGATAATTAGCCGTAGGAAGCTGGATGTTGCCGAGAAGTCCGTCTCCGCCAATTCCGACAAGCTCGAGGATGCCGAACTCGAGGAGATTGTCTTGCGTTCCAGTCACGTAGTAGCGGCCCTGGGGATCCATAGCGAAACTGTCCCCACGCTGAGAGAGAGCGGCATCCTGCTGGTAGCCGGTGATGAAACCAGTTTGCGCATCGATGGAGAGCGCCTGAAACTCCGAACCGAGCGCGATCGTTTGGTTGGAGGACAGCGGGTTGGGACCCATGAAGATCAGAAATTCATTATTGGCCGGTGGTTGTGCGAAACCGATGGCCGTGGAGTCGAGCTCGGTGGCCGAGCCCGCGACAGGAATCAGAGCAGGTCCGCCGGCGGCCGCCGGTGCGATCTGGAAAGTCTCGACCATTCCGTCGCCGGGGTTTTGTCCGACACGATTTACGACCGCAATGTATTGTCCGGTGGGTTCGACGGCGATGAACGCCGGTTGGTTCGTGACGGGGGAAGCAAAGGGCGAGTTGGCGACCTCTTGATAAGCGCCCGTCGTGGAATCAGTGATCTGATACATGTGAATGCTGCTCGTGCCGATGGCAAACAGAAAGCGGCCCTGGACGTCGATTGTTAAGGATTGATTAGCGGGGGTAAAAGGTGAGCCGCTGACGGGAGTTAGGGCAGCGGTCTGATCGTTGCGAACAACGACGGCGCCTGCGGAAGAGAACACCAGGGGCTGCGGAAACTGAGCGAGGGCTACGGAGACGAAGAAGAGGGGAGAGGAGAGGACGAAGAGAATCATTAGAGTTTTCAAATAATTCTTCGCGCAAAAGCGTGGCATTTTGGACGAATGAAGAGGAAATTCGCGTTTTTGGGCCATGTGTCTTCCTAGGCCGGCGAGAATCGCGGCACCTCGAAAGATTTGAGAGAGAAGCAAGAGCGAACTCAAGGTAGTCCGAAAAAGGCCTGGCGTCAACAAAATATATCCACTTATTTAATACACTGAGCGGTTTACAATGGACGATGGCGGGGCGGGCCGTAGAGCCGATCGATTGTTAAAGAATGTTAATGTGAAAGCGGGACGTCCTGCGATAACGTCCAGTGCTTATGCAACCAGCACAACTTGATTTGGAAAAGCTTTCGGCTTCAAGCGGCGGCAATCTGGTAACCCGGCTCAACGGAAAACTGAGCCTCGAGACGGTTCACAACTTCATTCAGACGCTGCGGCCCGAGCCCGCAGCGCATTTGGTGCTCGACATGAGCGGCGTCTCCTTTCTGGACTCCGCGGGAGTCGGCGCTTGGTGTCGATCTTCGTCACCAGGCGCAACACTGGGAAGTCGCTTGCGATTGCGGGGCTAACGCGGCAAAGCCTGGCGGTGATGGAAGTCGCGGGGATCACCAAGCTGATTCCGACCTTCCCCACGGTGGAAGCCGCAGTCGCCGCGCAGAGCTAGCAGAGGCGGCGGGGCACGAAAGCTCGCGGAGCGGGGGCACCGCCTAGGCTTAGAGCGCTCATTTCGTTCGACTTAGAGGCCACACCCACCTAGGAAGTTCAAATCTCGTATCAGAGTGGGAATGACGCGGCCTGTTGGATGGAGGCGGTTTGCCCCCTTCCCCGAGTTTGAGGGGCCCCCCTGGGGTTTTGCATAAGCATTCATTCTAAAGACACTTAAAGTCATTTGTTTTCACGCACTTTTGCAAGTGTTGATTTTAAAGAGCTTGTTCGTAAGCGCTTACACAGGAGCGGAGCTTGTTCGGGGCTAGTGCGAACAGAAGACTTGAGGGTGCTTGAGCACCCCAGAAAGCAAAAACGCCAGCTGTCTGCTGGCGCTACAGGGACAGCACGATTTATTACCTGGAAGAGAGTATACGCAAAAGGCAGCCTATTGTCAATTGAAATCAAACTTCCCGGAGAATGCGAATGAGCTCGGCGGCGGCGTGCGGCAGGCGGGCGCCGCGGCGCGAGACCAAGTAGACGTGGCGCGGCATGTTCATCTGGCGGACTTTCACTTCTTTCATCCAACCGTGTTCGATTTCCCATTGCACGCACATGCGGGGGACGATGGCCACACCCATGCCCATTTGGACAAAGCGCTTGATGCTTTCGATGGTGGGCATTTCGATGGGCATTTTCAGTTCGGTGCGGTTGCGCGCGAAGAGTTCGATGACACGGCGGCGGAAGGGGGATTCGACGCTGTGGGCGATAAAATCTTCCATGCCGAGGTCCTCGATATCGACTTCGCGTTTTTTGGCAAGGGAGTGTTTGGGCGGGACGACGAGAGTGAGCTCGTCTTTTAGTATTTCCGTGGCTTGGAGCTGCGGCTCCTGCGGGACGTAAGAAATCGCGCCGAGGTCCAGGCGGTAATTGAGCACTTCGTGGGGAATATCACGGGAGAACATGCGATGGACGCGGACCAGGACGCCGGGATGAAGCTGGCGAAAAGTGCCGAGAGCCGGCAGCAGGGCGTGAATGGAGCTTTCATTCACGCCGAGGGACAGTTCGCCACGGTTTAGCCCTTCCAGTTCGGTAAGCCCCTTTTTTACTTCATCGCGGAGATTGATCAGGCGCTCGGCGTAATCTTGCAGCAGAGTTCCAGCGTCGGTGAGGCGAACCGGGCGAGCGCCGCGGACGAAGAGAGGCTGGCCTAGGCCGTTTTCGAGCTTGCGAATGGTGAGGCTCACGGCGGGCTGGGTGCGGTAGAGGCGTTCGGCGGCGCGCGAGAAGCTGCCTTCCTTCGCGACCATCAGAAATACCTGGAGTTCGCCGAGATCCATGGCTTTTGCCTCCCCGGGCAGTATAAGCCAGGATTATCAAAAGCAGAACAAAGATAAATTTGACCGTGAGTCGGTCTTCTGTCCTACTACTA
>JBARCY010000451.1:0-10642 GCA_049794595.1 Candidatus Acidiferrum sp.
GTATTGGGGAAAGATTATGCGGCAGCCCAACGGCTGCCTTTCTTGTTTTGGGGCCCGGTAGCACAGCCAATATTGGCTGTGCTCTTCTCCGCCGCGCCGCAAGCCAACAAAAATCTAAAGTCCGTCGCCAGCAACGCACACGCATATCTTACAGGACGGAAGTATCCGGATCCTCGCTGGCAGGCGAAGCAGCCGGTCGCTACTTACTACTGCCAGGCTTGTTGGAATGCTCCGCGTTCACCGTGCTTGCGCCATTCACAGCATCGGAAACTTCCCGAATGGCGGCGACGATCGTGTCCGGCCGCTCGAAGGGAATCATATGATCGCTGTCGGCAACCAGGATGCGTTTGCCGCGCGTCGAAAGATGAGCCTCTTTCATCTGCAAATCATTCACCCAGATTTCGTGGAAGTCGTCGAAATCCTTCTTGGGAAATCCAGGAGGCAGCTGAGATGCCGGGACCAGCTTGCCCGCAGTGAGAACGATGAGCGGTTTATCACCGAGATTGCCGGCTGCGCGCACCTCGTTCGCGCTCTCGTCAAACAAGGTCATTTCCGAAGCTGCCGCTTCAATGAATTTGGGCTGCAACTCCAGATAGAGCATTTCCTGGCCAAATTCTTTTGAAACCCCGGGACTCCCGCCCTGGTTGCGTTGAGAGAATCGCGCAATGCCAAAGCGGATCAGCAAAGGGGCAAGCTTCTCTTGCCGCTTTAGGTCCTCATTCGATTTTTTCATGTACGCTTGAATCGCGGGCGACATGCGGCTCACTTGATCTTCGTGCGAAGCATCCACAAGCACCATGCCCACAACCTCGGCCGGGTACTGGCCGTTAAACACGCGCACATTGAACCCGCCGAAGGAATGCCCAACTAAAATGTAGGGCCCTTTTTCGTGCGCATCTTCGAGTAAAGCGTGCAGCTCTTTCACAATCTGCATGCTCGTCCGCGGGGCAGAACTCGCGCTGCTCCAGCCATAGCCCGCTCGGTCATACGAACATACGCGCGTAAATTTCGCGGTTTCTGACTGCACGGTATTCCAGCCGATCGCCGGAACGCCCAGCCCGCTGTCCAAAATGACGGTCGGGCCTCCCTGTCCTCGGCAATCCAGATTCAAAGTCAGATTGTTGAATGAGGGACCGAGCGAAACAGATGTGCCTTGCTGCGGAAATCTCCGCGCATCCGCGCTATTCTCAATCGCCTGGTAGGAGGCCCCCACAATGCCAGCCACAACAACGAATAGTAGGATCGCAAGGAAAATGCCCTTCGCCCAGCGCTTCAGACGGCCGGAGCGGCGTGAAACATTTGCTGCATTTTCGTTTTGCACCAAATTCTCCGGCGGCTCGGCAGGGGAGACGCGTTTCGCCGGCGGATATTAGAACGTTCGCTGCATCGCGTCAATCCAGGGAAATGTGAGTTGAAGCGCTGGCAGGACCCCAGGCTCAGCGAATGGGAAGCCAATCGTTAAGTGCTACGACGCGCGGCAGAAGGCCCTGCGCGCCAAGTTTGCGAAAACGCGCGGCATGTTTGCGATATTCGTGCGCGCCACGCGGCAGGATGGCCATGAATGGCACGTGCGCGCCACGAGCGGCCAGGGCGTCGTCGATGTTATCCCCAACGTAAAGGGCCGAAGCCGGATCGCGCCTGCCTAGAATTTTCAGTAAGCCGTCGGGATGCGGTTTCTTGCGTTTGACGTCGTCCATGGTGATGACCGTACGGAAGTGACGCGTTGCGGGCCAGCGGTCAAAGCTGTGGGAAAACTCCTGCCGCGTGCGCCCTGTGAAAAGATTGAGCTCGAACCGCCGCGCCCACCGCCCAATTTGCCGCGGCGTAACGACCAGCTTTTCCTTGCGAACATTTCCAGGCTTGCCGTCTTTGCCCCAATAAAATTGCTGAAAGGCTTCGCGCGCCTCTTCGTATGTTGTGGGACGGCCCAGTGCGGTGGCCCAGTTCGAGACCAACTTCCAGTCATCGTTGTTGCCGGGTTTGCTTTTCCATTTGTGCAATTCGGCCCACGAGACGCGTTTGCCCGTAAGGAAGCGCATCGTTTCGATCGCGGAAAGCCAATACGAGCGCCGCACATCCATCAACACGCCGTCCACGTCAAAGATAAGGATTTTCGGAAGTGCCAACTTTTTCGCGGAGGTCACTCAAGAATTGGAGCAGAAAATTCTACCTTCGGCAACGTCCGCCAACGCGCGGACGTCACTTGCCGCCACTCTTCTCCGCCAGCGCGGCTTTTACCGCCTCGGGCAGCGCAAACACCTCGTCACTCACGTCATCGTAGGTCACGGAAGTAATCCGAAAAATGGAAACGTCGCCACCCTCGCGATGCGTATTCTTGGTAGCCATCAGGACGCCTCCAAAATCCTTATATTCCTCAAAAGTCTCCGTAGCGTCGCCGTCTCCGCCGCGCCACGCCGTGTTGAACGCGTAACCCACCAGCAGTCCATTTTCCTTGTCGTAGAATTGCTCGTTCACCTTATTCCAGTTGTTGGTTCCTTTCAGGTGGTAGCAGGCGCGCCCGTTGAACTCCTTCACATCCACCACCTCCATCGACTTGAAATATTTCATCACCTGGAGGTGATAATACATGTCTGCGTCGCGCGCGATGGTTTTGATTTCGTCTCCCTCGTGAATCAAGGTCTTTCCATCCGGCCCAATATCCCACGCCGTCTGACCGTCATAACCTGACGTAGCCTCCTTCCCGCCAGGCAAAAAGACCTTCTGAAGCATTTTTCCATCTTTCGTGTAGAGGACCCCGTTGCGTTCAATGTTGCGCGCCGGAACCTCCAAGTGTCCGTGCATCGTCATGGATTTGTATCGCAGAAGCGCGTCCCTCCCGCCCGTGACCTCCACATAGCGATCCAAGACTTCTTGCGCCGTAGGCAGTTTCTCGGCCGTCTGCGCTGATACAGGAATAACCGCGGCAAAGGCGGCGCAAGTCAAGAAGAGCGTGGCCCTTAGCTTCCAAGATCCTGCTTCAGGAAGTTTGTATCCCTTATGGATCGACACGAGAACCTCCCAATGGATATCTGGCCACGGAATCGACTCGCGAATGCTCACCGTCGCTGGACCATGACACAAACTGCACATCCGAATCTTGTCAAGAATTAGCGTTCTCAAATATTCGCCCGCTGGACGCTATGGCGGAGGAGCACGCAATACCGGCTGGAAACAGTATTCAGACTGCCGCGTCTATTGGAAGTGGGGAAAGTGAGGCCGTCTGTATGCCTCGGTCCAGCCCATGAAATCTTCGAGCAGCGCTTCCCGCACGCCGCTAAATACTCTGTATCCCTGCAGTTCGCGGCGCGTCTTGGGACGACTCGAAACCTCCACACTGAAAATCGAGGAAGTCGAGTACTCCGCTGGCTCCTGTCTGGCCCGTCATTCTCAGGCTTTCCCTTTTCTTGCTTGTACCGTAAGAGGGATTCATTGGTCTGCATCTAACCAGGCCGGCTACGTCTGCCGGCCCGGAACAGTTCGCTTTCTTCCCGCCGGAGAGCCGCACGAAAATTACCTTCCGGCGAGATCGCGATGTCTCCTCGTGAAATTGCAAAGCCCCATCCTCGAACACGCAAGCGAGCACGGCCCCCTGCTGCGCGTCCCAGGAGAACTTGCCACGCAAACGGCAGCAATGCTCTGCAGGCTCCTCCGCGCTGAATTGCATCAAAACGACGAGCTTTCAGGACTGGCGATTGAAACATTATCGCTCGAGCTTCTCCTGGCCGGCCAAAAAGAACCCATGTGGCCGAGGGCGCCGATTCCGGCATGGCTGCGCCGAACTCAAGAAATGCTCCATGAAGAAATCGAAGGCCGGCTGACTCTTTCCGAACTGGGGCGCCGCGCCGGCCGTCACCCGGTCCAGGTTTGCCGGCAATTTCATCGCCGCTTCGGCTGCACGATCAGCGAGTATGTCCGGCGGCTCCGCGTAGCGCGCGCCCAATCTCTTCTGACTTCCTCTGAATTTGGTCTTGCGGATATTGCGCTCTCCAGCGGTTTTTCCGACCAAAGCCATTTCACCAAAGTGTTTCGCAGGCTTACGGGAATCCCGCCCTGGCAATACAGGAAGCAGAACGCTCAAAAAGCGGCTCCGGCATAAACCCGCGCGCGCTAAAGCGAACCGGAAACCTTGCCGGGCCTCATCTTCTGGGCAACACGCCCTCCGTGGCGCTCTTCATTTCCATTCGCCGCCCCACATAAATCTCCAGAAGCTGATCGAGTTCCTGCGGCCGAATCGGTTTGGTGAGATAGCCATCCATCCCGCCCGCCAGGCATTTCTCGCGATCTCCTTTCATGGCGTGCGCCGTCAAAGCCACCACAGCCTGATGTACCCCGGTTCCTTTTTCTTTTTCCCGAATGGCCGCGGTCGCCTCCAGCCCGTCCATCTCGGGCATCTGCACGTCCATGAGCACGAGATCAAAACTGTCCTTCTCCATCGCCTTTAGCGCTTCCAATCCCGTGCCCGCCACCACGACACGGTGTCCTCTCTTCTCGAGTAAGCGCACCGCCAGGCGCTGGTTCACGAGATTGTCTTCCGCCAGCAGCACGCTCAAGAACGCGTCGGGCTCGCGCGCATCCTGCAATGAGAAGCGGGTAATCAGGGGAATGGCGCCGTCATGCTCGCGCGCTCCGAGCACACGAGCCACCGCCTCGCGCAATTCCGATTGCCGGATCGGCTTCAACAAGTACGCAACGACTCCGAGTTCGAGGCAGCGCGCCGCGTCGCCACGATGGCCCGCCGAAGTGAGCATCATGATGGTTGCCGTGGCTAGTTCCGGCCGGCGCCGGATTTCTTCCACCAATGCAAACCCATCCATGTGCGGCATGTGCATGTCCGTTAGAATCAATCCATAGGGCTCTCCCGCCTCGCGCGCCGCGGATAACTGCGCGAGCGCCGCCGCGCCCCCGTTCACCGAGGTCGGCTTCATCTGCCAGCGCAGCAACATCCCTTCAAGAATTCTGCAGTTCGTGCGGTTGTCATCCACCACGAGGACCTTCACGCCGCGCAAGAGCTCCGGCGGAGCGATTGTCCCCAATTTAATTTCTTTCGAGTCGGCCGCCTCCAGCCGCGCCGTGAAATGAAATTGGCTTCCACGGCCCACTTCGCTCTCGACCCAAATTTTGCCGCCCATCATGGCCACCAGGCGCGTCGAAATCGTCAAACCCAGGCCGGTTCCTCCATACTTTCGCGTCGTCGACGAATCCGCCTGGGAAAACGGCTCAAAAATCAATTTTCGCTTTTCCTCGGGAATTCCAATTCCGGTGTCAGACACCGTGAACCGGCAGATACAATCGCTGCCTTCCTTGGCCTCGACTTGCACTTTGACCGCGACCTCGCCGCTGCCTGTAAATTTGATCGCGTTGCCCACCAGGTTGACCACAATCTGCCGCAGCCGCGCGGAATCTCCCCGCACCATCTCCGGAACTTCCGGTGCCACTTCGCAAAGCAACTCGAGCCCCTTCTCGTCGGCGCGCAAAGCCAGCGTCTTCAGCGTGGCCTCCAAGCTGTCGCGCAAATTGAAATCGACGGACTCCAGATCGATCTTGCCCGCCTCGATCTTCGAGAAATCCAGAATGTCGTTAATCACGGTAAGCAACGAATCGCCCGACATTTTCACGGTCTCCAGATATTCCCGCTGCTCGGGCGTGAGGTCTGTCTCGAGCGCGAGATCGGTCATGCCCATGACACCGTTGAGCGGCGTGCGAATCTCGTGGCTCATGTTTGCCAGGAATTCGCTCTTGGCACGGCTGGCGGCCTCGGCCGCTTCCCGCGCCTTTTGCATTTCCTCTTGTGCCTTCTTGAGATGCGTGATGTCGCGGCCGACGCCGACGAGGCCCGTCACTCGGCCATTCTTATCGCGCAACGGCACCTGCGTTGTCATGACCTGGCTCACGTTTCCTTGCACATCCAGGCCTGTTTCTTCGCGGTTGATCTCCGCCTGTCCCGAGCGAATCACTCGCTGTTCGTCTTCGTAGAATTTTGAGGCCAGCTCGCGGGAATAGTAGTCAAAATCGCTCTTTCCGATCAGTTCTTCGGGAGTTTTCGCGCCCATCTGCCGAGCCACCGATAGGTTGGCTACCACGAATCTGCAGTCCAGGTCTTTCACGTACATGAAATCGGGAACGTTGTCGATCAAAGCGCGTAACACTTTTCGTTCTTCCGAGAGCGTTTCTTCACCCCGCATTCGTTCATCGACTTCCAACTGCAGCTCCTTTGTCCGGGCTTGAACAGTAAGCTCCAGATCTTCCTTCGCGCTCACCAGCGCCGCATCGCGCTCCTGAATCTGTTCCAACATCTTGTTGAAGGAGCCTATCAGCGTTCCCACTTCGTCATTGCCACGCGGAATTGCGCGAGGCGAGTAATCCTCCTGTTCTGTTACCCGAGTCGCGATTTGCGCCAGATGCAGAATGGGTTCAGTGACCAGCCTCAAGAGCCGCGAGGAGACCAGGTACGTCACCAAAATGGAAAAAACTATCACGACTAGGGAAACTCCCGTGAACTGCCGGATGAGTGCTTGCAGAGCGCCAAGATCCGAGACGATGGCGATAGCGCCAGTGTTCTCTCTCCCCAAGGAGATCGGTTGATAGAGAATGAGTGAGTCCTTCTCAAAGCGAGCGCCATCCTTGTGCTCCAAGGGCATTGAAAATTCAGGGCCTACCCCAGGGCGGCGGTATTCCGCGAAGATCTGTCCACGGCTGTCGTAGAGGCACGCGGCCACAATATGGCGCTCGGCGCGAAGCGCGGACAGCGTACTCTCCGCGGACTTTCGATCGTTGAACGCAAGTGAAGCAGCGGAATTGGCCCCTAAGGTGTCTGCCAGAGCCGAAAGCTCGCTGGTCATGGACGCGCGGAACCTGGATCTTTCGAAGACGTCAAAACTCAGGCAAGCAAGGCTCAGGCCCACGAGGCTGGTGCAGACAATGACAAGAGTCAGCTTTCGTTGAATGGATGAATTTTTGATAAACGGCATTTCAAGTTCCTTTTGGATTTCCGATTACCGTTTTCGCGAGAGTCAGCAGCCTGGCGCTGATCTGTAATTTGGCCTTCTGCGCGGCAACCAGGTTGATATCGAAGCGAACCTTGTTGTCCTCCAGGAAGAAGCCGATCATCCCGCCTTCCTGTGCAAAATTCTCAGTTTCGCCCACGGTTAAAACCGGGCCTTCTTTAAGGCTGGCAAGCGCCGCGGGGATGGTTTTCCTCTCCACCGTTCCAATAAACAAGACCTGACAGTCCTGGATCTCTGCTATCCGTTTAAAATGCTGCACCCGAGCGGAGCGCGTGCCGATCGTCTTCCCATTTAAGCTGGCATCCAGCGCGCCATGGAACGGATCCTCCCCGACCGTGCAATACGTGAGCGGGCTGTCGGCAGCTTTGAAGGCTCCCGGCGGCCAGTCAACAAATTGCGCAAAATGAAATAGGAAAGCCGCTTTCACCTGATATTCGCCCGGAGAGTTGGCTTGCGCCGAAACGCGGCGAGCGCCGGCGACGGCCAGCACGCCTGAAAGAGCTGTGACGGCCAGCGGGACCCGCAGGCGGCGAACTAGTCCCCGGCGAATCCCCCTTCCTGGATTCCGCAGAGCCCATCGCATTTTATTTATAAGATTCAAGTCCTTTTGCCGTAATCAGAATTGCCACGTAATCTTGGCGTAGGCGCTGCGCTTGATTTCTGTGGATCGCGAGGCCGCGGTGCTATCAATAAATTCCAAATGATGGTCTCTAAGCAGGTTTTGCCCCACGAGGCTGAGCGACACCCCCTCTTTCCATCGCCACGACAAACCTGTATCTAGCCTCGTGTACGAAGGAACATTTTGAGCAATCAGACGATCCACAAAATAGGCGGAAGCATCCCACGTCCACCTCGGTGACAACTCGAAATGGGACCGAATCCGCGCCTGCGCATGTGGGTTGCTTCCCTCTATCTCCGGTGCAGTCTGCGTGTCCTGGCTCGAAGGGCTCGCGCGCATATGGATTCGCTCAAAGTCATAGCTGGGGCTCAGCGTCCAACGGTCCGTTATCTTCCAATTCGCGGCGATTTCCACCCCGTGACTCTCCCCGTTTATCAAATTTTCATACGTACTCGGTAAAACCAGGTGTGCTGGAGCCGGGGTCGCCTCAAAGAAAGGCGTGGAGGGCTCGGTTGATTGGTGATTGTCATAATCGTTGTAATAGGCGGCGAGATCGAGCGAGAGGCGTTTACCAACCGTGGTTCGATATCCAAATTCGTATGCAATTACTCCATCATTCTTGAACTTAGGGTTTCCAAGAACACTGACTAGAACAGGAGTGCCGCCAGGTCCGGGGAATCCTGCTACATCCAGGCGGATCGACTCGTCCGTCGCGTCGGGCGTCCGATCCGCTCTCGAGACGGCCGCCCACATCATGTTGTGCGGGTCCAGCTCGTAGCTCGCCCGCGCGCTCGGCATGAGGGTGAAGCCCGTGTAATAGTTGCGCTCCAGCTTCGTCCCCACAGTCAGAAAGAAACGGTTTGGGATCAGTGTAATTTCGTCTTGAACAAAAGAATTGAAGGAATCTGAGTTAACTTCGTTTGGACTAAGGGAAACAAAGAGGTCCCCATCGGAATGGGAAGACGAAAACCAAAATCCTAATCCCCACACAAAATCCTGCCGGCGACCCCACGATATGTGGTGCTGGAAGTCGACATTGAATGTTTTCCTGGCTTCCCGGAGTTGGTCCTCACGCGTATAAGCGTCATAAGAGACCATCAGTGTCGTGTCGGACCGCGGTGAGACAGTGTGATTCCATACGGATTGCAGAAATCCTCCTGAAAGAGCTACCGGAATGTCAGTGTCGATAAGACCCGGTGACGTGATTGATGGAAGAGTCGTGGTGGGATCATTTTCTTCGCCGGTGTACATACCTCCCTGAAACGCCAAACTATCTTTCGAGGTGAGGGTGGCGTCCGTTCGAAAACCGCCGCGCAGCATGTGCCAGCCATCTCCCCCGTCTTGGCCTGCAAGACTGGGCATATGGTCCTGGTTTAGGTACTTGGAATAAATCCTGTAGTCGAAACTCTTTCCCACGCTGCCGCCGTACTGCGCCGTTCCAAATCCCTGGTCGAGGTTTCCTCCTCCCGCTACGAGCAAGGCCCCTTTCGTTTCGCTGGCCTTCTTCGTGAGGATGTTGATGACGCCGTTCACGGCGTTCGCTCCCCAGACAGAGCCGCCCGGGCCGCGAATCACCTCGATTCTCTCGATGTCCTCAAGGGGAAAATCCAGCACGTCCCAGAACACACCTCCGGTCGTCGGTGTATAGACCGCCCTACCGTCAACCATCACCAGCAATTCGTTGCTGAATTCCGCATTAAACCCGCGCGAGGTGATGGCCCAGGTGTTGGCATTGATTTGCGCCACGTCTATCCCCGGAACCATGCGTAACAAGTCAGGAATATTTGTCGCTCCCGACCGGCGAATATCCTCCTGGGTAATCACAAAAATCGCCGATGCCGTCCGCGAAAGCTTTTCTTCCTTCTTCGAAACCGAGGTCACTTGAACGTTCATCAAATCCTCGATGCTCACTTTCGTCAGGTCCGCCGATGGCTGCTGCGGCCGGGCGGGGATCGCCCACAGTATCGCCACCCCGAGCGGCACAAGAACTCGGCCGACGCGTCGGCCCCAATGGCGCAATCTCCGCAAGCGGAGTGCTCTCCTTCCTTTCTCATCCGGTGTTTTCCACTTACGTTTCATCGTTTCCCTCTTGCCCTTTCCCCACTCCGTCGCTGCGTGTCATCTAGAAACGCCAGGTGAATTTCGCGTAAGCGCTGCGCTTGACTTCGGAGGAATTGATGCTTTGAAATTGGTCGTTGAACTCGACATGATGGTCTCGGAGCAGATTTTGGCCCGCGAGGCTCAATTGCAAATGTTCTTTAAGGTGCCAGGTCAGCTGCGAATCGAGCCGGGTGTAGGACGCCACAAACTGTGCCGGCAGACGCCCGACAAAATAGGCATTCGTATCCCATGCGAGCCCACTGGATAGATCAACATGCGATCGCAGCTGGGCCTGATTGCCCGGGTTTGAGCCCTGCGCGTCTTCTACGCTCGTCGAATCCAGTGTGCCGGCTTGCGTATGCAGATGCATTTCCAGAAGGGAATAGCCGGGGCTAAGCGACCAACGACTCGCTGCTTTCCACTTTACGGACGCCTCGAAGCCCTCGGTCATTCCGTACATTCTGTTTCCGTACATCTCCGGGAAAACAGTCGCGGGCGGCGCGGAATTCGGGTCGAAGAATGACGGAAGAATCTGCTCGCTTTCCAGGTCGTGGTAATTGTTAAGGAAGACGGTGAGATCGATGGAAAGGCGTTCCGTCGTCTGCGCCCGATAGCCCAATTGATATGCGATTACGTGTTCTGATTTAATTCTCGGATTACCGAGCAGGGCTACTTCCGAGGGTCCCGGCAAAGCCGCGAGCACTGCATCTATGCCGATGTCGCGTTGCGCGGGAGTTCGGCTGGCGCGCGAAATAGAGGCCCAGAATGTTCGGTGATTGCTCGGAGTCCACACGAAACGTGCGCTCGGCTCATAATCGAAGCCGCTAAAATAGCTGTTCTCGATTCTCGCTCCAACATATACGGCCAGGCGATCTGGCTTCAGTGTGATTTGATCTTGAAGAAATGCGTCGAACAGTTC
>JBARCY010000452.1:0-5913 GCA_049794595.1 Candidatus Acidiferrum sp.
GAGCAACCGCATCCGCATGGCGCGAGCCGCCATCGCGCCCGAGCGCCTCATCGGCCATTTCCGTGACGTGCGGGCCACCCATGACAACCTTTACTCCCGCGGCGCGCACGGCGTCCGCCATGCGATAGGCCTTGGCGATCATCCTGGTCATCGCACCGATGCCGACGAGTCCGATATTTTCATCACGCACGTAGCGCGCGATACTCTCTTCATTCATGGGCTGCGCGTTGCCGTCGATCAGCACTACTTCATGGCCGGGCGGAGTGAGGGCTTGCAGGAGAAACATCCAAAGATGCGGCATGAAGTTGCGGGTCACGCCGTTGTCTGGGTTGTACAGGAGGATTTTCATTAAGAGGGAGTTTCCGTCTCAGAATCCAGGACGTCTCCAATATAAACTATCGCGTCGAGCATAAACACAGGATAAATTGCAAGGGGATTTCCGTTCCTTGTCGGCCAGCCGGTCGGCCGGGTGGGACATCCTTAGCGCGTGAAGACGATATTGACTTTGGTTTTTCCCCAGGTGGCCTACCTTTTCGGGCTTGGTTTTTGAAAAGGTGGGCTCTTCCTCTTTTGCGGGGGGACTGTTTGGTTTGCCAGCGCTGTGGAAATCTGTGGAAATCTGATGATCCCCCTATGCATGCGGAATGGCTTGAGTGGGACCCCGGCTTGTACGCGGCCGGCCTCGCGGTCTGAGAATGAGAACGAGAAAGGAGCGATGGCTGCCAGCCGTTTTTCGCCGGTGAGCAGGTTCTACTTGTCCGAGCGCCGCTGGCGGGCCCATTCGGTGCGGAATTCATCCTGTTTGTCGGCGACGAACTTTAAGTAGTCATCATGATCGAGGAACGGATTTGCCGCTGAGCTATTTCTGAGGGCATATTTCTCTTCGAGGCCGAAATAGCTGCCGTGCGCGCCGAGAAAAATATCGCAGGGCAGAGTCTTCAAGACGCGCCACATGCGCTCGTAGTCTTGGGCGATTTGAGGGTAAGCCGCGTTGCCCACAAGCTTGTAGCCGGGGTTTACGTTGGGACAGCCGACAATGACGACGTTGTAGGCATTTGCTCCGTCCTTCACTTTCATGGTCCACGTAGTGCAGCCTTTGGTGTGGCCGGGGGTGAGGTGCGCGACGAGAACCGCGCCGCCGAGTTTAACTTCATCGCGGTCGTGGAGCACGCGGTCTACTTTGACAGGTTTGTAGAGCATTGCGGGATCGCCGCCATATTGAAAATCGGCTTTACCGCCCGATTCGACGACAGGCACGTCGGCATCCATGACCATGTAGCGCGCGCCGGTCAATTCCTTGATCCTCGCGCTTCCGGCATCGTGATCCCAGTGGGCGTGACTGATCAGGAGAATCTTTGTGTCCTTGAATCGGAATCCGAGCTTCTGAATGCTGGCTTCGAGGAGGGGCACAGTGGATTCCAGATCACTATTGATGAGGATGTTGCCCTTGGACGTGGTGATCAGATAAGACGCCAGCCCCTTTGTTCCTACATAGTACAAGTTTCCAGCGATTTGGAAGGGCGGGAAAGGTTCGCTCCAGTCCGGATTGGCTTGACCACAGGCGCTGGGGGCCAAACTAACGGCCAATAGCAAAATCCATGAAATGATCAGGATCCGCGACCGCATGTATTTCCTCCCAAAGGCCAGCGAAGCGGCTTAGATTGCTTCCGACAAAGTATAAGCCAGGAGAAATTGCGGGGGAGTTGCTTTTGCTGGCGCTGGGAAAAACGGGAGACGGAGAGCGATGGCGCTGCGCAAGGGGCGCGCGGGGCAAGATGGGAGAACGATCACTTCTTGAGGGTTAGAACCGACACAACTGCGAGTGGAAGGGCTATTGACATGGGATGGCCAGGCCTGTATTGTCCGCCGCAGTAAGTGGCTCAGGTCGGCAACACTGCATATGCGCCAAGACCCTTCCCAGCGCGGCGGTGCAGGTCCCAGGTCTTTTCCTGCGTTCGTGGGATGGGTGTGCGCGGCGGAAAGCCAACGCAGCGAGATTCAAAACCGTGAAATTCGAATGCGAAAAGCGCAACGCTGGAGGTGGGGTGTGTCTCTGCGCCGGTTATCCATGATTATTGCGGTGATTTTGCTTGGAGCGGCGGTGTACCGCGTGGGAACGACCAGCGCGGACGAATGGCTGCCGATTTCGCCGGAAGAACTGAAGATGACGGGTGATCCGGCCGCGCCGGGAGCGCCTGCGATCATTCTTTACCGGCAGGTGAACCGGGACGACAGCAATGCGCACGTGCCGCACGAGTATGACTACGTGCGAGAAAAGATTTTCATGGAGGAAGGGCGGAAGTATGCGGACGTGGAAATCCCGTTCGTGAAAGGCGACTACGAGCTCGTGAATATTCGTGCGCGTACGGTGCGGCCGGACGGGTCGAGCGTGGTCTTCGACGGAAAAGTATATGAGAAAGAGATCGTCAAAGCACGGGGATTCAAGTATCTGGCGAAGACGTTCACCCTGACGGACGTACAGCCAGGGAGCATCATCGAGTATCACTACGTGATTGATTTCAAGGAAAACTATGTTTTCGATTCGAACTGGGTTTTGAGTTCGGATCTATTCACGAAGTCCGCGAAGTTTACACTGAAGCCGTATGGAGAGTGGGCGCTGATGTGGAGCTGGCCGAACGGCCTGCCGGACGGAGTGAAGCCCCCGGTGCAACAGCAAACCAACGCTCACGATATCGAGATGGATGCGCAGAACATACCCGCGTTTCAGGTGGAGGACGACATGCCGCCGGAAGCGGCGATGAAATTCCGCGTGGACTTCACGTATAAGGAAGACGGGTTGGAGTCGGACCCGGACAAGTTCTGGAAAAAGCAGGGGAAGAAGCTCAACGACACCGCCGAGAGTTATGTGAATAAGCGGAAAGCGATGGAGCAAGCGGTATCGGAGATTGTAGCGGCGGGCGATTCGCCGGAAGCGAAACTGCAGAAGATTTACGCGCGAGTGCAAAAGCTGCGGAACCTGAGTTTCGAGGTGGAAAAAACGGAGCAGGAAGCGAAACGCGCCAATGAAAAAGAACCTGCAAACGTGGAGGAAGAGTGGAAGCGCGGGTACGGGTATGGCGATGACATTACGCTGCTGTTTTTGGGGTTGGCGCGGGCCGCGGGACTGGATGCTTCGGCGGTGAAAATTTCAACAAGGGACGACCACTTCTTCGTGAAGAACCTGATGAGAGCGAGGGATTTGCGGACGTATGTGGTGTTGGTGAAACTGAACGGGAAGGATGTTTATTTTGATCCTGGGACGGCATATACGCCCTTCGGACTGTTGCCGTGGTCGGAAACAGGAACATCGGGATTGAAGCTTTATAAGGATGGAGGCACGTGGGTCACGACCAGCACGCCCGATAGCGACGCTTCGCAGATTGAACGAAAAGCGGACTTGAAGCTGACGCAGGAAGGGAGTTTGGAAGGAAAGCTGACGATCACTTACACGGGACTAGCGGCGCTGTACCAGCGTTTGGAGGAGCGAAACGAGGACGATGCGGCGCGCAAGAAGTCGCTGGAAGATGACGTTCGGTACATGATTCCCGCGGCCATAGAGGTGGATCTGACAAACAAACCGGATTGGTCCAGCTCGGATGCAAAACTTGTGGCGGAATTCAACTTGAAGGTGCCGGGCTGGGCGTCGGGAGCCGGGCGGCGCGCGGTCATGGCGATAGGGCTCTTTGACGCTGCCGAAAAGCACATGTGCGAGCATACGACGCGTGTGCATCCACTGTACTTTCATTACCGATTGGAAAAAGTGGACGACGTAACGATTGACCTGCCGCTGGGCTGGCAGGTCAGCAGCGTGCCGAAGCCGGAAAACGAAGATGCCAAGGTGTTGCTCTACACGATGAAAGCCGAAAACGATAAAGGGACGCTGCACATTGAGCGCGTGATGAAGAGTGATCTGATCATGCTGGACCAGAAATTCTATCCAGCGCTTCGTAAATTTTATGAAACGGTGAGGACGGCCGATGAACAGCAAATTGTACTGCAACCGGCAGCCACGTCCGCGAGCAACTAGGGCCACGCATTGGGGCGCTTGGCTGGCAGGCGCGTTGGCTCTTTGCGCAGTGGGAGGACCGGCGGCCCGCGCTAACGACGCGCCGCAATGGATGCATGCCCTGGTGAACGCGCCACTGCCCGCGCATGATGAAAAGACGGATGCGGTGCTGCTCTACTCCGAAGACATTTTGAACGTGCAGGCCAACGGAAAAATAAAGAGCATCGAACGGCGAGCGTACAAGATATTGCGGCCTGGCGGGCGGGAGCGCGGGTTAGTGCTCGCAACTTTCGATTCGGAGACGCGCATTACGGGGCTGCGGGGCTGGTGCATTCCGGCGCAGGGCAAGGACTATGAAGTGAAAGACAAGGATGTTGTCGAGGCAGCCCTGACGGGGGTCTTGAACGGGGAGTTTGCTTCGGACGATCGTACAAAAATTCTGAAGATACCGGCAGCCGATCCGGGAAACATTGTCGGCTACGAAATCGAACGCGAAAGACGGCCATATATTTTGCAGGACGAGTGGGGATTTCAGAGCACAGATCCCGTGGCGGAAACACATTACACTCTGGAGCTGCCCCCTGGCTGGGAATACAAGGCGGTGTTTTTAAATTATCCGGAAGTGAAAGCAATTTCGGCAGGAAACAATCAGTGGCAATGGGCGCTGAACAACGTCGAGGCGATTCGGCCGGAAGACGATATGCCGCCCTGGACCGCCGTGGCGGGGCAGATGATCGTGTCCTTCCTTCCGCCTGGCGGAGAGCAGAATCGAGGATTCGAAAACTGGAACGATATGGGGCTTTGGGAAGCGGGATTGGTGAGAGGAAGGCGGGAGAGTTCGCCGGAGATCAAGCAGAAAGTGGCGGAGTTGACTGCTTCAGAGACGACTGCATTGGGAAAGATGCGCGCCCTTGGAAAATTTGTGCAGGACGATATTCGATACGTGGCGATTGAGCTGGGAATCGGCGGATGGCAGCCGCATGCGGCGAACGATGTTTTTTCGCATCACTTTGGTGATTGCAAAGATAAAGCGACGCTGATGAGCACGATGCTGAAGGAAATTGGGGTCGATTCGTATTATGTGGTCGTCAACACAGACCGAGGGGCAGTCAATGCAACGACGCCGGCGGTGAACTGGTTCAACCATGTGATTCTTGCGATCAAGCTGCCCGAAGGCGTGAACGATCCGTCTTTGACGGCCGTTTTGCAGGACAAGAAATTGGGGCAGCTGTTGATATTCGATCCCACGGATGATTTGACGCCATTTGGATATCTGCGCGGGCCGCTGCAGGCAAATTACGCGTTGCTCGTGACGGAAGCTGGAGGCGAGTTGGTGGAGCTTCCGGAGTTGCCGGCGGCATTGAACGGAATCCGGCGGGTGGGGAAATTGACGCTGACGGCGGCGGGAACGCTGACGGGAGAAGTGACGGAAATTCGGATGGGAGACCGCGGGGCTGCACAGAGGTACGCAATGAGGTCCGCGGCTACGAACAAGGACAAGATCAAGCCTATCGAAAGTCTGTTGGCCGACTCGCTGGCGAATTACCAG
Source organism: Candidatus Acidiferrum sp. (assembly GCA_049794595.1). Lineage (GTDB taxonomy): Bacteria > Acidobacteriota > Terriglobia > Acidiferrales > UBA7541 > Acidiferrum. The sequence goes on from JBARCY010000452.1 coordinate 5,556, forward strand.
ATCACGAAGGCCTCGGTGTCGAATGTGATGCTTAACGATCAACCGTTTGTGTACGACTACTCCCTGGTCGCGCAGGACTATGCCAAGGTGGCGGGAAATCTGCTATTGCTGCGGCCACGGGTTGTGGGAGTCAAGTCCAGCGGATTGCTGGAAACGAAGGAGCCGAGGAAGTTCCCGGTCGAGTTCCGGGGGCCGTCGCTCGATTCGGATGTTTTCGAGATCACGCTTCCAGCGGGCTACCACGTCGACGACCTGCCGCCTCCTGTGAAGGTTGACTACGGATTCGCGAGCTATCAGAGCGAGTCGGAAGTTAAGGGAAACGTTTTGCGTTACACGCGGAAGTTTGAAGTGAAAGATC
>JBARCY010000453.1:0-13353 GCA_049794595.1 Candidatus Acidiferrum sp.
ACGCCTGGCTCGGTAACTTCCGGCGCTTGGTCGTGCGCTACGACCGCTCGCTCACGATCTATGGCGCCTTCTTTCATATTGCCTGCTTCATGATCGTCTTGCGGAGGGTTGTGCAATAGCTTCTAGCAAAGTTTCAATCGGGACGGCACTCTCGCCGTCAGTCGCCCGCGGCAGCGCCGCCGCGCGGAACTTGCGCCGTGGCAGGCCGCTCGATGTTCAGGACGCTGGCGATGAAATCGCTCACGGTGATTCCCAGGTGGCCCCAGAGGCGGCGTTTCAGGCTGCTGTAATCCTGCGTACCGCTGAAGAGGTCGCCCACCAACTGCCGAAACACGGCGCTGCGGTTCATGAACTGCACCATGCGCGTGGTAACGGCGGCGCCGAGAAACGATCCGCTATAGAAACGACGCACGATGCGCGCCGCCAATTCCAGCTCCGAAGAGAACGCCGCCTTAACCCAGGCCGTGTATTTCTCCGGACAGCCTTCCGCAATCGATCGCCCCAGCAATTCGCCGGAACGCATGGCGTAAAAGAGCCCTTCGCCGGTCAACGGATCGACCCACGCCGCCGCGTCGCCGACCAGCGCCCAATTTTTCCCCAGAACCGCGCGATCGGAAAGCGTGCGTTCTCTCGGCGACGGGAGCACGTGACTGTAAAACTTGGCGCCTGTCATGGGGATGCCATGCTTCTCGACGAACGCGTTCAGATGCGTCTTCAGCTCTGCGCTCGTATGTGCCGCCATGCTTCCGCAAATCCCGACGGAAAGATGGTCGCAGCGCGGGAACGACCAAATATAGCCCTCGAAGTGCGGCAGGAATTTCACGGTAATGCAGTCGGCGGTCTGCGGAACAAAATAGCCCTGGGTCATCTCCAGTTCGTCGCGTTGCAACGCCCGCGTTTCCGGCACGATCTGATTGCGGGCGCCGGCCGCCAGGACGAGAAAATCGGCCGTACGCCACTCGCCGTCGACGGAGTAGCGCGGCTTGGGCGCGCTCGTGTCCACCGCGAGCACTCGCGCTTGCCGCACTTTGCAGCCGGCATCTTTGGCGCGGTCCAGCAGCATGCCGTTGAGCACGCGGCGTGAATAAATCACGATAGGGTGCGACATTTCCAGGTTGGCGCGATGATCGTTGCTGCTGATCAGCTCGACGTTACGCACCAATTTTTTGGGATAGGCATTGTCCAGCAGAAAAGGAAAGCACTCGACGGCTTTATGGGTCAAACCCCCGCCGCACGGTTTTTCCCACGCGAGACGCTCATCAAAAATGTGGACCTGATGTCCAGCGCGCGCAAGTTGCTCACCGCACATCGCGCCGGAGGGTCCGCCGCCGACGATCGCTATCTCAGCCATAATCCTATCTCGCTGTTGGTTTCGAACTCCGTCGCTTAATGAGGAACCTACAGGCGGCGGGCGGGTTTGACAACCAAGTTCTTAGGCGACGGTTCCTCTCAAGCGGTGGGGAAGACCACCAGGCAGAACCCCGCGAGGAGTATAGCACCGAAAAGCGCGGCCGCCGCCGCGGAGGCGGTAACTTCCCGGACAATATTCATCCCCCACCGCTGAAGCAGGCAAAATAGCCCGAAATAAGGAACCAAAAGCACCACAAGAATTTGGCCGCTGTGCAAGAGGAAGATGCCCGCAACGATGGCACACAAGGCAATCAGGCGGAGCAAGAGAGCGGAGAGCAATCGCTGTAGTCCTTTGCCGGGAGACGCGGGACCGAGCAGCAACTCTTCCGCGGCGTGATAGGGAAGAACGGCGAGGAAAAGCGGCCCGAAGCGCGCCCATCGCGCCGCCGTGAGCCATGCCTCGCTGAACGTCAAATCCATCCAGTTCGTGACGAGGAATTGCAGGAGCAAAGCGGCGAAGGCGGCCATAAGCAGAGTCAAGTAAATAGGCCTGGAGGCCGCAGCACTGCTCGCACCCGGCGCAAACACATCGCGCAGAGAGTTCCAGTGCAAGGCCAGTAGAACTAGGCCGAGGATCAGCAGAAAACTTGCAAAATAGCCGCCTTCGAAGAGGCGCAGCGCACGTAAGGGGATCCAATAAGAGAGAAGCCCGGCTCCGCCCAGAGCAATGATTGCGCACTCAACGAACGCACGGCCTTGCCTAATTGTGGGGAAATTTTCAGTGCGGGGAGGTGCGTCGTTTTTGCTCTGCAAAGTTTCGCGGAGAAATGGCCCCGCCAGTAAAAGTATCCCGACGAAGCCTGCGAAAAAGCCGATCAACCCTCGATGCGAAGGCAAAGTTGGCCGCTCATTCAAATGCAGAATCAGAACCGCCCACTTTTCAGCAACCGACATTGCCATGGCGCTGAACAAAATGCTCACATGTGACGAGCGGGGAATCACCACGTACTGGCTCGTTCCGTCGCCGGGAATCGGCACCAAATCTTTTGCCGCGTCGCGGATGCGCTCCGGCTCCCAACCTGCGCTCATCACCAGCGAATGAGACGGCAGCGCGCCGAATCCATGAAAAGGAATCGTCTCCGGAGGAAGCCCCGCGACCGGCCTCATGGGAGCGGGAGAAATCGCAATCACAGCCGCGACTGGCACGTGGGAAGCAACCTGCAAAGCATCAGCCCCGCCAAGGGAATGGCCGGCCAGGATCGTCTTTTCCGGATCGAGCAGCCCGCGCGCGATCAACTCGCGAACCAGGTTTTCGCCGCACTGCTCCGAGCGCTCATACGAAAACGGGCCGTCCGTTCTTCCATGTCCCGGCAAGTCCGGCACAAAGACGCGTAAGCCTTGCGAAGCGAATCCCGCCGCGAGGTACGACATGATGTGTTTGTTCGCGGAGAGTCCATGAAGGAGTACAACGTATCCTTGTGGCATGCCACCATCTGGCACGCCGCCGGATGGTTCCACGATGTCCGTCACCAGGCGGCAGCCTCCCGCGTCAATGCGAAAAGTATGCGGGTGATAGGGAACTGTAAGCGCGAGCCACAGTCCCACGCCGCAGAATCCGGCGCCAACGACGGCGCGAATCGTTTTGTGGGACTTCATCGCGGGCGCCCGGCGCGAAAGCGTTGAGCATCCCGTGCGTGGTAAACTAGCCGTTCACTTAACACTAAGGCAGCGATTGCGTCGGCCTTCATGGAGTTCCTTTGCACCCGGAGATTCTGACTATCGAGGAAGCGATTTTGCGGTTTGGCCGCGAGAAACGCAACGGCCGCCGCGTCGTCTTCACCAATGGCTGCTTCGATTTGCTGCACCCTGGGCATATCGGCAGCCTGGAGCAAGCTCGCGCGCTTGGCGACGTGTTGATTGTTGGCCTCAACAGTGACGCCAGCGTGCGGCAGCTAAAGGGCGCCGGGCGTCCCGTACTGCCCGAAGGCGAGCGCGCGGAAATTCTCGCCGCGCTCGAATGTGTGGACGCAGTTGTGATTTTCGATCAGCTCACACCGCGCGAGGTCATCGCTGGTTTGCTTCCGGATGTGCTGGTGAAGGGCGGCGACTGGCCCGGCGATCAAATCGTTGGACGCGAAGAAGTGGAAGCCGCCGGTGGACGCGTAATTTCCATCCCTGTTGTCCCCGGCTATTCCACCACGGAGATTCTCCGAAAGATCCGCGAGGCTGCTCCCGCGTCTCGCGTGGAAGCCTGACGTCCGCGCATGATCCTGCCTGCCGTTCGCGAACGATTGGAAGCTGTGCTTCGCCACCCCGCGGTGGAAGGCGCGCTGGGAGCGTTACGCGGTGGCGCGCAGCACATTTCTCTTTCCGGCTTGCACGATGTTGCCAAGGCTCTCCTCGCCGCGTATCTCACACACGAGCTGCGTCGCCCCGCCTTCTTCGTCACGGATTCGAATCGCCGCGCCGAATCTCTCGCGGAAACCGTCCGCTTTTTCTCAAATGTTTTTCCTGGTGCGACGGGAGGAGTGGCCACCCTTCCAGCTTTTGACACGCTGCCGTGGGAATCGCAAAGTCCGCACCCGGACATTCTCGAACGACGCGCCGCAACGCTTTTTCGCCTGACGGATGGCCAAGTCTCGCTGGTCATCGCCCCAGTCCAGGCAGCGCTCTGGCGTTTTCAGGACGCCACGCTTTACTTGTCGCTCGCTCGCACGCTCACGAAAGATGCGGAAGTCCCCCTCGAAGAGTTCGTCGCGCATCTGGCCGGCGTGGGATACACGCGCACGGAAATGGTCGAACTCCCGGGACAATTCGCGATGCGCGGCGGCATCGTCGACGTTTTTTCCGCGGAAGCGCCCCGCCCAGTCAGAATCGAGCTGCTTGGTGACACGGTCGAATCGGTGCGCGAGTTTGATCCCCGCACACAGCGCTCCATCGCGCCCGTGAATCGCACCACGCTCCTGCCTCTCACCGAATGGAACATAGCCGCGCGAGTGGGCGCGTCGCGACCGGCATCGCCCACGGCAGCTCCGGCGTGGGAAGCAACTTCCTTCTTCGGCCCGGCGGAACTGCGAGGACAAAGCTCGCTTTTCGAGCTAGCGGAAAGCTCCCTCAAGCCGGTTGTTTTCCTGGACGAGCCGCAAAACTTGCGCGACGCCGCGGAAAAGCATCTCGCGCACGCCACAGAGATTTACGAGCGCCAGGGCAGCGCGAGCGCTCCTTCCTCGTCGCACTTCTTCTTGAGCGAAGAAGAGTTTGCAGCCGCGCTCGAAAAAGCTTCGCAAGCCCATCTCGAACAGCTCGCCGTCAATATCGGCTCAGCCCCGCAATTCGAACTCTCCTCGCGTCCCAGCGCCCGCTTTCATGGAGATGTGGTTGCTTGCATGGGCGACGTGAAAACCCGGCTCGCATCCGGTGGGAAAGTTTTCCTCACCGCTGCCAGTACCGGCGAGCTCGAGCGCCTCGCGGACATCTCCCGCGAGTACGATGTCCCTTACGTCCTCGGCGAAACGGAAAACGCCGCCGCTGGTTTCACCGCCGAGGGCGCCCTCGAAACTGCCGGCCTGCTCTTAATCCGCGCTCCATTTGCGGAGGGCGTCACTTTTCCCGAAGCCAAGCTCACCATCTTTGGCCACGCCGATCTCTTCGACGTTGCCCCAACGGTCGAGCGCCCCAGCCATAAGATTCGTACTTCCGGGTTTTTCACCGATTTTGCGGAACTAAAGCCCGGTGACTTCATTGTCCACGTCGATCATGGCATCGGCCAGTTCGAAGGACTGCGCCAAATCGAATCGGATGGCCATCGCGGCGAATTCATGCTGCTGCGCTACGCCGAAGATGCGCGCCTGTACGTCCCGCTCGAACGTATGGACCTGGTGCAAAGTTATCGCGTCGTCGAAGGCTCCCATCCCACGCTCGATAAATTAGGCGGCACGGGCTGGAACACCCGCAAAACCCGTGTCCGCAAATCCCTGGAGGACATGGCCGAGCAGCTTCTTCAACTCTACGCGGCCCGCAAAACCGCGCAGGGTTTTGCGTTTTCCTCCGACGGCAATTTCCAGCGTGAATTCGAGGACGCCTTCGAATTCGAGGAAACCATCGACCAAAACACCGCCATCGCCGACATCAGGCGCGACATGGAACGCCCCACTCCAATGGACCGTCTCCTCTGTGGCGACGTGGGCTACGGCAAGACCGAAGTCGCCATGCGCGCGGCCTTCAAAGCTGTCGCCGACAGCAAACAAGTCGCCGTCCTCGCGCCCACCACTGTTCTCGCCTTCCAGCATTTTGAAACATTCAAGCAGCGTTTCGCGGCTTTTCCCGTGCGCATCGAAATGCTCAGCCGCTTTCGCAGCCCCGCCGAGCAAAAGAAAATTCTCGCCCAAGTGGAAGCCGGCAAAGTCGATATCGTCATCGGCACGCACCGCCTCCTATCGAAGGATGTAAAGTTCCAGGATCTCGGCCTGCTCGTTGTGGACGAAGAGCAGCGCTTCGGCGTTGCTCACAAAGAGCGCCTGAAAGAAATGCGCCAAAACGTCGACGCTCTCGCCCTTTCCGCCACACCAATCCCTCGCACCTTGCACATGTCGCTTGTTGGACTCCGCGATATGTCCGTCATCGAGACTCCGCCGCGCGACCGCCTCGCCATTCAGACCGTCGTCGCTTCCTTCCAAGAAGACCTCGTTCGGCGCGCCATCGAAAACGAGCTGGCCCGCGACGGCCAGGTCTACTTCATCCACAATCGCGTCGAATCCATCTACTCTCTCGCGACTCTCGTCCAGAAGCTCGTGCCAAAGGCCCGCGTTGTCGTAGGTCACGGCCAAATGGGCGAAAAAGAGCTCGAAAGCGTCATGCTCAAGTTTATCCGCGATGAAGCCGACGTGATGGTCGCCACCACCATCGTTGAAAACGGCCTCGACATTCCCAAAGCCAACACCATTCTCATCAACCGCGCCGACCGCCTCGGCCTCGCCGAACTCTATCAGCTCCGTGGCCGGGTCGGCCGCTCACATCAGCGCGCCTACGCCTATCTGCTCGTCCCTCCCGACACTGCCCTCTCCGAAATCGCCCGCAAACGCCTCTCCGCCATGAAAGAGTTCAGCGAACTCGGCGCCGGATTCCGCATCGCCGCCCTCGACCTCGAACTCCGTGGTGCCGGCAACATGCTCGGGCGCCAGCAGCACGGCCATATCGAAGCTATCGGCTTCGACATGTACTGCCAAATGCTCGAACGCGCCGTCTCCAAGCTCAAAGGCGAAGAATCCGTTCCCGAACTCCGCACCACGCTTAGCCTCGGCCTCGACGTCCGCATTCCCGAAAACTACATCCCCAGCGAAAACCTTCGCCTGCGCACCTACAAGCGTATCTCCTCGATTGCCACCGAGGAAGAGAAGCAAGATGTGCGCCGCGAACTCGCCGACCGCTTCGGCGCCCCGCCCGCCACGGTAGAAAACCTTTTGGAGTATGCCGTCCTCAAATCCATGTGTGAGCGCCTGCGTATCTCCGCAGTCGAGCGCCAGGGCAACCGCGTTGCCATCCGCTTCCACGCGGAAACGCCGCTCGACCCCGCCACGCTGGTCAAAGTCGTGCGCTCGCGCAAGGGCATAAAACTCGATCCCAGCGGCGTTCTTTGGCTCGAAACCACCCGCGGGGAATCGGTCCCAGGCGCTCTTAGAAACGTATTGCTCGGCCTTCAAGGGCAGAGCTAAACTCTATGGATGAGGAACTACATGCGTAATCTCGCAGTCATCGCGGCGCTATTCGTCGCCCTGCCGCTCGCGGCTCAGCAGCCCGTCAATCCGACTCCGCAAGCACAGAATCCGGCTCCGCAAGCACAGAACCCGGCAGCCAAGCCAACTCTCGAGAAGCCGGACGAAGCTCCGCCGGATACGCCTACAGCCGTCAAGCCCAAGAAACCCGCCCCTGCCAAAATGCCGGTAGCCTCCGAAACTGAAGGCAAAGTCGTCGAAGAGATCGTCGCTCGCGTCAACAACGAGATCATTACCCGCTCCGAACTCGACCACTCCAGGGCGAGCTCCGAGGATGACGCCAAGCAGGAGTGCCAGAACCACTGCACTCCGGAGCAACTGAAATCGATCATCGCAGACCACGAGAAAAATGCGCTTAGCGACCTCATCGACCAATCTCTCCTGGTCCAGCGCGGCAAGGACATGGCTCTGAACGTCGAAGCCGAAACCATCAAGCAGCTCGACGAGATTCGCATCGAAAACAAGCTCACCAGCATGGAAGCTCTTGAGCAAGCCGTCACTTCGCAGGGCCTCAATTGGGATGATTTCAAAAACAACATCAGCAACGGCATCCTCACCAAAAAAGTCATCAGCGAGGAAGTCGGCTCGCACGTCAACATCGGCAAGGATGAAATCCAGAAATACTATGACGATCACAAGAGCGACTACATTCGCCCGGAGCAAGTCCTCCTGCGCTCCATCGAAGTGAACACCGCCGGCAAAGATGCCGCGGAAGTCGCGGAGCTGAAGAAAAAAGCCGAGACCGCGCTTAAGCGCGTCAAGGACGGCGAAGACTTCGGCGAAATCGCCAAGCGCTATTCCGACGGCGCCACCGCCAAACAAGGCGGATACTTGGGCGCCTACAAACGGGGAGAACTGTCGCCGCAACTTGAGGATGTTGTCTTTAAACTGAAGAAAAACGACCTCACCGATGTGCTCGAAACCAAGCAGGGCTTCCTGATCATGCAGGTCATGGAGCACTACGACGAAGGCCAGCAGCCGCTCGATAAAGTCGAAAACGAAATCACCAACAAACTCTACGAGCAAAAAATGCAGCCCGCCCTGCGCGATTATCTAAAGACTCTTCGTGAGCAAAGCTACGTCATCGTCAAGCCCGGCTACCAGGACAACGCTGGTGGCGGCAACTCGGAGATTCAGGAAGTCAGCGCCACCCCCGAGGTCACCAAGACCAAAAAGGGCCACAAGAAATTCCTGCTCTTCGGCAAGCGTCCCGGGGATTCGGGCGACTGATGAAAGCGCCGTTTGTCAGCGATCTCGCCGCGGAACAAACCATTCTTTCTTTTTTTCTTGTGAACGAAAAAGAGATTCGCAATACGCGCGCGGGCAAGTCATATCTCCGTCTCGAACTCGGCGACCGCACCGGCGCCATCGAAGCCGTCATGTGGGATCAAGCTGACGCCTCCGCAAAAGACATCAGTCGCGGCGACGTGGTCAAAGTCAATGCTCGTGTCGAGAGCTACCGCAACAAGCTGCAGCTCACCTTGCAGCAACTCCGCCTCGCCAAGCCCGAAGAGGTCGATCTCGCCGATTTTCTCCCGCACACAAAAGAAGACCTCGGCAAGCTCTGGGCGCAGCTCCTCGATTACGCGAATTCCATCCAGAATCCCTGGCTCAAGAAATTAGTCAACTCCATCCTCGGCGACCCCGCCATCGCCGCGCGTTTCAAGCGCGCCCCCGCCGCCAAGGTCATGCACCACGCCTATCTCGGCGGCCTTCTCGAACACGTCGTCAGCCTCTGCGGCCTGGCAAAGCAAATCGCGGCACACTATCCCGAGCTCAATGCCGACCTCTTAATGACCGTCGCCATCCTCCACGACGTCGGCAAGCTCGAAGAGCTCTGCTACGACCGCGCCATCAACTACACCACCGAAGGCCAGCTTCTCGGCCACATCGTCATGGAGCTCGAAACCGTCTCCAAAGCCATGGACGCCATCGAAGGTTTCCCCCCGCATCTAAAAGCCGTCGTCCAGCATCTCCTCATCAGCCATCACGGCCAATACGAATTCGGCTCCCCCAAACTCCCCATGATCCGCGAAGCCCTCGTATTCCATTACCTCGACGACATGGACTCCAAAATGGCCGCCGTTCGCGCCGCCCTCGCCGCCGACTCCGGCGAAGAAGAATGGTCCACATTCAGCCCCGCCCTCGGCCGCAAATTCCTCAAGCTCGACGCCTTCCTCAAGTCCCCCGCCTCAGCGCCCAATGAACGCAAATGATACTCGCTCGCCGAGTTTCGCCCCGTGACGCCCAGTCTGCGCGCGAGCCTTTATTGGATTGGAATCTCCCTCGATGGTTCAAGTTTCTTTCTCCCTGCCTTTGTCGATTTCAAGGGACCTGTAACCGGCTGGACAGCCACAGGTCTGCCCGAGGTCGTTGCGATCATACTTATCAATGGAATACTGCGGAGCACGCCGTCCCCGATTCACTTCTGGGATTTAGCGTCAATCTTCGTGGTGCTATGGATTAATCCCGCATTCTTGATGTACGCGATCGCTTCCCCATTTCGGCCTATGAGTCGAGATGTCTCACTTTGCAGAGTTCTCATCCCAGCTATAATTCCTTTTTGCTGGATCATTTTCCACGATCAGAATTATCGCCCGCGCGAAGGCCATTTCGCTTGGGTTTTGGGAATGCTTCTCGTCCTCGCCTCTGGTTATTCCGCTAAGCGCTACTGATCGCGCGAGCGCAGCATGCTCAAGACCATCGCGATCTGTCCGGAATGGTAAATCGTGTGTTGCACGGTCCCGTTGAGCAGCGTCTCGTACGGATAGTCGCGCCCCGGAACCTGTTTTGCTAAGTCCTCGGCGGGAAAATTCCGAATCTTTTCTTCGAGCAGCTCGCGGCTCTGCTTCCATCGTGCAACGAGTTCGTTCCAGGGAATCTGCGGCTCCGCCCACTCCTTTTCAGGCTCCCAGCGCGGCATCGGATGGCTCTCGGAGGTATCCCGCGTTCTTTCATTCCAAAGCAGCAAATGCTGCAGCAGCTCCGAAACGGAATGTCCCCCCGGAGTCGGCCGCACGGTCGCAAGCTCCGGCGTAACCCGCCCCAGCAGCTCGCCCAGCGTAGGCCCATGCCACGCGCCCTTCACCGTCGCCGCCTGATAAGCATCAGCAATGAGTTCCAATTGGTTCACGAGTCCCTGCCTCCCCCGCGCCGAAAACTTTGGCGTTTCCGCAATGGCTAGTCTATAGCAACAGTCCTAGCTTTGGTCGCGATGCATGGCCGATTCTCAACTCCAGCAAGCACATGTAGTTTTGGTGCCGTTCGCGGTTCTCGGAAGCGCAGCCGTCCAACGCCTCGCCAAAGAAGAGGGTTTCTCCCTGAACCGGTGGATCGCATCAGCGAGTTCCCGGTCGCTCGCTGTGTGTCCCGCAGGAATTCATCGGCCCCGCCTCGTACCCCGAATCCAAGTCGAGTGCGTCGTAGCAACTTAGGGACTAAGTATTGAATAATTGGGACGGGACGTTTGCTCAGGCATGCTAAGTCCCTTCCACTCAAAGGATCTCGGATGACCCGACCAAAGAAGCGCTATTTGCTCGGGTTCTTCCTCGCGGCCTTCGCGGCCTCTCCGCTTAAAGCGCAGGCTCCTACCACTAGCCACGCGAGCAATCCGCCGCAGACCGTTACACCCGCCATCAAGGTCGAAACTCGCGTCGTTCTTCTGGATGTCGTGGCAACGAATCGCAAGGGCGAAACAGTCCCCAATCTGCGCCAGGAGGACTTCCAGGTCATCGAAGACGGCAAGCCCCAAGCCCTCTCTGCTTTCGAGGAACACAAACGCGAAACCTCTGCGCTGGTCAGCCCTCCCGCATTGCCCCCGAATGTCTACTCGAACATTCAGCCGGTGAAATCCGGCGATTCCGTCAACGTCCTTCTGATCGACATGCTAAATACCCAGCCGTGGTTCCAGGAAGACGTCTGCAACCAAGCGATTAAATATTTGAAGGCCGTGCCACCCGGAACGCGCCTTGCCATCTTTACCCTCAGGACGCAACAACTGCGTCTCATCCGCGGCTTCACCACGGACTTCTCTGGCCTTTCCGGCGAACTCGACGATAAGAAATCCGGGGTCATTCCCGAGTCATCTTGGCTGAACACAACTCCTTCACGACACGCAGCCGAAGAAGCGAGCCTCCAGGCCATGATCATGATGGATGCTTCGCCGGCCGCGGTTGGTGCCGTGAAGCAGTATCTCGGAGAAGAGACCGCCTTCAGGACAGGTAGCCGCAGCGAGCTAACACTGCAAGCTTTTCAGCATCTCGCACGCTATCTTTCCGGCATTCCCGCCCGCAAAAATGTGATTTGGTTCGCGGATACTTTCCCTATTAGCTTCGCTCCCGAAGACAAAGTGCACACGCCTAGACATCAAGAACACGTGCAGCAGACTTCGGATATGCTCACTGCAGCGCAAGTCGCTATTTATCCTGTCTCCGCCCGCGGCCTCATCGGCGACGGTAGCTTCGACATACCTGTCGACACCCAAGCGGAAATGTTGCATGAGTTCGCGACCACCCAAATTGCCATGGAAACGCTCGCCCAGGAAACCGGCGGCCGCGCCTTTTACAACACCAACGGTCTCGACGCTGCCATGGCCAAAGCCATCGACGAAGGCTCGCACTACTACACCCTTGCCTACGCCCCGACCAACGCCAAAAACGACGGCAAATACCGTCGTATCTCAGTCAAAATTCCAAACGAGAGCTACAAACTCTCCTATCGCCGCGGCTACTACGCGGATAAGCCTGAGGCGCCCGATGCCGCTGAAGACGCCGCCAACGATCCGCTCATTCCGCTGGTGGGCTTTGGCATGCCCAATTTCGATCAGATTACCTACCAGATTCAAGCCAGCCCTATTCAGCCGCAGCCTACCCCCAAGGCGCGCCGCGCCGGCCTCAACACCCAATTGAAAGGGCCCTTTACTCGCTACGGCGTGGACATTGCGGCTTCCCTGAAGGATTTCGCCCTCCAAACGACCTCGGATGGTGTGCGGCATGGCCGCCTTGAGGCGATGCTCGTTGCTTATGATCGGGAGGGCAAAATCGTCAACATTTCGAAGCGCGCCAGCAGATTTGCCTTGAAGCCCGCCGCCTACGCGGAGCTCGAATCGAAAGGCCTCCCATTGTATCTCGAGATCGATGTTCCACCGGGTGACGTCTACCTGCGCACCGGCATCTACGACCTTGGTTCAGGCAACGCTGGCACACTAGGCTTCCCGTTGTCTGCCGACCGCGTCATCCCTACTTCAAAGAACTAGAACACGCCAAATAATTGGAGCCTCGCACCGCCAGTGCCTCACACGCCGGGTTCACGTGCGACCACTTTGACGCAGTGTGCCGCGGGCACTCCGTTCGGTCCGGCTGTGGGCTTATTCGCCAAACGGTGGCCGCACTACGAGTGCGCCGGCCGCCAGCAGCAAGCAGATCCCGGCAACGCCCGGTATCTCCGATGGCGGATGCTGGCTCTCAGAATTTTGTTTCGCAGTTTCTGAATAATCGTGGACGACCGATCGGCTCCAAACTCCGGCTTGAAGTGCGAACAGGACCAACGCAACCAGGATAAGAACAACGGCGTGACGTTTTGCAGACTCCATACATACCTCGGCTTTCTGGCTGGTACCTCCATTGTAGCAAGCCGGCGAGGGCCAGCGCGGCCCGAGAGAAATCTCCCGCGCTTTCGCAAACCGAATCCCCAGGATTCGACCACGCACAGCATCGCGGGAGGTCGGACCCCGCCGGCTCGGTTCGTATAAGGATGGGTTTTTCGTCTTGTTCTACTCACGACCCGCCATCCACCGCGCCCTTTCTTCCCCCATTTTTCACAGCCGCTTCGAATGGCATCAAAGTAAACTATTGACAGTCCGTTAACGTCAGTGGTAACATCCCATAGGCTAGTCGTTAGCAACCTCGCCTCAGCCACTTCCTGCTCTCTGCAAATCCTCTGTCCTGTCTGCGCCTCCGCGTTATCTTTCGATTTTCTTCCTCCACCCGCCTCCAAACTTCCGAACTCCCCGATCCTAACTGTTCACGCCTTCGTCAGCGCCCCGGTACCTGCGTTCGGCACTCGCACGCATAACTCCTTTAAAATCAGCGTTTGCGAAACGTCCGTAAGCGTTGATGGCTCTGTTGACATCCTCGGCACAAGTTGGATATCGAGGAGTCGACAGGGAGGGGCGAGAGGTGTTTTCTGATGGGACAGGAGGGACGATGCCCGAGGTTGGTCTCCTGCCCATTGC
>JBARCY010000454.1:0-3286 GCA_049794595.1 Candidatus Acidiferrum sp.
CCTGAGCAAGCATAGGCTAAAGCGTGTGCCACTGTTGGCCGAGGATAGGCAGGATTGCCTGCCCCACCTTGAGCGACAAGACCCCCTACCCCCGGTGTCACGGAAAGTGTGCGGAAGCGCATGAAAATACGAGAGATGCGGGCGTTTGGGTGTGTGTGATGTTTACTCGCTGTGGAAAAAGAGGGAAGAGGCTGGGCGATTTCAACGGGGGAGGCGCCACGGTGTAGCTGAAAGCTTTTCTTAACACAGAGTACACAGAGGTTGCAGAGAAGAGGGCGATACGTTTGAGGATATTTGGCAGTGAACATGGGAAATTTTAGCAGATATATACATCGAATGTCAAGTAAAATGTTAGTTACCGTTCGAAACGGTGCGGAAGTGATTGAGAAGACTGGAGATTAAAGTTGCGGGTTGGAGAGTGGTTGCGGATCGAGATCAGCGCAGAGCGGAGAGGTCGAAGTCGACAGAGACGGGGTCGCCTTCGGGAGGGGTGACTTGAATGTCTGGGGAGTCGGATTTGAATGCTTTGGCTGGAAAGTCTAACTGAAGCGTCGCGCCGATGAGAATAGAACCACCATTCCCATCGCCCCCATAAATTGGTTGCCCCGAAGAGTCTGACGGAATGAGGATCTTTTCCTTGTCGAGAACCTGAACTTGAAAGTCTTTCCAGAAATCAGAAGGCCGCAGCACGTAGCCGATGAGAGAGCCGGACCTGGAGCCTGTCGGGCGAGGAATCAGCGCACCGTAGGTTTCCGTGAGCTGAATCTGAATGATGATTCGGACGATTTCTTGCTGGTTGTTATGATCTTGCTCGGCTTGCTGCGCGCTGTAATTCATGGCGCGCTGGCTAGAAAGCTGGGCGACGAGGGCGAAAGGCGTGAGGAAAGTGATGGAAGAGATGTCGGGACCTGAATCGGGTGCCGGAAGCGTCTGGGTGTATTTGGCCATTAAGTCGGTGAAGTCTTGCTCATGGCGCTGGCCGAGGAAGTAGGCGTCGCGGACGGCTTCGGGGGAGAGGGGAGTCTCGAAGGCGAAGGCAGGAGGGATGAGGAGCAAAGCTAGGGCTAGGATGGCGAACGAGGTCAGGCGGGAGTGCATCTGGATGGCCCTCCTAGAGATTAGACGTAGGTGATGGATGTCGAGGTTTCGGAACGTGCCGCCCGCGGGCGGGTATTAGACTCTGGCTATGTCGCAGAAGCACCTCATAGCGGCGATTTATCGGCGGTTCCGGTTGCTGAATCGTAGAGAGCGAATCACGAAGATTCGCGAGCTCGCCTTGACTTCCCCGGAAGATGGCCGTTTTATGGAAAAAACTTTTCCCGAGCTCTATTGCGAAGCCTTTCCAGAAAATGGGCAAGCGAAGAACAGATGTTAGGCAATAGGCTGACGCTCGACCATGGGCGTGTTAGGATTGCGATATGTCTCACGTTATATACAAAGTGGAAACGGAACGCGAGGATGACGGTCGCTGGATCGCTGAAGTATTGGATCTTCCAGGCGTGATGGCGTACGGCACTACGGAGAATGAAGCGGTTGCGTCGGCGCAAGCGCTCGCGCTTCGCGTGCTCGACGGCCGCAACTGATTTTGCAACGGCAGGGGAATCCTGGTTGCTTGAGCGGATGCATATGAGCATCATGCATGTACAGGCTCCGCGCCAAGTGGTAAAATCCTATCTATGTCACAGAAGCAGCTAGTAGCGGCGATTGACCAAGGGTTCTGCGCGCTGAATCGCAGAGAGCGAATCACGAAGATTCGCGAATTGGCAGGCGAGTCGCCCGAGGATGATCGCTTTATCAAAAAAACTTTTCCTGAGCTGTATCGCGAGGCTTTTCAAACTACTCGCCGCGGGGCGGGTGTGCGCTCGGGAGCAGTCCGGAAGCGTGCGCGAGCCGGAGCGCTTCGCTCGAAGTAAGCCCCAGCGCTTCTCCCCATTCCACTACAAGTCTCCGCCTTCTTTCGCTTCCGTATACACCACCCAAAACTATGCGAAGAATATGCGCGTCGGTCATGCCGATTTTGCGCGCTGCTTTGATATGCCGGAGTTTTTCCGCAAGGCTCATCGTGTATGCGTAGCCTACCACAAGGGATTCATAGGCGTCTACACAGAAGCTCACATTTATGATTGCATAGAAAATCTCATTCGCGTACATTTGGGTAGGCGAGGTTGATGATGGCTTACGAAGTTTTTAAGAGGACCGGGGTTCGAGTTGAGGAGCCGACTTTGGCGATAACGCCCCAGGGGACGATAGTTTTTAACGCTGCAGCGTCGAGAATTCTTACAAAGGCAGGGGTAACAGCCGTGTTGCTTCTGTGGGACAAGAGCACCAACAAGTTTGCTATTAAGGCCACGTCCAAAGGAGACAGAAACGCTTACGCAGTTTCGCCAGCGCATGGAAGATCATCGGGCAGCCTGCGCGCGAGGATGTTTCTTAGCTACGTTGGCTGGGGAGCGAAACATCGAGAATCCTTGGAAGTCACCTGGAATGAAAAGGAAAAAATGCTGGAGACTGTTTTACCTCCAAAGTTCATCGGTGTCGGAAAACGCGGACCGTCTGAGGGCTAAATGCGGCGGGGAGTGTTGGGGAAATCGAGCCAGACTTTTACGCCGCAGAAATGGGAGCCTTCGGTGCAGATGGGGGTGGTGATGTTGGCGCGGAGATGGCAGGGGGGGCCGATGTGTTTGGCGAGTTGGGGATGGACTTGGCGGAGTTGGGCGACTTCGTCCATGCTGGCGGCGTAGATTTCTTCCTGGGCGTTGAAGCAGGTGCGCATGGTCCATTTGTGGATGAGATGGAGGAGGGAGCCGGATTCGACGAGGCGAATGGATTTGGCATTGGGGAGGAGATAGAGGGCGATTTCGGGTCGGACTCCCGCATCGATGAGTCTATTTTTGGCGGACCAAGCATCTTGCATGGCGCGGTCGTAGAGTTCTTTGGCGCGGGGATTTTGGTTGAGCAGGGCGGGAGTGATGTAGTCGGGGTCGCGGGTGTCGGCGAGAGTGAGGAGCGGGCGGGAGCCGGGGACCATGCGGTGGCGCTGGTCCTGGCTGTCGGCGGTGTGGCTGATTTTTTTTGCGAAGGTGTAATTTGCGTGCTGGAGAGCGCGCATCATGGGTGCGTGGACGCCGATATCGAGGATTTCGAGGCGGTAAGGATTGCGGGCGGGGTTGAGGAGGCGGTCGATGGCTTCGGCGTCGGAGCATTGGGATGCCGTGAGGCCGACGACGGCGCGGTAGGCTTCGGCCATGACGGCGGGGGCGTTGGGGGAGTAGTCGAGGAGCTTGGA
>JBARCY010000455.1:0-3227 GCA_049794595.1 Candidatus Acidiferrum sp.
AGGAGGTACTTTTCGGCGGCGTGCAGCCGCACAGCTTCGTTATGGTCCATTTGTGTCATCCGATGAGTAGTGCAGGACGGGCTCGGTTCGTTTCACGTCTTCACTCTTGCCTGCTCCTTTGCGGGCAGCTTGCCGGAGAGCCCTTCCCTGTCTTCGCCATACAAATCCCGGAACTTATCCTTGGCCCGGTGGAGCAAAACTCGAAAATAATCGCGGTCCACCCCAAATTGGACGCAAACCTCATCCTTATCTTTTTCTTCGATAAAAAAGGCCCAGAGGAGATCACGGTCCTTCTTAGGGAGGGCCGCCAGAACCTGTCGAACGCGCTGCTTTGCCTGCTTGGAGACGAGGAGCCCTTCGGTGTCCACCGCGTGGTCAGGCAGCTCCAAGTAGGAGTCGTCCCAAGGGCTCGTTTTGTTCGAGGATCGATAGAACTCCATTAAGACATAGTTACAGGTGGAGTTAACGTAGGCTCCAAAGCGCTCCGGCTGACGAACAGCATCCTCACCCTTGCGCAGGTTCGCCAAGACACGAATATAGGTTTCCTGGCGAAGGTCTTCGACGGTCTCCGAGGGAAGCATTCTCGCCCGCAGCTTGATGCGCAGAAGCTGCTCAAAATAAGCGACAAAATGCTGCTCCGTCGAGGGATCTCCCCCGCGGAGGCGCTCAACGTATTCCCTGGTGAATGCGAAGAGTTCCACGTCGCCCTCGAGATTGTGGTGAGGAGTATAGCTGTGCCATCCCTCGGGAGCAATCCTTCCCATTTCCCATTTTGAACCTCCAGTTTGAAACGAAATGGGTTCCTGCTGCACTAATCGATTGTAGGAACCCTGCGAAAGCTAGGGAGTCCTTCTGCGAAGGGACTGATCCCCTGTCCCACGCGTGTCCCACCAGGGCGCATCCGAGCCGGACCTGGACCGGCACGGATGCGCCTCCCCTGAGACGGGGGGACCGATGACTTGGAGGCCTCGTGTTACGTTCTGTGCAATACCCCAATTTATCCAACGCTTTGCCGCGATCGTTTAGTTCGAATGGATTGAGTGCGAGTCCTCAGTCGCCCACCGTGCGCCAGGAGGCCTCCTCCATCACTGCTCTGAGTATCGAGTTTGTTGCCAAGCCCCACGAATCCCACAAGGTGCATGCAACTTTGCCGGCGGCCATAAATGGCGCGCTTGGAGAGGTAGCTGGGTTCGCAGGCGGTTTCGTGATGATTGCGAACCACGAAACGCGGCTAGTTACGGTTGTTACTCTGTGGCGTGGAGAAGATCGCTTGCAGCGTTGCAGCGAGAACCTGCGCTGGGTCCGGGCTTTAGTGGCGCCGTATCTGGACCATTGCCTGCGCGTCCAAACGCTCTCTGCTTATGTGCCCGGCGCGCCGCGAGTTTCAACGGAATTCGAACAGTCCTGCTCGGAAACGGAGCTGGAGGTTGGGCTGAACGAACAGGAATCGATGTGCGCGGCTTGAGAAAAAAACCGAAAATTCTCGAACCTTTTTTGCCTGATTGAGAGCGCCAAAACGCTTCGAATCCTTCGAGATGGTTTTTCTGCCGGAACCTCTAAGTCTTCCGGCAACAGTTGAGCACCTTCGCAACATCCAACTTTTCTATGGGTTAGATGGAAGAGAGGATGCCGCGGGGAAGTGCGAGCTGCAAAACTTGAATTGGGGGCCATATCAAAGATGTTTGAGGACAAGATCTGCGCAGTGGATTTTTGTGAAGGGGCCGCTGTGGCTTCACTGGCCCAGCAGGATTTTTGCCTGAACCACTTCATCGAACTCTGCTACGAAAACTTGCGGCGAATAGATCCGCGCGCCCAGAAGTTAGGGCGAGTGCAGCTGGATCTGCCTATGCTGAGGGCGTTTATCGAGGAGTGCTCTCGCATGGCTCTAGATGTCGCCTTGCACTGCAAAGACATGGACAATTTGCAGCGCGGCCGCCTGCTGGACATTCTTCTATGGGCTGGCGAACTTTTCCTTCTCTTGCGCGCTCCATCGCGCGGTTTTGCGGATTCGCTTTTGGAGCAACACGATCCCGTTCTCACTCGCCTGGCCGCCCGCCAATTCTAACGCGCGTCGGGAAAGCGGTTTTTGCTCAAAAGGCACCTAGCGTTCTCCCCCAGGAGGAAACATTCGCCGTTCTATACCCATTCCATAATACGTCCATTTGGAGTACAATGGGCTCACTAAAGGTCCCGGAGGAGCTATGCCAAAATTCTTCCGCTCGTTTGGTTGTCTCGCGGGATCCCTGCTCTTCCTCTGCTTGCCGCTATCTGCCCAAGACATGCCCACTCGAGTCGAGGCGGTTCGCCTTCTGGAGCGCGCCAATGCTGCCAGCCTTCCGTCGAGTAACATGCCCAACCACAAACAAGACGTGACGTTTCGTGCGTATGGTGTCGATGGCGCGGTGAAAGAAGGTAACTTCAGCGCCATCTACGCCAAAGACGGCAGCCGTGACGAATATAATTTTGGGGACTACCACGGCATTCGCCTTAAATACCAGGGCAACATGTATCAGAATGCCTACCAGGAGTATCCGCCGGAACTCTCGGAAGTGGATCATCTAATTCCACTATTAATCGGACGATTCGACAAGTCCGACATCATTCAATCCATTACTCCTGCCACGCTCGATGGGCGCGCCGCCAAGTGCATCCAGTTCGAGACCGTCAACGGAAGAACCTATCAATCCAATGAAATCTGCCTCGATGATGAGCTTGGCATCCTTCTCCGCTGGAAAGTAAGCGACGAGCTCATCGAAGATACCGATTATTTCTCGTTCCAAGGTATCTGGCTGCCCGCCCATATTCGCCACTACATCAACGGGCAGCTGCGCATGGAAATTGAACAAAAATTCAGTGTCATCGATGGTCCAATTGACTGGGCCGTGTTGACCCCGCCGAATGCCACTTTGCTGACCAGATGCAGCGAGCACCGCCGCCCGATTGTGCAATCTGCACCTCAGCCGACTTCTGCTGGCCCGGGTCCGTGGTACGACATCAAAGTGCAAGCTGTCATTGAAGCGGATGGCCACGTCCGAGAAGCCGCCGTGCTGCCGGCTGGCAGACCTGACCTCGAGCAGCGAGCCATTCAAATCGTCTCCGGCTGGGATTTCACACCAGCCACGTGCAATGGTCGGCCGTATGCGGTAAACGCCAATCTGACCGTTCACTTTCCGCCGCAATAATCGCTACCGGCGGCTGGGTTCGGAGGTTATCGGCAGCTTCTGGAG